>JANMYH010000061.1:0-39594 GCA_031381925.1 Burkholderiales bacterium | reverse complement strand
CGCGAGCCGGGCTCCGAGGAGTACCTGGACAGCGAGAAGTACCAACTGCGCCATTGGAACCGCGCGAGCGCGGCGAGCCTCGCCCCGCTCGTCACCGACCTCAACGACGCGCGGCACACGCACCCCGCGCTGCAGTCCGACTGGAGCCTCGCCTTCCATCGGACCGACAGCGACCAGCTGCTGTGCTACTCGAAGCACGCGGGTGCCGACCGGGTGCTCGTGGTGGTGAACCTCGACGCGGGCAATGTGCAAAGCGGCTGGGTGGACGTCGATTGCGAGGCGCTCGGCATCGACCCCGGGGCAACCCTCACGATGCGTGACCTGCTGAGCGGGGCGACCTATTCGTGGCGATCGGGGCGCAACTTCGTGCGGCTCGACCCCGCGGCGGCGCCCGCGCACCTCTTCGTGATCAGCTGACATGGATACGCGCCACCACCCCACCGGGGCCCATCCCGCGCTGCAGACGGCGATGCCCGACGACCCGTTCTGGTTCCGGGACGCGATCATCTACCAGGTGCACGTGAAGGCGTACTTCGATTCCGACGGCGACGGCATCGGCGACTTCAGGGGTCTTACGGAGAAGCTCGACTACATCCGCGACCTCGGCGTGAACACCATCTGGATGATGCCGTTCTATCCGAGCCCGATGCTCGACGACGGCTACGACGTCGCCAACTACGAGGACGTGCACCCGCCCTACGGCACGCGCGCGGACTTCAAGCGCTTCGTGCGCGAGGCCCACGAGCGGGGCCTCAGGGTGATTACCGAGCTCATCGTGAACCACACGTCGGACCAGCATCCGTGGTTCCAGGCCGCACGGCGCGCCCCCCGGGACAGCCCCAAGCGCGACTACTACGTCTGGAGCGACGACCCCAACAAGTACGCCGGCACCCGCATCATCTTCACCGACACCGAGTCGTCGAACTGGGCGTGGGACCCGGTCGCGCAGCAGCACTACTGGCACCGCTTCTTCAGCCACCAGCCCGACCTCAACTTCGACAACCCGCACGTGCTGCGCGCGGTGCTGCGCACCATGCACTTCTGGCTCGACATGGGCGTGGACGGCTTCCGCCTCGACGCGATCCCGTACCTGATCGAGCGCGAGGGCACCAGCAACGAGAACGTGCCCGAGACCCACGCGATCGTGAAGCAGATCCGCGCCGACCTCGACCGCCACTACAAGGGCAAGCTGCTTTTGGCGGAAGCGAACATGTGGCCCGAGGACGTGCGCCAGTACTTCGGCGACGGGGACGGGGACGAGTGCCACATGGCGTACCACTTCCCGATGATGCCGCGCCTCTACATGTCGATCGCCATGGAGGACCGGTATCCGCTGGTGGAGATCCTGCAGCAGACCCCGCCGATCCCCGCCAACTGCCAGTGGGCGATCTTCCTGAGGAACCACGACGAGCTCACCCTCGAGATGGTCACCGACCGCGAGCGCGACTACATGTACCGGATCTTCGCGGCCGACGCGCGCATGCGCGTGAACGTCGGCATCCGGCGGCGCCTGGCACCCCTCATGGAGGGGAACCGCCCCAAGATCGAGCTCATCACGTTCCTTCTGATGACGATGCCGGGCGCCCCGATCCTCTACTACGGCGACGAGATCGGCATGGGCGACAACATCTACCTCGGCGACCGCAACGGCGTCCGCACCCCGATGCAGTGGAGTCCGGACCGCAACGCCGGCTTCTCGCGGGCCGACCCGCAACGCCTCTACCTGCCGCCGGTGATGGACGCGGTGTACGGATACGAGGCGGTGAACGTCGAGGCGCAGCTGCGCAGCGCCTCGTCGCCGCTGCACTTCACGCGCCGGCTGATCGCCACGCGCCGGCGCTACCGGGCCTTCGGCCGCGGCGGCATCACGTTCCTGCAGCCGGGCAATCGCAAGGTGCTCGCGTTCCTGCGCGAATTCGAGGACGAGGCGATCCTGTGCGTGGCGAACCTGTCGCGCGTCCCGCAGGCGGTCGAGCTCGACCTCGCGCGCTTCGAGAAGCGCGTGCCCGTGGAGCTCCTCGGGCAGGAATCCTTCCCCCCGATCGGCAAGCTCCCGTACCTCGTGACGCTGAACGGCCACGGCTACATGGCCTTCCGCCTCGCGACCGATGCGAAACCGCCGGGCTGGCACGAGGAGCGCCTCACACCGCCGCTGCCCGTGCTGGTCCTCGCCAGCGGCTGGCAGGAGGCGCTTGCACGCGCCGGAAACCCCCCCGAACTCACCAGGCTCTTCATGCACGTGTCGGCCGAGCGCCTGCGCGACGAGGTGCTGCTGCCGTACCTGCGCGGCCGGCGCTGGTTCGCCGCGAAGAACGAGACCATCCGGGAAGCTCGCATGACGCTCCTCGCGCCGTGGAAAGCCGCCTCGGCGACCTGGCAGATCTCGTTCGTCGACGTGGCCCTCGATTCCGGCGAGAAGCAGCGCTACTTCCTGCCGCTCGCCCTCGATTGGGAAACGCGCACCAACGACCCCTTCGAGCGCTACGGCGCATTCGCGCTCGCCAAGGTGCGGCATCGCGACCGCGTGGGAATCGTCTATGCCGCGTTCGCCAACCCGGATTTCGCCCGCGACCTGGCGCGCGCGATGGAGCAGAACCTCGAAGTCGACCTCGGCATCGGCCGGCTGCGCTTCTCCTCCACCGCGCTCCTCCCGTCGCTCATGGACGCGCTCGCCGGCGAGGTGCGCACGCCCGCGCTCGAGCAGAGCAACACGGCGGTCTTCTTCGGCAACCGCATGTTCCTCAAGGGCTACCGCCGGCTTCGCGAAGGTGAGAATCCCGAGCTCGCGATGGGCCGCTTCCTGACACAGGGCGCGACCTTCCCGAACATCGCGCCGCTCGCCGGTGCCGCGGAATTCATCGAGGCCGGCGCGCCGGAGCCCGCGACGCTCGCGGTGGTGCAGAAATTCGTCGAGAACCAGGGAGACCTCTGGACGCTCACCTGCCAGCACCTCGGGCGCATGGTCTCCACGCCCGCCGCCAAGTCGGCCGGCGAGCCGTCGGCCGAGACGATCGCCAAGGACTTCCACATCGGTCGCATGGCGCTCCTCGGGCGCCGCGTGGCCGAGATGCACCGCGCGCTCTGCAGGGTCACCGGGGACCCGGCGTTCGATCCCGAGCCCGTGACTCCCGACGACCTCGCGGGCTGGAAGGCGGGCGTGGAAGCCGAGATCCACAAGACCTTCACCGCGGTGGAAGGAGCGCTTCCCACCATGACCGAGGCGGTGCGCCTGGCGCTGGCGCCGCTCCTGGCCAGGCGCGATCGCCTGCGCGAGCGTGTGCGCGCGATCAACGTCCGGCTCGACGCAATGGTCCGGACGCGCTTCCACGGCGACCTGCACCTCGGCCAGATCCTGGTCGCGCAGGACGACTTCGTCATCGTCGACTTCGAGGGCGAGCCCGCGCGCCCGCTGGGCGAGCGGCGGGCGAAATCGACCGCGCTGCGCGACGTGGCGGGGATGGTGCGCTCGTTCAGCTACGCCGCGCACGCCGCGCGGCTGCGCCGCGACCTCGGCTCGGGCAACGGGCTCGAGGCGCTCGCCGAGTGGGAGCGCGACGCGCGCCACCATTTCCTCGAGGGTTACGGCCGCGCGGCGGTCGGGCTCGCATCGGTGCCCGCCGAGCCGGCCGCCTTCCGCGAGTTGCTGGAACTGTTCCTGATCGAAAAGGCCCTGTACGAGCTTCGCTATGAAATCGCCAATCGCCCCGACTGGATCGAGATCCCGTTGCGCGGTCTCCTGGAGCTGACAACAACATGACAAAAGCCGCCCCGCACCACGCCCTCGAGATCTGGCCTGGCGCGCCCTACCCCCTCGGCGCGACCCTCGATGACGAGGGCGTCAACTTCGCGATCTATTCGCGCCACGCCGAAAGTATCGAGCTGTGCCTCTTCGACGGGCACGGCAAGCATGAGGTGCAGCGCATCACGCTGCGCGAGCGTACCGACTTCGTCTGGCACGGCTACGTCCCGGGCCTGAAGGCGGGTGCGCTATACGGTTACCGCGTGCACGGGCCCTACGCGCCCGACCAGGGCCACCGCTTCAACACGCACAAGCTGCTGGTCGATCCCTATGCCAAGGCGATCGTGGGCGACATCAAGTGGAGCGACGTGCATTTCGGCTACACCATCGGCCACAAGAAGGAGGACCTGTCGCACGACCGGCGCGACAGCGCGCCCGCCATGCCCCGGTGCCAGGTGGTCGACGATACTTTCGACTGGGAAGGCGACTTCCACCCGATTCGCAGCCCTAACGAGCGCGTCATCTACGAGATGCACGTGGGCGGCTACACCCGGCTGCACCCCGACGTCCCGCCGCAGCGGCAGGGAAAGTTCGGCGGCCTGTGCACCCCGCAGGTCATCGACCACCTGAAGTCGCTCGGCGTCACCACGATCGAGTTGCTTCCGGTCCATGCGATCGTGGACGACCGCGCGCTCGCCACGCGCGGCCTCAAGAACTACTGGGGCTACAACACGCTCGGCTTTTTCGCTCCCGACCCCCGCTTCGGAGGCGACGACCCGGTGCGCGAGTTCAAGACGATGGTCAAGACGCTCCACGAGAACAACCTCGAGGTGGTCCTCGATGTGGTCTACAACCACACCGGGGAAGGCAACGAGCAGGGGCCCACGCTGTCCTTCCGTGGCATCGACAACTACTCCTACTACTGGCTCGCCGACGACAAGCGCCGCACCAGCGACTTCACCGGCTGCGGCAATTCCCTCGACCTGCGCAACCCCCGCGTGCTGCAGATGGTGGTCGACTCGCTGCGCTACTGGGTGAGCGAGATGCACGTCGACGGCTTCCGCTTCGACCTTGCCTCGACGCTCGGGCGCCACCGCCCCGGCTTCGACGTGGTCGCGCCGTTCTTCGCTGTGCTGCGCCAGGACCCGGTGCTCTCGCCGCGGCTGCTGATCGCCGAGCCCTGGGACCTGGGCGACGGCGGCTACCAGGTCGGCCGTTTCCCGCCGGGCTGGGCGGAGTGGAACGACCAGTACCGCGACACCATGCGCGCTTACTGGAAGGGCGACGGCGGGCTGATCGGGGACTTCGCGCGGCGCCTCACCGGCTCCCACGACCTCTTCGGCCGGAACGACCGCGGCCCCGGCGCGAGCGTGAACTTCATCACCGCCCACGACGGCTTCACGCTGAACGACCTGGTCTCGTACAACGAGAAGCACAACGAGGCCAACGGCGAGGAGAGCCGCGACGGCACCGACAACAACTTCTCCTGGAATTACGGCGTCGAGGGGCCCACCGACGACCCGGAGATCAACCGGCTTCGCGAGCAGCAGAAGCGCAACTTCCTGGCGACGCTGCTGCTTTCCCAGGGCGTGCCGATGATCACCGCCGGCGACGAGGTGGGACGCACCCAGCAGGGCAACAACAACGCCTATTGCCAGGACAACGAGATCAACTGGCACGACTGGTACTGGGACGACGCACGGTGGCGCCTGCTGGTCTTCACCAAGAAGATGATCCGCCTGCGCAAGGAGCATCCGATCTTCCGCCGGCGCGACTTCTTCAAGGGCGTGGCGGTCGGCGACCAGGGCCGCAAGGACGTAGCGTGGCTCAAGCCCGACGGCACCGAGATGACTACCGAGGAGTGGGAGAAGGAATTCGCGCGCTCCCTCGGCATGTGGCTCAACGGGGAGTGGCTGCCGGAAACCGACGAGCGCGGCCGACAACTCCAGGACTCGAGCTACCTCGTCCTCTTCAACGCGCACCACGACCCCGTGGATTTCAAGCTTCCCGACGGTTTTTCGTGGCGCACCGAGGTCGACACCGCTTTCGATACCGGCGAGCCACCCGCCGGCGCGCCGCAACCTTCGGGGCAGTATTCGGTGCAGGGACGCTCGCTCGTGGTCCTGCGCCAATTGGACGCGAAGGGCCCATGAGGCATCGGCACGAAATGCCCTTCGGCGCTCGGTACGCCGAGGAGGCGACGCGCTTCCGGCTCTGGGCGCCGGCGTGCGAGTCGGTGCGCCTGGAGCTCGGGCTGGAGACGCCGCGATCGATCCCGATGGATCGCGGCGAAGGCGGCTGGCACGAGGCGATGGTCGCGGAAGTCAAGCCGGGGGACGCCTACGCGTTCCGGCTCGGAGACAACGCGGCTTCAGTGCCCGACCCCGCCTCGCGAAGCAATCCCCGCGACGTGAACCGCCCGAGCGCCGTGGTAGATCCGCGCGCCTACGAGTGGCACGACAATTCCTGGAGCGGCCGGCCGTGGCACGAGGCGGTGGTGTACGAGCTGCACGTGGGCACCTTCACCGACGAGGGCACCTACCTCGGCGCGATCGCCAAGCTCGATCACCTGGTGCGGCTCGGCGTGACCGCCATCGAGCTCATGCCGCTCGCCGACTTCGCGGGGCGCCGCAACTGGGGCTATGACGGCGTGCTGCCCTTCGCCCCGGACGCGGCCTACGGCCCGCCGGAGGAGCTCAAGCAACTGGTGGACGCGGCGCACCAGCGCGGGCTCATGGTCCTGCTCGACGTCGTCTACAACCACTTCGGCCCCGAGGGAAATTACCTCTCGCTCTACGCGCCGCAGTTCTTCAACCCGGCGCACCAGACTCCGTGGGGCGCGGCCATCAATTTCGACGGCGGCGATTCGCGTACGGTGCGCGACTTCTTCGTGCACAACGCGCTTTACTGGATCGAGGAGCTGCGCTTCGACGGATTGCGCATGGACGCGATCCACGCGATCGCCGACGAGTCGTCCAAGCACATCGTGACCGAGATCGCCGAGGCCGTCGCGGCGGGCCCCGGGCGCAGCCGCAGGGTGCACCTCGTCCTGGAGAACGACCGCAACGAGGCGCGCCTCCTCGAGCGCGACTCCCACCACTGCGCCAAGGCGCAATGGAACGACGACGCCCACCACGCCTTCCACGTGCTCGTGACCGGGGAGCGCGACGGCTATTACCGCGACTACGCCGACCGGCCCGCGTGGCACCTCGGACGCACGTTGGCGGAAGGCTTCGCCTACCAGGGCGAGCCCTCGACGCATCGTTCGGGAGAAGCGCGCGGCGAACTCTCGGCGCACCTGCCCCTGGACACCTTCGTGCCGTTCCTGCAGAACCACGACCAGGTCGGCAACCGCGCGCTCGGGGAGCGCCTCACGCTCCTTGCTTCGCCGGAAGCGCTCCGCCTCGCCTCCGCGGTGCTGCTGCTCGCACCCTCGGTGCCGCTGATCTTCATGGGCGAGGAGTTCGGAGCGCGCACTCCCTTCCTCTACTTTTGCGATTTCGAGGGAGAGCTCGCGCGAGCGGTGCGTGACGGGCGGCGGCGCGAGTTTGCGAGCTTCCAGATGTTCGCGGGAGACGGCGCCCCATCGATTCCCGACCCGAACGACGAGCAGACCTTTCTCGACACGAAGCTCGACTGGGAAGACGCCAAGCGCGGTGAGCACGCGGATTGGCTCGCGCACTACCGCGGCCTGCTGCAACTGCGCGCACGCGAGATCACCCCGCGTCTCGCGAAGGGTACGCGGGGAGCCTTCGGGGCGATCGGTACCACGGGCGTGAAGGTGGATTGGAGCATGGGCGACGGCTCGCGGCTGCACCTGCGCGCCAATTTCAGCGGGGACACCGCGCCCTTCGAGGCGGCGCCGGGCGAAGCGCTGCACACGGAAGGGCACGCCCCAGCCGGGCGGCTCGCCCCGTGGAGCGGCGTCTGGACGCTGGAGCGCGCCTGATGGACGAGCGGCTCGAGCGCCTCGCAACGCTCTACGGCATCGAGCCCGGGTACCACGACGTCTGGGGCCAGTGGCGCGCGACCTCCGATGGCACCCTGCGCGCATTGCTGGGGGCGCTCGGCGTCGATGCCCACGATCACCCATCGGTCGAGGAGACGCTCGCCCGCGACGAGCGCGAGGCGTGGAGCCGCGTGGTGCCGGCGATGACCGTGCTGCGCGCACGCGAGCTCGCTCGCGGCATGCGGATCCAGCTGCAGCACGCCTCCCTCGCCCGCAACCTTGCATGGCGCATCACTTCCGAGGGCGGCGAGATCCGCGAGCAGGCCTTCGGCGCAGTGCGGCTTACCGTCATCGAGGACTACGTGAACGGCGCCTTCGAGGTCCGCGCGCTCGAGCTGCCGCTGCCCACGGATCTGTCCGAAGGCTACCACCGCGTGACGCTCATCGAGGGCGACGCCCTGCTCGGGTCCGGCCTGGTCGCCGTGGTGCCCGAGCGCTGCTACCTGCCGGCCGCCCTCGCCGATGGCGGCCGGGTATGGGGAGTCGCGGTGCAGCTCTACGGCGTGCGCAGCGCGCGCAATGCCGGCATCGGTCACTTCGGCGACCTGCGCGCGTGCGCGGAGGTGTGGGGCGCGCGCGGCGCCGGGATCGTGGGGACCAACCCGCTGCACGCGCTGTCGCTGCGCAATCCCGGAAACGCGAGCCCCTACAGCCCTTCGAGCCGGCTCTTCTTCAATCCGCTCTACATCGACGTGGAGGCGGTGCCCGATTTCGCCGAGCTCGCGCACGCCGACCGCGGGCTCGCGGCGCGCTGGCGCAAGCAATGCGAGGCATTGCGCAACAGCGCCGAGGTCGATTACGCGGGCGTCGCGCACGGCCTGCGCGGGATGCTGGACGCCCTCTACGAGAATTTCCGCACGCGCCACCTCGCTGCGGTCACACCGCGCGCACGCGCCTTCGCGCAGTTTCGCGAATCGCGCGGAGGCCAGCTTCGGCGCCACGCGCTGCACGAGGCCCTCGCGGAATTCCACGGCAAGCCGTGGCGCGACTGGCCGGAAGGCTTCCGCGACCCCGAGGCGGAGGGCGTCCGCGATTTTGCCGAGGCGCACCCCGAGAAGGTCGGGCTGCATGAATACCTGCAGTGGATCGCGGACCTCCAGCTCGCAGCGGCGCAGGCGCGCACCCGCGAGCTCGGCATGGCGGTGGGCCTTTACGGGGACCTGGCGATCTCGGTGGCGCCCGACGGATCGGAAGCGTGGGCCAACCAGCGCCTCTACGCGTTGGGTGCGCATGTCGGCGCCCCGCCCGACGAGTTCAACCGCACCGGACAGGACTGGGGCCTGCCGCCGTTGTCGCCGCGCCGGTTGCGCGAGGCCGCATACGGCCCCCTCATCGCGACGCTGAGGGCCAACATGGCGCGTGCGGGGGCGCTGCGCATCGACCACGTGATGGGCCTGGCACGCCTTTGGTGGGTGCCGGCCGGCATGAAAGCCGACCAGGGTGCTTACGTGCGCTATCCGGTGGACGACCTGCTCGGCATCGTGGCGCTGGAAAGCCACCGCAACCGGTGCCTGGTGATCGGCGAGGACCTGGGCACCGTGTCAGACGAGCTTCGCAAGCGCCTTGCCGAGGCCGACGTGCTCTCGTACCGGCTGCTCCTCTTCGAGCGCGACGGGGCACGGTTCAAGGCGCCCTCGGAGTACCCGCAACGCGCGCTGGTCGCGTGGTCCACCCACGACCTGCCGACCTTCACGGGATGGTGGCAGGACGAGGACCTGCGCACGCGCCACGCTTTGAAGCACTTCGACGACACCGCGCTCGCACAACAACGTGAAGAACGCGCCGGCGCGCGCCGCGCCCTGATCGACGCACTGGTTCGCGAAGCGTTGGTGGACCCCGGCACGCCCGACCACGGGCCCGCGACCGATGGGTTGCGCGACTCCGTGCAGACCTTCCTCGCGCGTACGGCCGCCAGCGTGATGGTGGTGCAGATGGAGGACGTCCTCGGCATGCGCGAGCAGGCCAACCTCCCCGGCACGATCGAGGAGCACCCCAACTGGCGGCGCAAGCTCCCGGTGCCGATCGAGGCGTGGGGGCGCGACGAGCGCCTGCGGCGCCTGGCGCGGCTGCTGGCGGAGGCGAGGGGCGGCCGGCGCAACCGGCGCGAGGTGCCGGCGCGAATCCGCCAGGCGCGCATTCCACGCGCGACCTATCGACTGCAGCTGCACGGCGAGTTCACCTTTCGCGACGCGACCCGCCTCGTTCCCTACCTCGCCGCGCTCGGCGTGAGCCATGTGTACTGCTCGCCCTTCCTGCGCGCGCGCCCGGGAAGCAAGCACGGCTACGACATCATCGACCACGACGAGCTGAACCCGGAGATCGGCACGCGCGAGGACTTCGACGCGTTCGTCGCCGAGTTGAAGCGCCACGACATGGCGCAGGTGATGGACATCGTCCCCAACCACATGGGGGTGCTCGGCGCCGACAACGAATGGTGGCAGGACCTGCTCGAGAACGGCCCGGCGTCCACGCTCGCCGATTTCTTCGACATCGATTGGCGGCCGCCTTCGGAGCATCTCGCCAACCGCGTCCTGCTGCCGATCCTGGGCGACCACTACGGCGTGGAGCTCGCGGGAGGCAAGCTGCAACTCGCCTTCGACCCCGCGACCGGCACCTTCGCGATCAGGTACTTCGAGCACCGCCTGCCGATCGACCCCCAGCAGTACCCGCGCATCATCGCCCCCGCGGTGCGCGCCCTCGAGGGCTCGGGAGACGAGCTCGCCCACCAGGCGCAGGCGCTGCGCTCGCTGATGGAGGGATTCGCGCGTCTGCCCCGGCGCGACGAGACGGCGCGCGCGCGCATGGACGAGCGCAACCTCAACAAGGAGGTCTCCAAGGGCCGCCTCGCGCTCCTCGCGCGCGCCAACCACGTCGTGGCCGATGCGATCCACAAGGCGGTGGCCACGCTCAACGGCCGCGCCGACGACACCGCGAGCTTCGACGAGCTGCACGACCTCCTCGAGCGCCAACCCTATCGGCTGGCCTACTGGCGCGTGGCCCAGGACGAGATCAACTACCGGCGATTCTTCGACATCAACGACCTCGCGGCGTTACGCCAGGAAAACCGCGCGGTGTTCGACGTGACGCACCGAATGGTCCTGAAGCTCGTGAAGGAGGGGGCGGTCGAGGCGCTGCGCATCGACCATCCCGACGGCCTCTACGATCCGCGCGCGTACTTCCAGCGGCTGCAGGAGGCGTGCGGCAAGCCGACGTATGTGGTGGTCGAGAAGATCGTCGCGTCCTTCGAGAACCTGCCCGAGGACTGGGCGGTGCACGGCACCACGGGCTATCGATTCGCCAACGTGGTGAACGGGCTTTTCGTGGATTCCACCGCCCAGGCGCGGCTCACCCGGACCTACAACGCGTTCATCGCCAACGAGGCGGGCTTCCCCGAGATCGCGCTGCGCTCCAAGCGCCTCATCCTGCGCTCGGCACTGGCGAGCGAGCTCACCGTGCTCACCAGCCGCCTCGCGCGCATCGCGCGCGCCGACCGGAACACCCGCGACTTCACCTTCACCACCCTGCGCGAGGGGCTGGCGGACGTGATCTCGTCTTTCCCGGTCTACCGGACCTACATCGACGACCACGTGGGCCCCGAGGACCGCCGCTACATCGAGTGGGCGGTCCAGCGGGCGCGCTCCGAAAGCCGCGCAGCCGACGTAAGCGTCTTCGACTTCCTGCGCGACGTCCTCACGTGCGACCTGCCGACGCGCTCGCCCGCGCTCGCCGCGCAGCTGCGCCAGTTCGCGCGCAAGTTCCAGCAGCTCACCTCGCCGGTGATGGCCAAGGGCGTGGAGGACACGTCGTTCTATATCTACAACCGGCTGGTGTCGCTGAACGACGTGGGCGGCGACCCCGACGAGTTCGGGTTTCCCGCGGCGCGCTTCCACCGCGCGAGCTCGCACCGCGCACGCCACTGGCCGCACACCATGCTGGCCACCTCCACCCACGACAACAAGCGCTCCGAGGACGTGCGCGCGCGCATCGACGTGATCTCCGAGCGGGTGCCCGAGTGGCGCCTGCAGCTGCGCAAATGGCACCGCATGAATGCCGCGCACAAGACCGAGGTCGACGGCTACCGGGCGCCTTCGCGCAACGACGAGTACCTGCTCTACCAGATCCTGCTGGGAAGCTATCCCATCGAGGACTCCCTCTGCCTCGGGCGCCCAGGGAGTGGAACGTGGCGTGGGAGAGGATCCGACCTGGATGGCTATACAGACCGAATCGTCGCCTACATGCAGAAGGCCACGCGCGAGGCCAAGCAGCGCACCAGCTGGGCGAACGTGAACGAGCCGTACGAGGCGGCCACCACTGCGTTCGTGCGCGCGCTGCTGGACGAGCGCCCGGGAAACCTGTTCCTGCAGGATTTCCGAGCCGCAGTGGTGCCGGCCACCTGGGTGGGACTCCTCAACAGCCTGTCGATGATCACGGTAAAGCTCACCTCCCCCGGCGTGCCCGACACCTACCAGGGAAACGAGATCTGGGATTTCTCACTCGTCGATCCCGACAATCGCCGGCCGGTGGACTACAAGCACCGGGGCGAAATGCTCGCCGAGATCGAGGCGCTGGGAGATCCGCTCGACGGTGCGCTGGCCTCGATGCTCGAGAGCCTCGGCGACGGCCGCGCGAAGCTCTACGTACTCTGGCGCCTTCTGCAGCTGCGCAAGGCCCGGGAGCAGCTATTCCTCAAGGGCGGCTACACGGCGGTGCGGACCACCGGAATGCATGCCCGCCACCTGATCGCCTTCGCCCGGCGCCACGGTGGGGAATCGGTCGTGACCGTGGCCCCACGGCTCATCGCCGGGCTTGGAATCACCCCGGGGCAGGCGCCCTGTGGCGATAGCATCTGGCGAGATGCGCGTGTGAGCCTTCCATTCTTCAAGGACGGCACCGTGTTGCGCGACGTCCTCTCCGGGCGCGAACACGTCGTGGAGCGCGCGGGGATCCGGGTGAGTGCTCTCCTCGCGACCTTTCCCGTGGCGGTGATGGCTCTCTAGTCCTCTCCCCGCAACGGACTGGCATATATTGGGGGCCGCGTCTGGTTTGGCCAAGGGGAGCGATAGCGCCGTGGACGTTGCCGACGTAGTCCAACGACAGCTCGAGGCATACAACGCCCGCGATCTCGAGAGATTTGTCGCGACCTACTCGGACGACGTCAGGATCTTTCGCATGCCGTCCATCGATCCCGCCATATCCGGAAAGACGCAACTTGCCGAGGTGTACCGGAAACGGTTCAGCTCCCCTTCGCTTCACGCGGACGTCCTCGCCCGTATCGTCCTGGGCAACAAGGTGATCGATCACGAGCGAGTGCGTGGAATACGGGAAATTGCAGTCGAGGCGGTGGCCATTTACGAAGTGGCATCCGATCTCATACAGACCGTCTGGTTCTTCTATCCGTCGGAACCCTTTCCGATGCCGGATGGAGATCGAGCTCTGGCGTCCTGATGTCGTCCGTCAAACGCTGCGAGATCCCTCCAGGCACCCTCCTGGCGGGCTGCGTCCGCACCGGTGCGTACGCGGATTGCTACGTGACGCAGGTCGAGCGGTCGGTGTCGCATGCCGAGTACGTCGAAGCGTTCTATACGACGGCGCTATTCAAGGTCGAGCGCCTGATACTTCGGTGGCTCGTCGCGCGGCCATCCTCCGACCTGGACGCGAAACGGCTCGCTGCAGGGAGCACCGAAACCTTTGCGGCCTGGACGGTCGAGGGCCGCGCGAAGGATCAGCTGCTCCTGGCGGACTTCAGCGGCCGAACCCGCTCCTGGTTGATGGTGTCCCCCCCGGAGACCGGCAATGCGGGCACCCGCCTCTACTTCGGCTCGGCCGTCGTCCCACGTTTGCGCGCGGTGCCGGAGAAAAACACCCTGGGCGTGTCGTTCACTTTTCTGCTCGGATTTCACAAACTGTATTCGCGTGCGCTGTTGCTGGCCGCGCGGCGACGCCTGGGCTAGCGACATCATGGTGATTCGGAAAAGTGAAGGCGCGGATTTCGCGGCGATGCTGGCGATCATCAACGACGCGGCGCGCGCCTATCGCGGGGTGATACCGGCAGACCGTTGGCATGAGCCCTACATGGCGCAGGATGAGCTCGCGGCTGAGATCGCCCACGGCGTTTCGTTCTGGGTCGCGGAGCGGGAAGGGCGCGTGTCCGGACTGATGGGGATTCAAGACAAGGGAGACGTCGCGTTGGTGCGCCACGCGTACGTGGCATCAAACGCCCAAAGGAGCGGTGTCGGTACGACGCTCCTGCGGCATGTCGAGAGTCTCGTCGACATGCCCATCCTGATCGGGACGTGGGCGGCCGCTTCGTGGGCGGTCGAGTTCTATCGGCGCAATGGCTTCACCGTCGTGTCGAATGCCGACAAGGAGAGCCTGCTCCGGAAATATTGGTCCATTCCCCCGCGGCAGATCGAGACGTCCGTGGTCCTTGCCAACCGGCAATGGCTCGATGCACCGGTCGGTCGTTCCCACGAATCCTCTCGCGTGGTGGTCAGCAACCTCTCCCCAGCGGATCGCGGTCCCTGGGAAACGTTGGCCCGGGGTTACAAGGATTTCTACAAGACGCCCACGCCGGATGCGGAGTACGACACGACTTGGGCGAGGCTCGTGTCCCAGGATGGCGTATTCGCCCTCGGTGCGAAGGTCGATGGCGAGCTCGTCGGGATCGCCCACTTTCTATTCCATACCGCGGTTTGGGCACCGAAGGTCTGCTACCTGCAGGATCTCTTCACCGCGCCGTCCGCACGCGGCAAGGGCGTGGCCCGGGCGTTGATCGACGCGGTCGCGCGAGCGGCTCGTGCCCAGGGAGCCACGCGCTATTACTGGATGACCCAGGCTGACAACGCCGTGGCGCGGGCGCTCTACGACAAGGTCGCCACGCACCACGGATTCATCCGCTATGAGTACGCGTTGGCCCGGAAAATGTAGCCTGAACGTCGCCGCTTTTCCGCTGCCTAATCGTCATGACCTATCCCAATCGCAGGACCCGATCCCTCGCCGTCAAGTCGGCGGACCTCGCCTTTGCAGTGCCCCAAGTCCTTGCGCACCGGTTCACGCGCATGGCGCTGGCGGGGTCGTCGCCCTCGGAGCGCGACCGCAAGGAATTCCACCGCATGGGCGCCGAAAAGGCCACCGTGTTCGCCCAATCCTGGAACGCCATGGCAATGCAGGCGTTTGTCGCCCAGCAGCAGCTCGCCGCATCGTTCATGCGCTCCTTCTGGACCGCCCGCGCGCCCTCGGCGAGCGCCGTTGCGGCCCAGTGGCAGAACGCCGCCCTCGGCGTGATGGTCAAGGGCATGGCGCCGGTGCACCGGAAAACCGTCTCGAACGCGAAGCGGCTGGCGCGAACCCGCATCGTCTGAATCGAGGCGAGCGCTCGGCTCCGGGGACGCAGGGGGTCGAATCCCTCACAATAGGGGCATGAAAATTCCCCAACGCCTGCGCCCGCTCGTCGAAGAAGGCGTCATCGACACGGTCGTGCGCCAACTCATGAGCGGCAAGGAAGCGGAGGTCTTCGTGGTGCGGGTGGGCACCGACACGCGGTGCGCCAAGGTGTACAAGGAAGCCGACCAGCGCAGCTTTCGCCAGGCGGTCGATTACACCGAAAACCGCAAGACCAAGAACTCCCGCCAGGCCCGGGCGATGGCCAAGGGCACGCGCTACGGTCGCGAGTCGCAGGAGCGCGCCTGGCAAAGCGCAGAGGTCACTGCCCTCTACCGGCTTGCCGCGGCCGGCGTGCGCGTGCCGACGCCGTACAATTTCCACGAGGGCGTGCTGCTGATGGAGCTCGTCACCGATGCCGAAGGCAACGCGGCGCGGCGGCTGAACGACGTGGAGTTCTCCGCGGAGGAAGCACGCGATTTCCACCAGCGCCTGATCGCCGAGGTGGTGCGCATGCTGTGCGCCGGCGTGATCCACGGCGACCTGAGCGAGTTCAACATCCTCGCGGGTGCAGGCGGCCCCGTGATCATCGATTTGCCGCAGGCCGTGGATGCGGCGGGCAACAACCACGCTGCCGCGATGCTCGAACGCGATGTCGGAAACCTGCGAAATTTCTTCGGGCGCTTCGCCCCCGAGATCCTCTCGACCCATTACGGCCAGGAGATCTGGGCGATCTACCAGTCGGGCGAGCTCACCCCGGAGACGGTCCTCACCGGCCAGTTCCAGCGCGAAGAGCGGGCCGTGGACCTGGAAGGCGTGGTACGCGAGATCGGCGATGCCCAGCTCGAGGAAGCCGCGCGCATCCTGCGCAGCCAGACTCGCCCGGTGTAGCCGTCGTCCTACATCATAGGGCGCATGTTGGGGGCGAACGCTGGAGGGCGTGCCTGTCTAACTGGAATCGACAGACGCTTCCCCAGGAGAACCCATGAAATCCCTCGCCATCGCGCTCGGCACGCTTGCAACCGTCGTAGCCCCCGCCGTGCTCGCGCAGGACTACTACGAGCGCCGCGACGACTCTTCGGAGCGCGGCTACGTCTATGTGCCCAACTACAGGTCCTCGACGGAATTCGAGACGCCGCGTTACTACCGCGACAACAACCAGGATTACCGTCTGCGCGACGATCGCTATCGCGACGACCGCTGGAACGACTCGCGTCGCTATTACCGCGAAGGGCAGTATGAATGCTGGAATCCGCGCGCCCGCCACTTCGAAGGGGTGCGCGAAGGCGAGCGCCAGGACGACCTCGACTTCAACCGCTGCCGCTCGACCCGCACCTACGGCCAACGCTAGCGTTCCACCAAGGCGCGGACCGCCTCGGACCTGATGTCCTCGGTAAGCCGCGCCTTGTACTCCGCGAATCGCGCTGTTGTCTTGACGGTGTAGTGGCGAGGGTGCTCGAGGTCGATCGCGACCTCGGACTTGATGCGGCCAGGACGCGCGCTGAACACCGCGACCCGATTGGCCATGAAAATCGCCTCGTCGACGTCGTGCGTCACGAAGAGCACCGTCTTGCGATCCGCCTCCCATGTCTGCAGCAAAAGCTCCTGCATGAGCGAGCGCGTCTGCTGGTCGAGCGCCCCGAAGGGCTCGTCAAGCAGCAGGATCTTGGGCTCGTTGGCGAGCGCGCGCGCCAGCGCGGTGCGCTGCTGCATTCCACCGGAGAGCTCGCGCGGATAGTGGTTCTCGAATCCGCCGAGCCCCATTCGGTCGACGTAGTCTGCGACCACCGGATCGCGCTCCGGGGCAGCGACACCACGTTCGCGAAGGCCAAAGCCGATGTTCTCGCGCACCGTGAGCCATGGAAACAGCGTGTACGACTGGAACACCATGCCGCGGTCGGGGCCGGGCGCACGAACCTCCTCCCCATCGAGCAACACCTTCCCCGACGTGCCCGCGTCCAGTCCCGCCACGATCCGAAGCAGCGTCGACTTTCCGCACCCCGAGGGGCCGAGGATCGCGATGAAGTCGTTGTCCTCGACCGCGAGCGAAGTCTCGTCGAGGGCGCGCGTGGGCGCGCCTCCGCGTGCCCCGGGAAAGGTCCGGCTCACGCGCTCGATGGACAGGCGTGGGCTGCTCACACGGACCAGCGGAACATGCGGTGGTTGGCGGCCTTGAAGGCGTAATCGGAGACGAGCCCGATCACGCCGATCACGATGATCCCGAAGATGATCTGTCCGGTGTTGAGAAGCGCCTGGCTGTCGGTGATCATGTGCCCGATGCCGCGTTCGGAGCCGATCAGCTCGGCGACGATCACGTAGGTCCACGCCCAGCCCATCACGGTGCGCAGGATCTCGGCGATCTCGGGCGCGCTCGCGGGAATCAGGACGCGCCGGACGATTCCCCAATCGGTGCAGCCCAGCGTGTACGCGGCCTCCACCAGGTCCCGACGAGTGCCGCCGACCTTCACCGCGATCATGAGCACCATCGGGAAGAAGGCCCCGATGAAAATGAGCGCCAGCTTCTGCGCCTCCCCGATCCCGGCCCACAGGATCAGGAGCGGGATGAAGGCCGATGCCGGCAGGTAGCGCGAGAACGAGATGAACGGCTCGAAGAACGCCTCGACGGGCTTCCATGCGCCCATCGCAATGCCCAGCGGGACCGCGATCACCGCGGCGATCACGAAGCCGCCCAGCACCCGCCAGACGGTAAGGCCCACGTCCTTCGCGAACCCGTGCTTCGCGAAGAGCTCGTAGCCCTCGCGCAGCATCGTGACCGGGTCTGCCAGGAAAGTTTTCGGCACGAAGCCGCCCAGGGTGGCGATCGCCCATACGCCCACGAACGCCACGAAGAACGCGACGCCCAGTGCGAGCCGGGCGCCGCGGGAGATGGGGTCAAGAGGGCGAATGACCCTCTCCCTCACCCTCTCGCCGGCCCTCTCCCACGCCACGTTCCACTCCCTGGGCGCCCGAGGGAGAGGGGGCAATGCGGATGAGGGTCACTTGATGAAGCGGGTGTCGACGATCGTGGCGATGTCGGGAATCGACTTGATGATGCCGACCTCGAGCAGCAGCTCGGCCGCCTCCTTCGAGAAGGCCTGGTGCTCGCCCGCGAAGAATTTCTGGTTCGCGGCCTTGTCCTGCCAGCGCAGGTATTTCTGCGAGGCCTCGAAAGCCTCGGGCGTCTGCTTCACGTCCGCGCCCATGATCTCGAAGCTCTTCTTCGGGTCGCGGCCGATCATCTCGACCGCCTCGAAGTAGCTGTCAGCCAGCGCCTGGGCGGCCTTCGGATTGTCGGCGAGGAATTTCGGCGTGCAGCCGAAGGTGTCCATGATCATCGGATAGTCGAGCGTGGTCGCGATGATGCGGCCCGCCGCCGGGTTGGCGCGAACCGTCGACAGGTAGGGTTCATAGGTCATCGCGGCGGCGATGTCCTGCCCCGTCACGAAGGCGTTGGCGGCCGCTTGCGGCTCGAGATTCAGCACGCTCACGTCCTTCACCGAGAGCCCGTTCTTCTTCAGGAACCACGCGAGCGTGAAGTACGGGGCGGTGCCGGGTGCGGATGCGGCCACCTTCTTTCCCTTCAGGTCGGCGATCGAACGCACGTCGTTGCGCACCGCCATGCCATCGGCGCCGAAGCTCTTGTCCATCTGGAAGATCTGCCGGGTCGCCACGCCGTTCGCGTTCCACACGACCCACGTCTCGACCGTGGTGGCCGCGCATTGGATGTCGCCGGAGGCGATGGCCAGGTGTCGGTCCTTCTGGGGAATCTTCTTGATCGAGACGTCGAGCCCGTTCTTGCGGAAGATCCCGGCTTCCTTCGCGAGCGTGAGGGGCGCGAAACCGGTCCAGCCGCTGATGCCGATGGCCACCGGCGTGCCCTGCGAGAGTGCCGCGCCCGAAGCGGCGGCCATTGCGACTGCGAGGAAGAGGCGAGCGACGGTCGGCATTTGGAACCCCCTGTCAAAACAGGCATCATAATGCGGCGAGGTAAATGCCATGACAATTCGCCGAGCCACCGCCCTTCTTGTGTTCCTGGTCCTTGCCGGGAGCCTTCCCGTCCAGTCGCGCACGCCCCCGTCCCGGATGATGGCCAACGTGTACCTGCTCGCCCAGGCGGGCGCGATGCTCGACATTTGCCTTGCGAGCCCCGAATTCCCCTCGTTCCCCAACGACAAGGCGCGCTCCCTGATGGAGCTGTCCACGCGCCTGAGCGAGGTGGTGCGCTCGGTGGGCGCCTACTATGCGGACGAGGGACTGGACGCCGTGTACGAGTCCACCAAGGCGCAGATCGCCTCCGATCCGGCGCTTCGTTTCCACGTGAAGAGCAACCACAAGAATTGCGGCGAGCGCCTCCTCGGCGAGATGCGCACCTACGTGGCCCAGAACGAGTCGCTCATCGGCGGCTACATCCACCGGCCGCGTCCGCAGGCTCCCCAGAAGTAAGCCCGCAAGCCCGGCTGACGCGCCCGCCTTCCTCGAGCTGCGGATGCGACGGATCGACACCGCCCGGCTCACGCTCGAGCCCCAGGTGGCGGCGCACGCGGAAGCGATGTTCGCCGTCCTGAGCGACCCGAAGATCTACGAATACGAGAACGAGCCGCCGCCGTCGCTCGAGTGGCTGCGCAAGCGCTACGCCCGGCTCGAGACGCGGCAGTCCGCGGACGGCCGGGAGCGATGGCTGAACTGGGTGCTACGCCTGCGGAGTTCGGAGCCGATCGGCTACGTCCAGGCGACGCTGCATCCCGACGGCCGCGCTGCCATCGCCTACGAGCTCGCGAGCGCCTTCTGGGGCCGCGGCTACGCCCACGAGGCCGCGAGCGCGATGCTCGCCGAGCTGCGCGAGCACTACGCGGTTCGGAGTTTTTCGGCGGTTCTCCGGGGAGACAACCGGCGATCGCTGCGCCTGCTCGAGCGACTCGGATTCTCCCCCGCCGCGCCCGATTCGCCGATCGGGCTGGAGCCGGGAGAGATCCTCATGCGCTACTTGCCTTGACCGCCTTTTCCATCTCCGCCTGGTTCCAGAGCCAATCGTGCTCGAGCTGGGCGATGCGCTCGCCGAGCTCTCCGCGACGCCTGAGGGCGGCCTGGAGGCGTTCGCGATGGGCTTCGTCGTAGGCCTCGGGCGCGGCGAGCCACGCTTCGGTCTCGCGGGACTCGGCGCCGAGGATCTCGAGCTCGCGCTCGATCGCGGCCAGCTTCTTCTCGAATGGCTTGCGGGCGTTGGCGGAGTGCTGCCGCAGGCGCGCCTCGTTGCGGCGCTCGTCCTTGCGGCTGATCGCCCCCGTTTCCTGCGAACCGCCGGAGCGCCCGCGCGAGTGATACTCCTTCGCCCATTGCTTGTAGTCGTCAAGGTCGCCTTCGAAGGGCCGCACCTTGCCGTCGGCCACCAGCATCCATTGGTCGGTGGCCGCGGAGAGCAGGTGCCGATCGTGCGCGACCACGATGAGGCCGCCTTCGTAATCGGTGAGCGCCTGCGCGAGCGACTCGCGCATCTCGATATCCAAATGGTTGGTGGGCTCGTCCAGCAACAGCAGGTTGGGCCGCTGCCAGACGATCAGGGCGAGGGCGAGCCGCGCCTTCTCGCCGCCCGAGAAGCTCGCCACCTTCTGCCCGACCTGGTCGCCGCGAAAGTCGAATCCGCCGAGGAAATCGCGGAATACCTGCTCGCGCTCGGCCGAGAGTTTCCCGAGGTGCCAGAGCGGCGTCTGGTCGAGGCGCAACTGGTCGACCTGGTGCTGCGCGAAGTACCCGATGCGCAGGCCCTGCGCGCGGTGGAGCTCGCCCTCGAGGAGGGGGAGATCGCCAACGATCGACTTGAGGAGCGTGGACTTACCGGCGCCGTTCGGGCCCAAAAGCCCGATCGCGTCGCCGGGCAGCACGCTCCATTCGATTCCCGCGAGCACGGATGAGTCGCCGTAACCCACGCTCGCTTCCTCGAGCCGGAAAAGCTGGCGCGGCTTCTCGGCGGGCGCGCGGAAGGTGAACGAGAACGGCGAGTCCACGTGCGCGGCTGCGATGCGCTCGAGCTTCTCGAGGGCCTTGATGCGGCTTTGCGCCTGGCTCGCCTTCGTCGCCTTGGCGCGGAAGCGCACGATGAACGCCTCGAGATGCTCGATGGTGCGCCGCTGCTTTTCGTACGCCGATTGCTGGAGTGCGAGGCGCGCGGCGCGCTGCGTCTCGAACGCGGTGTAGTTGCCCGCGTAGGCGTTGAGGCGCCGGCTCTCGACGTGCACGATCTCGCTCGCCACCGCGTCGAGGAACTCGCGATCGTGGGTGATGAGGACGACCGCGCCGGTGAAAGCCCGCAGCCAGTCCTCCAGCCACAAGACCGCATCCAGGTCCAGGTGATTGGTCGGCTCGTCCAGCAACAACAGGTCGGCGCGGCACATGAGGGCGCGCGCGAGGTTGAGACGCATGCGCCACCCGCCCGAGAATTGCGCCACGTCGCGCGCCTGGGCGGCCTCGTCGAAGCCCAGGCCCGCGAGGAGGGTTTGCGCGCGCGCGCGTGCCTGGTAGCCGCCGATCTCGTCGTAGCGCGCGTGCAGCAGGGCGAGGTGCTCCTCGTCGGCCGCCGCCATGCCGGCTTCCACCTCGCGAAGCTCCGCGTCGCCATCCATCACGAATTCGAGCGCCGGGCGCTCGACCGCCGGTGTCTCCTGCGCCACATGCGAAAGCACCCACCGCGGCGGCATCGACACGTCGCCCGCGTCGGCGTGGAGCCCGCCGAGCACCAGGGCGAAGAGGCTCGACTTGCCGCTGCCGTTCGGACCGACGAGGCCCACCTTCTGGCCGGGGTGGACGTTCATCGACGCGGATTCGAGGAGGACGCGGGCGCCGCGGCGAAGGGTGATGTCGGAGAGTCGAAGCACGGGATGGGCGCGGAAATCGCGGAAGGATGCGAAAATAGCTGCGTATCGTAACCTCTGGACGCCCGATGAACGCTGCCGCCGCACCTGCAGCCGCACCCGACCGGGAGGCGTTCCGGCGCGAGTTCGTCGAGTTTTCGATGCGCTCGGGGGTGCTGAAGTTCGGCGAGTTCAAGACCAAGGCGGGACGGCTCTCGCCCTACTTCTTCAATGCGGGCTTGTTCAGCGATGGCCAGACGCTGGGCGAGCTCGGCCGATACTACGCCCGGGCAGCGCTCGCCTCGGGAATCGCCTTCGACGTGATCTTCGGGCCCGCCTACAAGGGCATCACCCTGGCCGCCACCACCGCCGTAGCCCTTGCCGGGCTCGGTCACAATGTGCCGTTCTGCTTCAACCGGAAAGAGGCCAAGGACCACGGCGAGGGCGGCAACATCGTCGGCGCCCCGCTCCGCGGGCGGGTCCTCATCATCGACGACGTGATCACCGAGGGTGCCGCCAAGCGCGAGGCCATCGAGCTGATCCGCGCCGCCGGGGCCACCCCGGCTGGAATACTAATTGCTCTGGACCGGCAGGAGCGGGGCCAGGGCGAGCTCTCGGCGACCCAGGAGGTCAGCCGGGACCATGCCTTGCCCGTTACTGCCATTGCGACGCTCGCCGACATCCTCGCCACCCTCCGGGGCCGGCCGGACGAGCGGGCGCACGTGGAACGAATCGAGGACTATCGGCGCCGATACGGCGCGACATGACCCGCGTGCGCATGCGGGGTGGAAAGGGAAACGAATAATGAAAACGACAATCAAGGCACTTTGCCTGGCCTCCTGCCTGATGTTCGCGGCTTCCGCCGGTGCGGCGTTCAAGTGCAAGGACGAAAAGGGTGTCACGCACGTGGGCGACACGCCGCCGGAACCGTGTGCGAACGTGGTGATGTACGAGGTGACCCGGTCGGGGTCGGTCATCCGCACGATCGAACCCTCGCTCACCGCCGAGCAGGCGAAGGCGCGCGCGGAAGTCGACGAGCGCAAGAAGGAGGCCGACAAGGCGGCCAACGAGCAGAAGCGCAAGGACCTGGCGTTGCTGGCAACCTACAGCACCGAATCGGAGTTCGACGTGGTGCGGGATCGGCAGATCCAGCCCATCCTCGCCCGCATCCTGGTTGCCCAGGAGCGCATGCCGGGGATCGACAAGCGCGTCAAGGAGCTCGGTGAGGAAATGGAGTTCTACAAGGCGGGCAAGAGCACCAAGTCGGCCGGGGGCAAGAAGGCCGAGGCGCCGGTGATGCTAACGTCGGAGCTCGAACGCCTGCGCAGCGAGAAGGTGACTCTGGCGAAGAACATCACCGACTCGGAGAAGGAAATCGCCGAGATGCGCGTCAAGTTCGATGTGGACAAGAAGCGCTGGCTGGCGCTGAAGGCCGGCAGCGGCTCCAAGCCCGCCGACGCGCCCGTGGCCGAGGCCAAGCCCGCGGCAAAACCGGTCAAGAAGGCGAACTAGCCAGCCGTCGCCTGAGGATCTCGCCCACATGGGCGGGGTTCGCCTTCCCCTGGGTCGCCTTCATCACCTGCCCCACGAGGCTGTTGAAGGCCCGCTCCTTGCCCGCCCGGTAGTCCTCGACCTGCTTCGCGTTCGCCGCGAGGACGACGTCGACGGCCGACTCGAGTGCGCCCGCGTCCGAGATCTGTTTCAGGCCCCGCTTTGCGATCACTGCGTCGGCATCGCCCTCGCCGTCGGCCATCGCAAACAAAACTTCCTTCGCGGCTTTTCCCGAAACCGTTCCATCCTCAATTCGGTCCAGCAGTTTCGCCAGGTGTTTCGACAGCACCACCGGCAGGTCGAAATCGGCGTTCCGATCGTTGTGAAGTGCGGACACTTCGCCGTTGATCCAATGCGCGGTGACCTTCGCACTGGACGTGGTCATCGTCAGGGTTTCCCTGAAATACTCCGACTTCTCGCGGCTTTCGGTCAACAGCGCCGTGTCGTAAGCCGAAAGCTCGAACTCCTCGCGATAGTCGTGGCGCAGCTGTTCCGGCAACGCCGGCATCGACTTGCGCACGGCCTCGATCCACTGCGGCGAGATCGCGAGCGGCAACAGGTCGGGGTCGGGGAAGTAGCGGTAATCCTGGGCGTCTTCCTTCGAGCGCATCGCGCGCGTCTCGCCGCGCTCGGGGTCGAAGAGGCGCGTCTCCTGGATCACCGTGCCGCCCTCCTCGATCAGCTCCACCTGACGGCGTACCTCGTAGTCGATCGCCTTCTCGAGGAAGCGGAAGGAGTTGAGGTTCTTGATCTCGCAACGCTTGCCAAGGGGGCCGCCCGGCCGCCGTACCGAGACGTTGGCGTCGCAGCGGAAGGAGCCCTCCTGCATGTTGCCGTCGCAGATCCCGATCCAGCGGACCAGCGAGTGCATCGCCTTGGCATAGGCGACGGCTTCTGCGGCCGAGCGCATGTCGGGCTCGGAGACGATCTCGAGGAGTGGGGTGCCGGCGCGGTTCAGGTCCACGCCGCTTAGGCCTCGGAACTGCTCGTGCAGCAGCTTGCCCGCGTCCTCCTCGAGGTGCGCGCGGGTAAGGCGCACGCGCTTTTCCACCTCGCCCACGACGAATGCGAGGGTTCCACCCGACACCACCGGGGCCTCGAACTGGCTGATCTGGTAGCCCTTCGGCAGGTCGGGGTAGAAATAATTCTTGCGCGCGAAGACGCTGGTTGGGGCGATCGTTCCGCCCACCGCGAGTCCGAAGCGGATCGCCCGCTCCACCGCGCCCTTGTTCAGCACCGGCAGCGTCCCCGGAAGCGCGAGGTCCACGGCCGAGGCTTGCGTGTTGGCAGGCGCGCCGAACTGCGTCGAGGCGCCCGAGAAGATCTTCGACGCCGTCGTCAGTTGCGCGTGCGTCTCCAGCCCGATGACGATTTCCCAGCTCATGCCGAGGCTCTCAAGCGAACCCCGCCGGCGATTTCAGGTGCCAGTCGGTGGCCTGCTGGAACGCGTGGGCGGTGGAGAGCATCAGCGCCTCGCTCCAGTAGTTTCCGACGATCTGCAAGCCGACCGGGCGCCCCTGGTTGCCGAAGCCGCACGGAATCGACATTCCGGGCAAGCCGGCCAGGTTGATCGGGATCGTGTAGAGGTCGTCGAGGTACACCTGCACGGGGTCCGCACCCTTCGCGCTGCCGAGGTCATAGGCGACGCACGGCGACGCAGGCCCCATGATCACGTCGCATCTCGCGAACGCTTCGGTGAAATCTCGCGCGATGAGGCGCCGGATCTTCTGCGCCTTGAGGTAGTACGCGTCGTAGTAGCCGTGCGACAGGACGTAGGTGCCCACGAGGATGCGGCGCTTCACTTCCGCCCCGAAACCCTGTGCGCGCGTCTTCTTGTACATGTCGAGCAGGTCCGTGTATTGCGGCGCGCGAAAGCCGTACCGCACGCCGTCGTAGCGCGACAGGTTCGAGGATGCCTCGGCCGGAGCGAGCACGTAGTAGACCGGAACCGCGAGCGCCTGGTTGGGCAGGCTCACCTCGACGGTCGTCGCGCCGAGGCTGCGGTACTTCTCGATCGCCGCCTCGATCGGGTCGCCCACGTCGCGCGCGAGGTCGCGCGTGAAGTATTCCTTCGGCAGCCCGATTCGCAGCCCCTTGACGCCCTTGCCGAGGGCGCCGACGTAGTCGTCCTTGGCGCGATCCACGCTGGTCGAATCGCGCGCATCGAACCCGGCCATCACGTCGAGCACCGGCGCGAGGTCCGCGGCGCTTCGCGCGAGCGCGCCACCCTGGTCGAGCGACGATGCGAACGCGACCATGCCGTAACGCGACACGCGGCCGTAGGTGGGACGCAGGCCGCTCACCCCGGTGAAGGACGCCGGCTGCCGGATCGATCCCCCCGTGTCCGTGCCGGTCGCCACGGGCGCGAGCATCGCCGCGACCGCCGCCGCCGAGCCGCCGGAGCTGCCGCCGGGAACCGCGGCCGTATCCCACGGATTCCTTACCGGCCCGAAAAACGACGTCTCGTTGGACGAGCCCATGGCGAACTCGTCCATGTTGGTCTTGCCGAGGATCACCGCACCCGCGCGGTCGAATTGCTCGATCACGTGCGCGTCGTAGGGCGCGACGAAATTCTCGAGGATCTTCGAGGCGCAGGTCGTGCGCCAGCCCTTGGCGCAGAAGAGGTCCTTGTGCGCGATGGGGATTCCGGTGAGGGGCGCCGCTTCACCGCGCGCGATGCGGGCATCGGCCGCCGCGGCCTGCGCGAGAGTCTTGTCGCGATCGACGGTGATGAAGGCATTGAGGTTCGCGCCCACGCCGGCGATGCGATCGAGGAAGTGGCGCGTGAGCTCGACGCTCGAGACCTCCCGGTCTCGAAGCCGCCGTGACAGTTCGGCCAGGGTGAGTTGATGCATCGCGCTTCGCGGCCGCGCCTACTCGATGACCTTGGGCACGAGGTACAGGCCGTCCTCGAGTTGCGGCGCGCCTTCCTGGAACGCGTCGCGCTGCGCGGCATCAGCGACCTTGTCGTCACGCAGGCGTTGCGTGAGCTCCTGGGGATGGGCCATGGGCTCGACGCCGGTGGTATCGACGGCGGCCATGCGGTCGACCATTGCCAGGATGTCGTTCACCTGTCGTTGCATGGCGCGCGCCTCCTCCCCGGACAACTCGAGGCGGGCCAGGTCGGCAAGGCGCGAAATCTGCTCAAGGGAAAGCATGCAAAAGTGCTGCTAAGGCCTTAATTCGTCGTGATTTTGGGCTATTATATTGCACCGCCACAGACGGGGGTTGCGAGCAGACGCAAACCCTATACGAATCAAGATGTTCTCCTTTGTTTCCAAGTACTTCAGCACCGATCTCGCGATCGACCTCGGCACGGCCAATACCCTCATCTACGTTCGCGGCAAGGGGATCGTCCTCGACGAGCCTTCGGTGGTCGCGATCCGGCAGGAAGGCGGGCCGAACGGCAAGAAGACGATCCAGGCGGTGGGACTCGCCGCGAAACAGATGCTCGGCCGGACCCCGGGCAACATCACCGCCATCCGCCCGATGAAGGACGGCGTGATCGCGGACTTCACGATCACCGAGCAGATGCTCAAGTACTTCATCAAGAAGATCCACGACAACCAGTGGTTCCGTCCCAGCCCGCGGATCGTCATCTGCGTGCCGTACGGTTCCACCCAGGTCGAGCGGCGCGCGATCCGCGAAAGCGCCGTTGGTGCGGGCGCCTCCCTGGTGTTCCTCATCGAGGAGCCGATGGCGGCGGCCATCGGCGCGGACCTGCCGATCGCCGAAGCCACGGGCTCGATGGTGGTGGACATCGGCGGCGGCACCACCGAGGTGGGCGTGATCTCGCTGGGCGGCATCGTCTACTCCGCTTCGGTGCGCGTGGGCGGCGACAAGTTCGACGAAGCGATCATCAATTACATCCGCCGCAACTACGGCATGCTGATCGGCGAGTCCACCGCCGAGCAGATCAAGAAGCAGATCGGATCGGCGTTCCCCGGGAGCGAGGTCCGCGAGATGGAAGTGAAGGGACGCAACCTCGCCGAGGGCATCCCGCGCTCGTTCACGATCTCCTCCAACGAAATCCTCGAGGCGCTCACCGAACCGCTCAATTCGATCGTGTCGGCGGTGAAAAGCGCCCTGGAACAGACTCCGCCCGAGCTCGGCGCCGACATCGCCGAGAAGGGCATGGTCCTCACCGGGGGTGGCGCGCTCCTCCGGGAGCTCGACCGGCTCCTCATGGAAGAGACGGGGCTGCCGGTCATCGTCGCCGACGACCCGCTCACGTGCGTGGTCCGCGGTAGCGGACGCGCGCTCGAGGAGATGGACAAGCTCGGGACCGTGTTCACGAACGACTGAGGCCCGGGGTGATACGAGAGTCGCCCTCGTTCTTCCACCGCGGACCCTCGCCCCTCGCACGCCTCACCTTCTTCATGATCGCGGCGTTCGCGGTGATGATCGCCGACCACCGCTTCCGCGCGCTCGAGACGGTCCGCCTCTCGCTCTCGGTCCTCGCCCACCCCGTGCAGCAGTTCGCCGCGGTGCCTTCCCAGGCACTCGGACGGATCGCCGACTACTTCGCGAGCCAGGAGCGCCTGCTGCGCGAGAACCAGGACCTCAAGACCCAGGTGCTCGAGCAGTCGGCCGCGGCGCAGGAAGCGCGCCTGCTGCGCGCCGAGCAGGAGCACCTCCTTGCGATGTCGCCGGCGAAGAGCCGCTATGCCGAGGGCGGCATGCTGGCCGAGGTCCTCTACTCGGCGCGCAACCCGTTCACGCGCAAGGTCGTGGTCGACAAGGGCCTCACCCACAGTGTCGCGGCGGGGATGCCCGTCATCGACGGCCAGGGTGTGGTGGGCCAGGTCACCAGCGTCGGCACCTTCACGAGCGAGGTCACGCTCGTCACCGAGAAGGACCAGTCGGTGCCGGTCATGCTGGTTCGCAACGGCCTCAGGGCGATCGCGGTCGGCTCGGGGAAGGATGGCTCGATCGACGTGCCCTTCATGCCGGTGTCGGCCGACATCCAGAACGGCGATGTCTTCGTGACCTCGGGCATCGACGCCACCTACCCGCCGGGGCTGCTGGTGGCGCAGGTCACGAGCGTCGAGAGGAACGCGGCCTACGTCTTCGCCAAGATCGTCGCGAAACCGGCCGCGGGGGTTGAAAGCCATCGCTACGTGATGGTGTTGCCGATTCCCGCATCGGGGCCGGCGCGACCCGAGGCCAGGGCCGACGAGGTCAAGCCCGGCAAGCAGCGCGCGAGCGCGCGGAGGCGTGATGCGCCCCGCTGACCTGACGCCCGTCGCCCGCGACGTGATGAAGCTCCCGGCGAGCGTGGCGCTGGTGTTCTTCTCGCTCGCAGGCGCCTACCTGCTCTCGGTGCTGCCCTGGTCGGGCACGGGGCTCCTCGCCCGCCCGGATTTCGTCCTGATCGTGCTGCTCTTCTGGACGGTGCACGAGCCGCGCGCGGTGGGCCAGGGAATGGCGTTCGCCCTCGGCCTGCTGATGGACGTGAGCGACTCGATGCTCCTTGGCCAGCACGCGCTCGCTTACGTGATCGCCGTCTTCGGGGCGCAAGTGCTGCGCGTTCGAATCCTGTCCTTCCACCTGCCCGAGCAGACGCTGCACGTACTCGGCCTCACGATCCTCGCCTGCGCGGTGATGCTCGGGCTGAACCTCCTGCTGGGCGCCAACTTCCCCGGCTTCGCCTTCCTCGTCTCCCCGGTTCTGACGGCGCTTTGCTGGGCGCCGGTCAATTGGCTCCTTTATTCGACCGCCGTGCGCCGGCGGCGGGAAGGCTCCGGATGATGATCGGACAAACCCTGCGCGACCAGCAGCGTGAGCTCACGGTGTTCAGGAGCCGCCTGATGCTGGCGGGCCTGGGGATCCTCGTGGGGTTCGGCATCCTGCTTGCCCGCTTCACCTGGCTGCAAGTGGCGCAGCGCGAATACTTCCACACGCTCGCCGAGGCCAATCGCATCTCGGTGGTCCCGGTGGTGCCGAACCGCGGCCTCATCCTCGATCGCAACGGCGTGGTGCTCGCCGCGAACTACTCGGCCTACACGCTCGAGATCACCCCGTCCAAGGTGCCGAACGTCGAGCGCGCGATCGATGAGCTCTCCCGCGTGATCGACGTGAGCGCGCGTGACCGCCGGCGCTTCAAGAAGCTGCAGGAGGAGAGCAAGAACTTCGAGAGCCTGCCGATCCGCACCCGGCTCACCGAGGAAGAGGTCGCGCGCTTCGCCGTGAACCGCTACCGATTCCCGGGCTTCGAGATCAAGGCGCGCCTCTTCCGCTCCTACCCCCAGGGAGAAATCGCCTCCCACGCCATCGGCTACATCGGCCGCATCAACGAGGCCGACGTGAAGCGCATCGAGGCCGCCGACCTCTCCAGGAACTACAAGGGCACGGACCACATCGGCAAGCTTGGCATCGAGGGCGCCTACGAGAAGGAGCTGCACGGCACGACCGGCACCGAGCAGGTGGAGATCGACGCCGGCGGCCGCGCCATGCGCGCGCTCGCGCGCCACGAGCCGATCTCGGGCAACAACCTGGTGGTGACGCTCGATCTCGAGCTGCAGAAAATCGCCGAAGAAGCGTTCCAGGAATACCGCGGCGCGCTGGTGGCGATCGACCCGAAGACGGGCGAGGTCCTCGCGCTGGTCTCCAAGCCGGGCTACGACCCCAATCTCTTCGTCGACGGCATCGACCCCCAGAACTGGGACGCGCTCAACAACTCGCCCGACAAGCCCCTCAACAACCGCGCGCTGCGCGGCCAGTACCCGCCCGGCTCGACCATCAAGCCGTTCATGGCGCTCGCCGCCCTCGAGTACAAGAAGCGCTCGCCGGAATTCGCGATCTCCGATCCGGGCTTCTACTCCCTGCCGGGCGTGGCGCACCGCTATCGCGACCACAAGAAGGACGGCCACGGCTCGGTCAACCTGCACAAGGCGATCGTGGTCTCGTGCGACACCTATTTCTACGGCCTTGCCACCGAGCTCGGCATCGATTCGGTCCACCGGTTCCTCGCCCAGTACGGATTTGGCCAGCCCTCGGGCATCGACATCGAAGGCGAGCTGTCGGGCCTGAATCCCTCGCAGGAGTGGAAGCAGAAGCGCTTCAAGCAGAAATGGTACGTGGGCGATACCGTGAGCATCGGCATCGGCCAGGGCTACATGCTCACCACGCCGCTGCAACTCGCCGCCGCCACCGCAACCCTCGCCAACAACGGCGTCCCGGTGCACCCGCGGCTCCTGAAGGCGGTGCAGAACTCGCGCACCCTGGAGACGGTCCCGCTGGTCTCGAAGGATGGCGAGGCGGTGACGGTGAAGCCCGAGCACCTCGCGATGGTGCGCGCCGCGATGATCGACGTGGCGCGTCCCGGCGGCACCGCCGCGCGGGCGGGCGCGAACGCGGGGTACACCATCGCCGCCAAGACCGGCACCGCGCAGGTGATCGGCATGAAGCAGGGCGAGAGCTACAACGAGAAGCGCATTCGCGAGGAGCATCGCGACCATGCGCTCTTCATTGCCTTCGCGCCCGCCGAGGATCCGCAGCTCGCGATGGCGATCCTGGTCGAAAACGGCGGCCACGGCGGCTCCACCGCCGCGCCGATTGCGCGCGTGGTCTTCGACTATCACATCCTGCGCAAGAGGCCCGCGGTCAAGCCGAAGCTGGGCGGCGACGAGGAAGCCAGTGATTAGCCGCGCCTTCGAGCTCGTCTCGCGCCGCATCGACGGCCCGCTCATGGCGGCGCTGGCGCTCACGCTGGCCCTCGGTGTGACGGTCGTCTATTCGGCCTCCGGCGGCAGCTCGCTCGAGCGGGTGATGAGCCAGGGAAGAAACCTCGCGGTAGCCTTCGTGGCGCTATGGGTCTGTGCGCATATCCACCCGCAGCTCCTCATGCGGCTGGCAGTCCCGATCTACGTGGCGGGCCTGGCACTCCTCGTCGGGGTGGCGCTCTTCGGCGACATCCGCAATGGGGCGCGCCGCTGGCTGAACCTCGGGTTCACCACGGTGCAGCCCTCGGAAATCATGAAGCTCGGCGTGCCGCTGATGCTCGCGTGGTACTTCCACCGTCGCGAGGAGGGGCTGCAGCTCCTGGACTTCGCGGTCGCCGCGATCATCCTCGTCCTCCCCGTGGGGCTGATCGTTCGCCAGCCCGACCTGGGGACGGCGCTCCTCATCTTCGCCTCCGGGTTCTTCGTGATCTTCCTCGCGGGCCTGTCGTGGAAGGTGATCGGCTCGATGGCGGTCGCGGGCGCCGCGAGCCTGCCGTTCCTCTGGTCGATGATGCACGACTACCAGAGGAAGCGCGTGCTCACGCTGCTCGATCCGATGCAGGACCCGCTCGGCGCGGGCTACCACATCATCCAGTCGACCATCGCGATCGGCTCCGGGGGCATCCTCGGCAAGGGCTGGCTGAACGGCACCCAGGCGCAGCTCGACTTCGTCCCCGAGCGCTCCACCGACTTCATCCTCGCGGTGTTCGGCGAGGAGTTCGGCCTCGTCGGCAACGTGGTGCTGGTGCTGCTCTACCTGCTCATCATCGCGCGCGGGCTGATGATCGCCGCCAACGCGTCCACCGTCTTCTCGCGGCTGGTGGCGGGCGCCATCACCCTCACCTTCTTCACCTACGCCTTCGTGAACATGGGAATGGTGACGGGCATCCTTCCCGTCGTCGGCGTGCCCCTGCCGATGATGAGCTACGGCGGCACGGCGCTCCTGTCGATGCTGGCAGGCTTCGGGATCCTGATGTCGATCTCGACGCACAAGCAACTGGTGTCGAGTTAGGGGTCAGACCCCAATTCATGCGCATGAACTCATCAATCCGCGGCGACAGTTCACGAAATTGGGGTCTGACCCCGGTTTTGTTGGCGCTGCTGCTGGGTGCCTGCGCCACCACGCCGCCGCCCAAGGTCTCGAAGCCTGAACCCTCCGGCAAGTACTACTCCGACGACGGGCCGCCGCTCACCATTCCCGACAACCTCGCGCAGGTGCCCGACGCGGTGCCCCGCGACGAGCCGTTCCACCGGTTCGCGAACCGCCCGTACACGGTCATGGGCCAGACCTACGCGCCGGTGGTGAGCAAGCAGCCCACCGTCGAGCGCGGGATCGCATCGTGGTACGGGCGCAAGTTCCACGGCCGCAAGACGGCTTCCGGCGAGACCTACGACATGTTCGCCATGACCGCGGCCCACAAGACCTATCCGATCCCGAGCTACGCCCGCGTGACCAACGTGAAAACCGGCCAATCGGTGGTGGTGCGCGTCAACGACCGCGGCCCGTTCCTGTCCAACCGCATCATCGACCTGTCTTTCGCGGCCGCGACGCGCATCGGCATCGCCGGTCCGGGAAGCGGCCTGGTCGAGGTCGAGCGAATCCTTCCGGGAGTCGGCGTGAGCGACGAGATCGCGGCGACACCCCTGCCCCCGCCCGCGCCGATGGCGAGCGTCGAGACTCCGGTGGTCGCACGCGAAGGCGGGTCGCTCTGGCTGCAGCTCGGTGCCTTCTCGAGCGCCGAGAGTGCGGAGAGCTTCCGCGACCACGTCGGCCGCAGCCTCGACTGGCTCCTCGAGCCGATCGCCATCGCTCGCCTCGACGGCCTGCATCGCGTACGCATCGGGCCCTATCGCAACGCCGAGGAGGCGGCGGCGATCGGCGACAAGGTGCGCCGCTCGCTCGGCGTCGCCCCTGTCCTGCATCGCTAGGCCATGAAGCGTCTCCTTGCCGCCGGGCTGGCATGCCTCGCCTTTTGCGCATCGGGCCAGGCCGTCACACCACCTCCGATTGCCGCCAAGGGATTCGTCCTCGTCGATACGCTGAGCGGACAGACGCTTGCGAGCGCCTCGGAGAATGATCGCTTCGAGCCCGCCTCGCTCACCAAGCTCATGACCGCCTGGCTCACGTTCGAGGCGATCCGCGCGGGCGCGCTCGAGGTGGGCCGCGTGGTGCGTGTCTCGGAGGCCGCGGCACGGGCCACGGGCGCGCGCATGTTCCTCACGGCCGGCCAGAGCGTGCCGGTGGGCGACCTGCTGCGCGGCATGATCGTGCAATCGGGCAACGACGCTGCGGTGGTGCTCGCCGAGGCGGTGGCCGGATCGGAGAGCGCGTTCGTCGCGCGCATGAACGCCCAGGCCGCGCGGATGGGCCTCGCCAACACCCGCTTCGCCAATCCCACCGGGCATCCGGCGCCGGAGCATTACTCCTCGGCGCGCGACCTCGCGCTGCTGGCGGCGGCCCTGATCCGCGAGTTCCCCGAGCACCACGCGCTCTACTCGCAGAAGGAGTTCGCCTTCAACGGCATCAACCAGTCGAACCGCAATCGCCTGCTCTGGACCGACGCCACGGTCGACGGAATGAAGACCGGCTTCACCGAAAGCGCAGGCTACTGCCTGGTGGCGAGCGCGCGCCGCGGCGAACGCCGCCTGGTCTCGGTGCTTCTCGGCGCGCAATCGGACAGCGCGCGCAGCGCCGAGACCCAGAAGCTCCTCAATTTCGGTTTCCAGGCCTACGAGACGCGCAGGCTCTACAAGCGCGGCGACGCGGTGGCCACGCCCGAGATCTACAAGGGCATCCAATCGACGGCGCGACTCGGCTTCGACCGCGACATCTGGCTCACCCTGCCGCGCGAGCGATTCGCGGGACTGAAGGCCCTGCTCGAGACGCGCCAGCCATTCGTCGCACCCCTTGCCGCGGGTCAGAAAGCGGGGATAATGAAGCTCACACGAGACAACGCACCGGTCGCGGAATTTCCGGTCGTCGCCCTCGAGGAAGTGCCTGTCGCCGGCTTCCTGTCGCGCGGCTGGGATACCCTAAAACTCATGTTCCGGTCTTCGCCATGACCCCTCCGATCGCGCACTTCAACGGTCAGCTGCTGCCCCTCGACCAGATCTCCATCTCCCCGCTCGATCGCGGCTTCATCTTCGGCGACGGCGTCTACGAGGTGATTCCCGTGTACGAGGGCACGATGCTGCGCGGCCGCGAGCACTTCGAGCGGCTGCAACGCTCGATGGACGAGATCCAGCTCGACAACCCGCACGGCGTCGACGAATGGCTCGCGATCACACGCGACCTACTCAAGCACCATCCCGGCAACCAGTCGGTCTACATCCACGTTACCCGTGGGGTACCCCCGAAGCGCGACCACGTGCTGCCGAAGGGCCTCAGGCCCACGGTCTTCATGATGTGCTATCCGCTCGCCACGCCCTCCCGCGAGCAGGTGGACAACGGCGTCGCATGCGTCACCTCGCGAGACTTCCGCTGGGAGAAATGCCACATCAAGTCGACCTCGTTGCTGGGCAACGTTCTCGCGCGCCAGATCTCCGCCGACGCCGGGGCAGTCGAGACGATCCTGCTGCGCGACGGGATGCTCACCGAGGCCTCGGCCTCGAACGTCTTCGTGGTGAAGGACGGCACGGTGGCCGCGCCGCCGCAGGACAATTTGATCCTGCTCGGCATCACCTACGACCTCCTCGTCCGCCTCGCCTCCGAAGGCGCCCTCAAGCTCGAGGTCCGCCCGATCACCGAGGCGCAGCTGCGCGGCGCCGACGAAGTGTGGCTCACCTCCTCGACCAAGGAGGTGCTCGCGGTCACGACCCTCGACGGCAAGCCGGTGGGTAGTGGGCGGCCCGGGACGGTCTTCAAGCGCATGCACGCGCTCTTCCAGGAGCACAAGGCCCAGGTGCGCCAGCGGGGAGCCGTGGCGGCTTGATTTCCGCGGGCCGAAGACCCATGTGCACGGGATGATTCCGACCATGAGCCAGGCATCCCAGACCGAGTCGCTGCTGACCTTTCCCTGCGTCTTCCCGATGAAGGTGATGGGGCGGCGCGAGGACGGCTTCGCGCAGGCGGTGGCGGACGTCGTGGAACGCCACGCGCCCGACTTCCATTCCGGGACCATCGAGATGCGGGCCTCGAAGAACGGGCGCTACCTGTCGCTCACGGTGACGATCAACGCCCGCTCGCGCGAGCAGCTCGACGCGCTCTACTCGGAGCTGTCGAAGCATCCGATGGTGATGATGGTGCTGTGATCGCACGCCGGCTCGGACGCGTCGCGTACGAGCCCACCTGGCGGGCGATGCAGGCATTCAACCAGGCACGTTCGAAGGGAACGGCCGACCAGCTGTGGATGGTCGAGCATCCCCCCGTGTTCACGCTCGGCCTCGCCGGCCGGCGCGAGCACGTGCTGGCGCCCGGCGACATTCCGGTGGTCGCCACCGATCGCGGCGGGCAGGTGACTTATCACGGGCCCGGCCAGGCCGTGGGCTATGTGCTGCTCGATCTGCGGCGCAACGGCTTTGGCGTGAAAGAGCTCGTGCGGCGGCTCGAGCAGGCGGTGCTCGAGGTGCTCGCAGGCTACGCAATCGAGGGCGGACGGCGCGAGGGCATGCCGGGCGTCTATGTGGACGGCGCAAAGATCGCGGCGGTGGGTTTGCGGGTCGCGCGCGGATGCACCTATCACGGGGTTGCACTGAACGCCGACCTCGACCTCGCGCCCTTCTCGCGCATCGATCCGTGCGGCTACCCCGGGCTCGCCTCCACGCGGCTGGCCGACCGCGGGGTGCGTGATAGCATGGACGAAGTCTCTCGCAAGCTCGAGAAATCCCTCATCGAATGCCTGATTCCGAACTGAAAATCCAGCAGAAGCGGGCGCTGAAGACGGCCCGCATTCCGATCAAGGTGGTCCCCGGCGAGATGCTGCGCAAGCCCGAATGGATCCGGGTTCGTGCCGGCGGCGGCGAGCGCTTCACCGAGATCAAGCAGATCCTGCGCGAGAAGAACCTGCACACGGTGTGCGAGGAAGCCTCGTGCCCGAACATCGGCGAGTGCTTCAGCCACGGCACCGCCACCTTCATGATCATGGGCGCCCTGTGTACGCGCCGCTGCCCGTTCTGCGACGTGGCCCACGGGCGTCCCGATCCGCTCGACGCCGACGAGCCGCGCCATTTGGGCGAGACCATCGCGGCCCTGCGCCTCAAGTACGTGGTGATCACCAGCGTGGACCGCGACGACCTGCGCGACGGCGGCGCGGGCCACTTCGTCGATTGCATCCGGGCGGTGCGCGAGCTCTCACCCCAGACGCGCATCGAGATCCTCACGCCCGACTTCCGCGGCCGGCTCGACCGCGCGCTCGCGGTGCTCGACGGCGGGCCGCCCGACGTGATGAACCACAACCTCGAGACCGTTCCGCGCCTCTACCGCCAGGCGCGCCCCGGCTCCGACTACGCGCACTCGCTGCAGCTGCTCAAGCAGTTCAAGGCCGCGCATCCGCACGTGCCGACGAAATCAGGCCTGATGGTGGGCCTGGGCGAGACCAACGAGGAGATCCTCGAGGTGATGCGCGACCTGCGCGCGCACGACGTGGACATGCTCACCGTCGGCCAGTACCTGCAGCCGTCCAAGTCGCACCTGTCGGTCACCCGCTACGTGCACCCCGATGACTTCCGCATGTTCGAGGAGGAGGCCGGCCGGATGGGTTTCGTGAACGCGGCCTGCGGGCCGATGGTCCGATCCAGCTACCACGCCGATAGGCAAGCGCAGGGCGTCTAGGGTATCTCCCGCTCCCTTGGGGGGGAATTCAGTCGATCGCCTGGTAGGCGGGTAGCGTCAGGAATTCCACGTAGTCGTCCGACGTGGTGATGTCCTCGAACATCTTCGCCCCGTCGGCGTAGCGTCCCGCCGCATAGGCGTCCGCGCCGACGAACGACGGCGTCTTGCGCAGCTCGTCGGTGAGGATCTCGTGGAAGAGCTCGCGCGTCACCTTGCGGCCGTCGTCGAGCACGCCCTTGGGCGAGCGCATCCATTGCCAGACCTGCGAGCGCGAGATCTCGGCGGTGGCCGCATCCTCCATCAGGTTGAAGATCGGAACGCAGCCGTTGCCGGCGAGCCATGAGCCCATGTACTGGATCCCGACCTGGACGTTGTTGCGCAGGCCGGCCTCGGTAATCGGTGATTCGGGCCGGAAATCGAGCAAGTCCTTCGCGGTCACGTTCACGTCGGGGCGCTGCTTGCCGTACTGGTTCGGCCCCGGCATGTGCTTGTCGAAGATCTCCTTGGCAATCGGCACCAGTGCCGGATGCGCGATCCAAGTACCGTCGCAGCCGTCGGTGGCCTCGCGCTCCTTGTCGGCGCGCACCTTCGCCATCGCGGCCTCGTTGGCGGCGGGGTCGTTCTTGATCGGGATCTGCGCCGCCATGCCGCCCATGGCAGGCGCGTTGCGGTGGTGGCAGGTCTTGATGAGCAGCAAGGCGTAGCTGCGCATGAAGGGCGCGGTCATGGTCACCTGGCTGCGGTCGGCGAGGCAGAACTCGCGGCGCGAGCGCAGCTTCTTGATGCACGAGAAGATGTAGTCCCAGCGGCCGATGTTCAGGCCCGCCGAGTGGTCCTTGAGTTCCCAGAGGATCTCATCCATCTCGAAGGCCGCGGGAAGCGTCTCGATCAGCACCGTGGCGCGCACCGAGCCGTGCGGGATGCCGAGCGCCTTCTGGGATGCGATGAAGATGTCGTTCCAGAGCCGCGCCTCGAGGTGCGACTCCATCTTCGGCAGGTAGTAGTACGGGCCGCTGCCGCGGGCGAGGCGCGCCTTGGCGGTATGGAAGAAGTTCAGGCCGAAGTCGAATAGGGCGCCCGAGATCGGCTGGCCGTCGAGCGTCACGTGCTTCTCGTCGAGATGCCAGCCGCGCGGGCGTGGAATGAGGACCGCGTGCTTCGTATTCAAACGGTACTGCTTGCCCGACTGCTCGAAGGTGATCGTGCCGAGCACCGCATCGAGAAGATTCGCCTGGCCCGAGATCATGTTGTCCCAGGTCGGGCAGTTCGCGTCCTCGAGGTCCGCCATGAAGGTCGATGCCCCGCAGTTGAGCGCGTTGATCACCATCTTGCGGTCCGTGGGACCCGTGATCTCGACACGCCGGTCGAGGAGGTCGCGCGGCTGGTCGGCAACCTTCCAGTTCGAATCGCGCACCGATTGGGTCGCTGCGAGGAAGTCCGGCATCTTGCCGGCATCGAACTCCTTTTGGCGCGCGACGCGGGCGGCGAGCAGCTCACGGCGGCGCGGCTCGAACTCGCGGCACAGGCGCGCCACGAACCCGAGGGCATCCGCGCTCAGGACCCGGCCGTACTCCGGAAGCAGCGGCGCATGGATCTGGAGGCCGGGGGGCAGGGTGAGTTTGGGGTCCATGGGCGTCCTTCGAGGCTATATTGCAGTCTATTACCATACTCGCGTACACTGAATGACGCCAAATGGCTAAGCGTCTTATACATATAATGCCATGGACCGCTTCAAGGAACTGACCACTTTCGTCGAGGTTGCCCAGCGTGGCAGCCTGTCCGCGGCCGCCCGCGAAGAGGGCATCACCCCCGCCATGGTGGGCCGGCGCATCGACCAGCTCGAAGAGCGCCTCGGGGTGAAGCTCTTCAAGCGTTCGACACGCAAAGTGACGCTGACTCCCGAAGGATCCACCTTTTACGAGGGTTGTCACCGCATCCTCGACGAGCTGCGATCCGCCGAAGACTCGCTCACGGTCGGAGCGAAGAGCGCCTCGGGGCGGCTCATCGTGACGGCACCCACGTCCTTCGGGCGGCGCCACATCGCCCCGCACCTCGCGGCGTTCATCGCGGAGCATCCGAACCTCGCGATCACGCTGCACCTGTCGGAACGCATGGTGGATCTCAAGAACGAGCGCTTCGACATCGCTATCCGCATTGCCGACCTGAAGAGTGCGGATCTGATCGCGGCGAAGCTGGCCCGCAACCACCGCGTCGTTTGCGGCTCGCCCGTCTATTTCAAGCGTGCGGGCAAGCCGAAGGTCCTCGCGGATCTCGCGAAGCACAACTGCCTCGTGACCAGCACCGAGGACGGCGTTGCCGATACCTGGAGCTTCCAGGACGCGGGCAAGCCCGTCACGATGAAGGTGGCGGGCAACCTGCAGTGCAATGACGGCGAGGTGCTCACCCGGTGGGCCATCTCCGGCGAGGGGCTCGCGTGGCGCAGCGCGTGGGAGGTGAGCGAGGAGGTCAAGCGCGGCCGCCTCGTGACCGTTCTCGACGAGAACGCCTTCCCCGGCAACAACATCTACGCGGTCTATCCCGAGCGCCGCCTGCTGCCCGCCAAGGTCAAGTTCTTC
>JANMYH010000052.1:0-6489 GCA_031381925.1 Burkholderiales bacterium | reverse complement strand
CGCGATCATGGCGAGGTGATCGGCGTCGCGGCGGTGAAAGTGAGCCTCGACCATGTCGAACAGGCATGGGCCGGTAGTGGTGACATAGCGCTCGTCGTCGATGCGAGCGGCGTCGTGTTCCTTGCATCCGATCCGGAATGGAAATTCAAGACGTTCGGACCGCTGCAACCCGCAGCCGCGGCGGCCATCGAGAGGTCGCGCCAATATTCCGGCGTGCGACTTGTGCCGCTCGGGCTGGTCGTGGAAGCGCCTGCGATCGATGGCGCGCGCATTGTCGCGATGGCCGATGGAGGCTCGCACCGGCGTTATCTGGAGCTCGTGCATCCAACGCCCGAACCCACCTGGCGCTTGATCCTGCTGTCGGACTACTCGCCGGTCAATGTGCTCGTCCGCAACACGGTGGCCTTCACCGCCGTCGCGTTCGCGTTCGTATTTCTGCTGTTTCTCTACCTGCACCAGCGCCGACGCGCAATTTACGCGAGTCTCGCCGCGAAAGAGGCGCTGCAGCGAGCGCACGACGAACTCGAGCGTAAGGTGGCTGAACGGACTACGGACCTGGTCGCAGCGAACGAGCAATTGGGCCGCGAGGTCGCCGAGCGGCAGCGCGCGGAACATGTGTTGCGCGAGGCGCAGGATGGGCTCGTCCAGGCCGGCAAGATGGCCGTATTGGGGCAGATGGCCGCCGGAATCACGCACGAGCTGAACCAGCCGCTGGCGGCGCTACGCACGCTTTCGGACAATGCCCGACAACTGCTCGCGAAAGCCCGGACCGACGATGTCCACGGCAACCTGGCACTGATCTCGCAATTGACGGACCGCATGGGGAAAATCACGGGACAACTGAAGGCGTTCGCGCGGAAGTCGGCATTGCATCTCGGCCCGGTGTCGGTGCGGCGTGCGCTTGGCAATGTGCAGGCACTGCTCGAGCAGCGCCTGCGGATCGAACGCGTCGCGATCATTGAGGATTGGTCGGAGAACGATGTGGAGGTGCGGGCCGACGCCAACCGGCTGGAACAGGTGCTCGTGAATCTCGTCGTCAATGCGCTTGATGCGATGCAGGACCGCTCGGTGCGTCACCTCGAGGTGTCGGTGCGCGAGCGCGCGGGCCGGGTAACGATCGCGGTACGCGACACCGGGGGGGGCATCGCACCCGACCTGCTGCCTCGAATCTTCGAGCCGTTCGTCACGACCAAGGAGTCGGGCGCGGGGCTTGGCCTCGGCTTGGCGATTTCGGCGGGGATCATCCGCGAATTCGGCGGTTCTCTCGTCGCCGCGAACCGGCCAAAAGGTGGCGCCGAGTTCATGATCGAGCTCGCGTCGGCAATGGAGACGCACGATGCTTGACGGCATCAAGGTCCTGCTGATCGAGGACGATACCGCGGTGCGCATCGGCAGCGTGCAGGCGCTGCAGCTCGCCGGCTTCACGGTCGAGTCGTTCGAATCCGCGGAACGCGCCGTCGCGCACATCAAGCCCGGCATGCCGGCGGTCGTCGTGAGCGACGTCAAGCTGCCGGGGATGGATGGGCTCGGTCTGTTGCGTTACACGGCGCAAGTCGAGCCTGAACTCCCGGTAATCCTGGTGACGGGCCACGGCGATATCACGATGGCCGTGCAGGCGATGCGCGCCGGCGCCTACGACTTCATTGAAAAGCCATTTCCCTCCGAGCTCCTGGTGGAGGTCGTGGGCCGCGCCGCCGAGAAGCGCCAGCTTACCCTCGAGGTGGCGGCGCTGCGCAACAAACTGCAGAACTGGGTCGGGATCGAGGCCGAGCTGCTTGGCCGCTCCCCGCTGATCGAACAGGTCCGCCGCACGATCCTTGACCTCGCCGACACTTCGGTCAACGTCGTGATCACCGGCGAGACCGGCACCGGCAAGGAACTCGTTGCGCGCAGCCTGCATGAGCATTCGAGCCGCCGCAACGCTCAATTCGTGGCGATCAACTGCGGGGGTCTCCCCGAGCAGCTGTTCGAAAGCGAGATCTTCGGCCATGAACCCGGCGCCTTCACCGGTGCCAACAAGCGGCGGATAGGAAAAGTCGAGTGGGCGAACGGGGGAACGATGTTCCTCGATGAAGTCGAGGGCTTGCCGATGTCGCTCCAGGTCAAGCTGCTGCGCGTGCTGCAGGAAAGAAAAGTCGAGCGGCTGGGGTCGAACGAGCTGATACCGGTCGACTGTCGAGTGATCGCGGCGTCGCAGGAAGACCTCGGGGAGCTGGTCAAGCAGCAGCGCTTTCGTTCCGATCTCTATTACCGGCTCAACGTCGCCGTCATCGAGCTGCCGCCGCTGCGCGAGCGGCGCGAGGATATCCCGATCCTGTTCGAACATTTCGTGCTCGATGCCGCCACGCGCTACGCCCGGGAGGCGCCGATTGTCTCGAGCGCGCAATTGTCGGAACTGATGCTGTATTCATGGCCTGGAAACGTGCGCGAATTGCACAACGTGGCCGATCGGTTTGTCCTGGGATTGCTCGAGGCACGGTTCAAATTGCTGAAGGGGGCGCAACCGCACGCGCGAACGTTGTTCGACCAGGTGTCGCAATTCGAACGGGCATTGATCGAGGAGGTGCTGCGGCGGCATCGGGGCAACGCGTCCGCGGCGAGCGAAGCGCTCGGGCTGCCGAAGAAGACGTTCTACGACAAGCTGCACCGCCTCAATCTTACCGCCGAGGAGTTCCGTTGACATGCGCCCGCGCCGCCGCGGTCCCCGGTATCCGCGCGGGATCGCGGTCCCAGCTCACGCGTGCCTCGGCGCGCGCGCGGATTTCGGCGAGCGAGGCGGGCGCGCGATGGAGCTTCAGGCGCTCGCCCGCCCTTGGCGATCTGCCCCGGCACGTCGTGGCCCACCAGGACCTGCCCCGCAGCAAGGTTGCAGGTTGGGAGGAACCCTGCAAAACCGCATGAAGGCGCAGTTCCAGTAGGATCTCATTCGAACTGCCTGGAGCCGCCATGACCACGGATAAGCCGACGATCATCTACACCCTCACCGACGAAGCCCCGCGGCTGGCGACGGCCTCGCTGCTTCCGATCATCCGGACGTTCACCGCGCCGGCGGGCATCGACGTGGTGGAGAGCGACATCTCGGTCGCGGCGAGGATTCTCGCCGAGTTCTCCGATCGCCTCACCGCCAGTCAGAAGGTGCCCGACAACCTGGGCGATCTGGGACGGCTCACGCAGGAGCCCGATGCCAACATCATCAAGCTGCCCAACATCAGCGCCTCGGTTCCGCAGCTCACGGCGGCCATCAAGGAGCTGCAGGCGCGCGGCTACGCGGTTCCCGACTACCCGGGCGAGCCGAAGACAGCCGAGGAAAAAGCCGTCCGCACGCGTTACGGGAAGGTCCTGGGAAGCGCGGTGAACCCGGTGCTGCGCGAGGGCAATTCCGACCGTCGCGCGCCGGCCGCGGTGAAGCGCCACGCGCGCAAGAACCCGCACTCGATGTCGGAATGGAGCCCGGCTTCGCGCACCCACGCCTCGCACATGCGCGGCGGCGACTTCTACTCCAGCGAGAAGTGCATGACGATGCCCAGGGCCTGCGACGTGAGGATGGACCTCGTGACGAAGGGCGGGACGACGATCGTGCTCAAGCCCGTGGTTTCGCTGCTGGAGGGCGAGATCATCGACAGCATGTTCATGAGCAAGAAAGCGCTGTGCAAGTTCTTCGAGGAGCAGATGGAGGACGCGCGCAAGACCGGCGTGATGTTCTCGCTGCACGTGAAGGCGACGATGATGAAGGTCTCGCACCCGATCGTGTTCGGCCACGCGGTGAAGGTCTTCTACAAGGACCTTTTCGCCAAGCACGGCAAGCTCTTCGACGAGCTGGGGGTCAATCCCAACAACGGCATGAGCAGCGTCTACGAGGCGATCGGGTCCTTGCCGGAGTCGCAGCGCGAGGAGATCGAGGCGGACATCCACGCCTGCTACGAGAAGCGTCCCGAGATGGCGATGGTCGATTCGGTGAAGGGCATCTCCAACCTGCACGCGCCGAGCGACGTGATCGTGGATGCGTCGATGGCGGCGATGATCCGCGCCGGCGGCAAGATGTGGGGGCCGGACGGCAAGCTGAAGGAGACCAAGGCGGTCATGCCGGAAAGCACGTACGCCCGGATCTACCAGGAGTTCATCAATTTCTGCAAGGCCCACGGGGCGTTCGATCCGAGCAGCATGGGCACCGTGCCGAACGTGGGCCTCATGGCACAGCAAGCCGAGGAGTACGGCTCGCACGACAAGACCTTCGAGATCCCGGAAGACGGCGTGGCGCGGATCGTCGACCACGGCGGCACGGTGCTGATCGAGAGCAACGTCGAGAAGGGCGACATCTGGCGGATGTGCCAGACCAAGGACGCGGCGGTGCGCGACTGGGTGAAGCTCGCGGTGACGCGTGCCCGCCTCTCGAACACGCCCGCGGTATTCTGGCTCGACGAATACCGGCCGCACGACGTCGAGCTCATCAGGAAGGTCCAGCGCTACCTGCAGGACCACGACCTCGCCGGGCTCGACATCCAGATCATGTCCTACCTGCGCTCGATGCGCTACACGCTGGAGCGCGTGCTGCGCGGCAAGGACACGATCTCGGTCACCGGCAACGTGCTGCGCGATTACCTGACGGACCTCTTCCCGATCATGGAGCTCGGCACGAGCGCGAAGATGCTCTCGATCGTGCCGCTGATGGCCGGAGGCGCGATGTTCGAGACCGGCGCCGGCGGATCGGCGCCCAAGCACGTGCAGCAGCTCCTGGGCGAGAACCACCTGCGCTGGGACTCGCTGGGCGAATTCCTCGCCCTCGCGGTCTCGCTGGAGGACGTCGGCATCAAGACCGGCAACGAGCGCGCCAAGGTCCTCGCGAAGACGCTCGACGAGGCGACCGGCGATCTGCTCGAGAACAACAAGTCGCCGCTTCCCCGTACCGGCGAGCTGGACAACCGCGGCAGCCATTTCTACCTGGCCCTGTACTGGGCGCAGGCGCTCGCCAGGCAGACCGAGGACCGCGATCTGCAGGCGCACTTCGCGCCGCTGGCGAAGACACTCGCCGCGAACGAGCAGAAGATCGTCGCCGAGCTGAACGCGGTCCAGGGCAAGGCGGTGGATATCGGCGGCTATTACCTCGCCGACCCGGGGAAGACCGAGGCGGTCATGCGTCCCAGCGCGACCTTCAACGCTGCCATCGAAGCCGCGCGCTAGTCCGAAGCTCCTCCAGGCGTCGGGCGATAGAGTTGTTCACCCGGGCTAAACCCGAGAAGCGGGTTGGTGCGAATACAGAATCTGTCCCGGAATGTCCAGGCGCACCACCAGCACGCAGCCGCTTTCCGACTCCGTGATGTACAGGTCGCGATTGTCCTTGCCGCCGAAGGCCACGTTGGTCGTCATGGGGCCCTGGCAGGAATCGATGCGCAGCAGCGGCTCGCCCCGAGGCGAGAACATCCAGACCGCGCCCATCCCGGCATGCGCGACGAGCAGGTTGCCCTGCTGGTCGATCGCGATGCCGTCCGGGCCGGCGCCGCCCGACATCTGGATGAAAAGGCCCACGCGCGTGACCCCACCGTCGGGAAGCACCAGACCGCGCCAGATCGCGTTGCCGCGGGTGGCCGCGACGTAGAGCAGGTTCTCCGCGGGGTTGAGCGCGATGCCGTTCGGGCTGGGAACCGTGGACAGCATGCACTCCATGGCGCCGCCGGCCCTCAGGCAGTACACGCGGCCGGAGGGATCCTGCAGGCCGGTCTGCCCCTGGTCGGTGAAGTACAGGTCGCCGCGCGATGAGAAGAACAGGTCGTTCAGACCCTTGAATCGCTCGGTGCGATAGCGCGCGACCTCGGGCGTGAGTGAACCCGTCGCCGGATCCAGGACGAGGAGGCCGTGCTTGTGGTCGGTGACGAAGATCCGGCCGTCGCGGTGGATCTTGAGCCCGTTGGGCTCGCCGTCGCTCTCGGCGATCCGCGCCACCTCGCCCCGCGGGCTGATGCGGTACACGTCCCCGAAGGCGATGTCGACGATGTACAGGTTTCCCTCGCGATCGAAGGCGGGGCCCTCGATGTAGCAGTCGGTCTTGAGGGTGCCCTTGCCGGCCTGGAGGCGTTCCTTCGAAAGCCGGCCGGCCCGGCGATAGCCGTCGGGAATGCGCGCGAAGACCTGGGTGGTGACCGCACGCGGGGCGGCGAACATCAGATCGGCACTTCGAGGTCCAGCAGGAGCGCGTGCTGCTGCGCGCCGTAGATGTCCGTGTCGCCGATCGCGCCCGAGGCGATGCGCCGCGGGATGGTCGCCTTGAACGCGAGCGCTGGCGGGTAGACGGTGAAAAGGACCTCGCTTTCCTTCACGCCGTACAGCCGCGCGATGAGGGCGGGATTGATGACACCGCTCGCGCGCACTTTCTCGAAGGTCGCGAGGTCGTCGAACATGACGTCGAGCGTGAGCTCGAACGGTCCGGCGTTCTTGCTCTTGCAGGCTTTGGCGATCTCTTTCAACTTGGCCATGGCGTGTGCGGGGCGTTAGAGG
>JANMYH010000046.1:0-9809 GCA_031381925.1 Burkholderiales bacterium | reverse complement strand
CTCGTCCTGATCGAGCCCGGAACCCCCGACCCCAAGATCACCTCGATGGAAGCGGGCGCGCGCTACGCGACGGGCAAGAAGGGGTCGTACTCGCCGGTGGAGTCGTTCCTTTACACGCGGCCGGCTGTCTACTACTCGGTGATCGCGCTGGTGCTGCTCACGCTGGCGGGGTCGCTCTTCTTTGTGCTTCGGCGCTGGCGCGCGCGGCGCCGCGCAAAATAACAGTTATTTTGATGGCACCGAGTAGTTGATCGACCGCGTGGTCTCGCCGCCGATCTTGCCGCCCGAGGTGATGTAGAAGGCGGCGGCGAGGATCGCGAGCAACGGGACCCCGACCCACGTCGCGATTTTCCAGACCGGCGTGGAGGCCTTGGCGGGGCCCAGCGGACGCGCGCGGTCGACCTCGATTTCCTTCGGGTCCCAGAAGACGACGTACGCCTTGAAGGGCATGCTCTTGCCCTTGAGCGACACCTCGCGGTCGAAGCGCGCGTAGTACTCGGTCTTGTCCGAGAGTGCGTTGTAGGTGTCCTCGGAAATGAGGATCTCGCCGGGGTGGGCTGCGGACTCGAAGCGCGACGCGGTATTCACCACGTCGCCGAACACGTCGCTCTTCTCCAGGATGCATTCGCCGGTGTGCAGGCCGATCCGCGCGAGCAGCAGCGACTTGTACTGCTTGGAGATGTTGATCTGCTCCATGCCGCGCTGGATCGCCGCGGCGGCGCGGCAGCCGGCGAGCGCGTCGGTGAAGTGCGACAGGGACCCGTCGCCGATGGTCTTCACCAGCGTGCCGCCGTTCGCCTTGATCGCCTCGCCGCAGAGGTCGTGGTAGCGCTTTAGCATCGCGCGCACCGCGAGGTCGCCCGAGGTCTCGGCGATCGAGGTCGAGCCCTTGAGGTCGGTGAACATCACCGTGAGCACGCGCTGGAACTTCTCCTTCACCGCGCGTTCGAGCTCCTCGCGCCGGGCGAGCAGGTTGGAGATGTCCTGGGTATCCGAGCTCGCCAGGTCCTCCGGGGGCTGTGTCACGCGAGTCGTGCGGGGGGCGGGCGCCAGTCCGGGCACGGTCGCCATGCCGACCGGGACGCGTCCGAAGATCTTCTCGCGCCACTCGCCCACGGTCTGCGGACGATGCTTCTCCTCGACCTTCATTGCCCACGAGATCGCGTCCACCAGCTCCTGCCCGTACTGCGGCATCGCCGGCGCGAGCAATCCTTCGAGCGCGTCTCCCTTCATGCGCGCGATCGCGTCGGGCGGATTGCGGCCGGTGACCGCGAAGAACATCACCGCGCCGAGCGCGTAGATGTCGGTCCACGGGCCCTGCTCGGATCCCGATGCGTACTGCTCGAACGGCGCGTAGCCGGGAGTCACCAGCGTGGTGAGCGTGTGCGTCGTGCCCGAGATCGCCTGGCGGGCGGAGCCGAAGTCGATCACCACCGGATCGCCGCGCTTCCTCACGAAGATGTTGTCGGGCTTGATGTCGCGATGCAGGAAGCCGGCGGAATGGACCTTCTCGATGCCGTCGAGGAGCGGGGCGAGCAGGCCCTTCAGGACGTCGGCGGGGAGCGCCGGCTGGCGTTGCAGCCACGACTTGAGCGACTCGCCGTCCTCGTAGTCCATCACCATGTAGCCGGTCTCGTTGGCGCGGAAATACCGGTTCACGCGCACGATGTGCGGATGGCTGAAGCCGGCGAGCGTGCGCGCCTCCTTGAGGAAGCGATCGAGGCCGCTGGCGAAGTCCACCGCGAGGTTCGGGCCGCTGATGGCGACGCTGCCGTCGCCGAGCCGCGACACCGCGGCGCTCGGGAAGTATTCCTTGATCGCGACCTGCTTCTCGAGCAGCGTGTCGCTCGCCAGGTACGTGATGCCGAAGCCGCCGACGCCGAGGATCGACTCGAGCCGGTACTCCATCAGCATGCTGCCGATGGCGAGCGCGTTCGGATACTCGGTCGTCGGTGCTGCCACGAACGGAACCTCCTGCGGGGCACTGGGGTCAGATGGACTATACCAATCACAAGCTCCGACGGGAATGGACCCTCCCACCGATGAGCGCTTCGTTCCTTCCCTCGCTGCCGTTCCACCTGAGCTACCCGCTGCTCTTCGGCGTGCTTCTCGTCGCGGGCATGCTCGGCGGGGAGCTCGCGCGCACGCTGCGCGCGCCGCGCATCATCGGCTACGTGGTGGTGGGATTCGTGTTCGGGCCGCTCGCCTCGGCGATGGGGCTGGGGCTGCTGATCGACGAGGCACGCATCTTCGTGGATCTCGCGCTCGGCCTGGTCCTCTTCGACCTGGGGCGGCGCATGGACCTGAAATGGCTGCGGCGCGACTGGACGCTCGCCGCCGCCGGCCTCGCCGAGAGCGCGGCTGCGTTCGGCGCGGTGTATGCCACGCTCCTCGCGTTCGATTTTCGCGCGGTGCATGCGGGAATCGCGGCGGCGATCGCGATGACGACCGGGCCCTCGGTGGTGCTGCTCACCGTCCACGACACGCGCTCCGAGGGCCAGGTCACCGAGCGCTCGCTGAACCTGGTGGCGCTGAACGGGCTGCTCGCATCGATCATCGTGACGATCATGCTCGGCTCCGCGCACTTCGAGGCCCGCATGGACGTGGAGACCGCGATCCTGCATCCGCTCTACCTTTTCGCGGGCTCGATCGCGATCGGGATGACGATGGCGTGGGGAGCGCGCACCGTCGCCCGCGCCGTGGAGAAGGACCGCGAGGTGCACTTTTCCCTCGTCGCGGGCCTGGTGGTGGCGGCCGTGGGCGTGGCCACGCTGCTGCGCCTTCCCGTGGTGCTGGCACTCCTCGCCTTCGGGCTCTTCTCGCGCAACGACGAGCGCGGCTACGAGCTCCTCAACGTGAACCTCGCGCCGATCGGCCGCCTCCTCTACATCGTGCTCTTCGTGATCACCGGCGCCAGCATGCCGTTGGCGCTGCTGGCCGCGGGCGGGGCGGTCGCACTCGCCGTGGTGCTGGCTAGGGCGGCGGGCAAGATGCTCGGGGTGCTGCTGGTGGCGCCCTTCGGGGGGTTGCGCCTGAAGCAGACCGCGGGCCTGGGGCTCGCGCTCCTGCCGATGTCGAGCCTGTCGTTGCTGCTGCACCACGACATCGCGCGAATCTATCCCGCCTACGGCCAGTCGATGTCGGCAGTGCTCGTGGGCGCGATCATCGTGATGGAGGTTGTTGGGCCCGCGGCGGTGCAATTCGGGCTCACCCTCGCGGGCGAGACGCTGCCCGAACCCGACGCCGAAGGCGAGCGGCGCTCCCATGCCGCTTGAGTTCGCACGATCGGCGCTGCTCACCTTCGGCGTCGAGCTCGAGCTGATGGTGGTCAATACGCGCGACTACAACCTCGCCCGGGGAGCCGCCGACATCCTGCCGCGGCTGGCGAAGATGAAGCTGCCCGGCGAGGTGAAGCCCGAGATCACCGAGAGCATGATCGAGGTCAACTCCGCCGTGCACCGCAACTACGATGAGCTGCTGCGCGACCTGGTGGTGGTGCGCGATGCGATTCGCGCCACCGCCGAGCGGTTGAACCTCGCCGTGGCGGGCGGCGGCTCGCACCCTTTCCACCGCTGGCACGAGCGGCGCATCTACCCCACGGAGCGCTTCAAGCGCGTCTCGGCGCTCTACGGCTATCTCGCCAAGCAGTTCACGGTGTTCGGCCAGCACGTGCACATCGGCGTCACCAGCGGCGATGACGCGATATACCTCACCCACGGGCTCGCGCGCTACATCCCGCATTTCATCGCACTGTCGGCATCCTCCCCGTTCTACCAGGGAGAGGAGACGTCGTTCGAGACCTCGCGCCTGCACGCGGTGTCGGCATTCCCCCTCGCGGGCCACATGCCGCCCTGCGCGAGCTGGGCCGAGTTCAACGCGTACTTCGACGAGATGCAGGGCTACGGGATCGTGGAGAGCATGAAGGACTTCTACTGGGACATCCGGCCGAAGCCCGAGTACGGCACGATCGAGGTGCGCATCTTCGACACGCCGCTGACGGTGGCGCGCGCGGCGCAGCTCGCGGCCTACGTGCAGACGCTCGCCGCCCACCTGCTGCGCAGCCGCACCACCCAGCCAGTTGCGCCGTTGTACCGCGTCTACGGCTACAACCGCTTCCAGGCGAGCCGCTTCGGGTTCGATGCGACGCTGGTCGATCCGTACACACGCCAGCAGGTGCGCCTGCGCGACGACCTGACGGCGACCCTCGCCCGCATCGCCCCCGACGCCGAGGCGATGGGGGCGCGCGCGGCGATGGCGGCGCTGGACGCGGCGGCGAATGCCGAGATGAACGACACGCGCTGGCTGCGCGAGCGCTACGCCGAAACCCGGTCGCTCAACGACGTGGTGCGGCTGCAGTCGGAGCGCTGGGGGAAATGATTACAGCACCTTGCCGGGATTCATCAAATTGTTCGGGTCGAGCGTTCGCTTGATCGAGCGCATCATCTCGAGCTCCAGCTCACCCTTGTAGCGCTTGATCTCCTCGCGCTTGAGCACCCCCAGGCCATGCTCGGCGCTGATCGATCCGCCGAGGGCCTGCACTACCTCGTAGACGATGTGGTTGACCGCTTCGGCCTGGTCGAAGAACGCCTGCGCTTCCTGGCGCTCGGATTTCGAGCAGTTGTAGTGGATGTTGCCGTCGCCCACGTGGCCGAAGGCGACGATCCGGATGTCGGGAAAGCGGCGCGCGAGCTCCGCGCTGGCCCGCTCGATCAGCTCCGGCACGCAGCTCACCGGCACCGAGACATCGTGCTTGATCGAGGCGCCGTCGAGCTTCTGCGCTTCCGAGACGTTCTCGCGCAGCTTCCAGAAATCGCCGCGCTGCGTGTCGCTCGTGGCGATCGCCGCGTCGCGGATCGAGCCCGCCTCGGCGGCGATACCCAACGCCTCCTCGAGGAGCGCATCCAGCGCGGGACCCGCCGTGCTGTCGGAGAGCTCCACCAGCACGTACCACGGGTAGCGCGCCGGCAGCGGGTCGCGCGAGCCGGGGATGTGCCGGATCACGAGGTCGAGGCAGATACGCGCGATCAGCTCGAAGCCGGTGATGCGCTCGCCGCACGCCTCGCGCAGCTGCGACAGGAGTGCGACGGCCGCGGCCGGACTTTCGAGCGCGACCAGCGCCGTCGCGTGGGACCGGGGCAGGGGAAAGAGCTTCAATACCGCCGCGGTGATGATCCCGAGCGTGCCTTCGGCGCCTACGAAGAGGTGTTTCAGGTCGTACCCGGTGTTGTCCTTGCGTAGCCCCCGAAGGCCGTTCCACACGCGCCCGTCGGGCAGCACCACCTCGAGCCCAAGCACCAGCTCGCGCGTGTTGCCGTAGCGCAGCACGCCGGTGCCGCCCGCGTTGGTCGAGAGGTTGCCGCCGATCTCGCAGCTGCCCTGGGCGCCGAGCGAGAGCGGAAAGAGGCGGCCGTGCTTCCCGGCGACTTCCTGCAGGGCCTGCAGCACGCAGCCGGCCTCCACCGTCATGGTGTTGTTGGAGGGATCCACCGCGCGCACCAGGTTCATGCGCGAGAGGTTCACGATCACCTGGGTGCCGGAGTCGTCGGGAACGGACGCGCCGCAGAGGCTGGTGTTGCCGCCTTGCGGGACCATCGGGATGCGCAGCTCCGCGAGGAGCGCAACCACTTTCGAAACCTCCTCGGTATTGGCCGGCCGGACCACCGCGGCCGCGCGCCCGTGATACTGCTCGCGCCAGTCGACTTCGTAGGGGCCGCGCTCGCTCTCGTCGACCAGGCCCCGATCGCCCACGATGGCCTTCAGCCGATCGGTGAGGTTTGCCGGAATCGAGAGGTCGTTCACGTGCGGATGCGCGACAGGATGTGGGTGGTCGAGCGGTCGTGCCGGAACGGGATCGAATGGACTTCGCCCCCCCAGCCGTTCACCTCGGCGGCGCCGACGATCTTGTCGGCGCTCCAGTCGCCGCCCTTCACCAGGTGCTCGGGGCGGCACTGCAGGATTCGCGCAAGCGGCGTGTCCTCCTCGAACCAGGTGACGAGCGCCACGGATGCCAGCGCCGCGATCACCGCCGCGCGGTCGGCGAGCGGGTTGATCGGCCGGTCGTCGCCCTTGCCCAGGCGGCGCACCGAGGCGTCCGAGTTGAGGGCCACGACGAGCGATGGCCCCAGGGCGGCGGCTTCCGCCAGATAGGTCACGTGGCCGCGGTGGAGGATGTCGAAGACGCCGTTGGTGAAGACCAGCGGGCGGGGGAGGGTGGCGACGCGGCGGGCGAATGCCGCCGGGTCGCAGAGCTTGGCTTCGAAGGCGGGCGCCGTCATCTCACGCCGGAGCGCCACTCCCGAGGCGGGGCTGGCCCATCTTGGCCAGGAGCTCCTTGCGGAAGCGCTTCAGGTCGGCGGCGTCGGCGATGGCGCGGTTGTAGAGCGTGCCGAGCTTGGCGAGGATCGACTGGACCACCTTGTTCTCGCACACCTTGTCGAACTGGATCTGCTGGTCGAGCCAGTGCTCGAGCCAGCTCGCGTCCGGCAGCTTCGACTGCACCGTGTCGTTCGGGAACATCGCCTTGTTCACGTGCAGGTTGGTCGGGTGCATCGGCTTGCCGGCGCGCGCGGCGCTCGCCATCAGGATGCCGATCTTGGCGAAGGCGACCTTGGCCTCGTCGCCCAGCTTCTCGATCGCCCGGCGCATGTACTTGAAGTAAGCGCCCGCATGGCGCGCTTCGTCGCCCGCGATCGTCTCGTAGATGCGCTTGATTACCGGTTCGGTGTGCCATTTGGCCGCGCGGCGGTACCACTGGGTGAGGCGGATCTCGCCGCAGAAGTGGAGCATCAACGTCTCCAGGGCCGGGGCCGGATCGAAGGTAAAGCGAACCGCGTGCAGCTCCTCCTCGGTGGGCAGGAACTCGGGCCGGAAGCGGCGCAGGTATTCCATCAGCACCAGCGCGTGCTTCTGCTCCTCGTAGAACCAGATCGACATGAAGGCGGAGAAGTCGCTGTCGTGCTGGTTGTCGCGCAGGAACATCTCGGTGGCGGGGAGCGCCGACCACTCGGTGATCGCGTTCATCTTGATGGTGGTGGCCTGCTCGTCGGTCAGCTTGCCGGGGTCGAACTCGTCCCAGGGGATGTCCTTTCCCATGTCCCAGCGGACCTTCTCGAACGTGCCGAACAGCTCTTGATAAAGCATGGTTTACCTCTTCAGCCCCACAGGGTAGCAAAAACGGGTTTGGCCGTCCTATGCATCCGACAGCGCCGGCGGTCCGTAAGTCCCCCTGACCCGCCTACAACCGAAACAAAAGTCCCGGAATGTCCAAGATCGCCGTCGTGGGAGCCGGTATTTCCGGCCTCGCCACCGCCTGGCTCCTCGCCCCGCGCCACGCCGTGACCCTGTTCGAGGCCCATCGCACCCTGGGGGGCCATACGAACACGGTCGACGTGACGGTCGACGGCCGCACCCACCCCGTGGACACCGGGTTCCTGGTCTTCAACGACCGGACCTACCCGAACCTGATCCGCCTTTTCGACCACCTGGGGGTGGCCAGCGACCGCTCCGAAATGTCGTTTTCGGTGCGGATCGGCGCGGGTGAGCTCGAATGGGCCGGCACCGGCCTGGCGAGCGTCTTCGCGCAGCCGTCCAACCTCGTGAGCCCGCGGTTCCTCCGGATGCTCAGGGACCTGGTTCGCTTCAACCGGGAGGCAAGCACCCTCGCCGCGAGCGGCGCAGCGGTCAGCGGCACCCTCGGGGATTTCCTCGACGCGGGGGGCTACGGCCATGAGCTGCGCGGCCTGTACCTGCTGCCCATGGCGGCGTGCATCTGGTCGACCCCCTCGACGCGGATCAACCGCTTCCCGCTGGCGACCTTCCTGGCCTTCTGCCACAACCACGGCCTCCTTGCCCTGAATAACCGCCCGCAGTGGCGTTCGGTGGCGGGCGGCGGGCGCGAGTACGTGCGCCGGCTCGCCGCGCGGCTGACCGACGTGCGCGCCGGCGTGCCCGTGCGCCGCATCCGCCGCGATCGCTCGGGCGTCGAGGTCATGACCGACCATGGCGCCGAGCGCTTCGACGAGGTGGTCCTCGCCACCCATACCGACCAGTCGCTCGCCATGCTCGAGCACCCGAGCACCGAGGAGCGCGCGGTGCTCAAGGCGATTCCCTACCTCCCGAACCGCGCGGTGCTGCACACCGACGAGCGGCTGCTGCCGCGCCGCCGGCGCGCGTGGGCCGCGTGGAATTTCCACGCGCCCCGCGAGCAGGCGAGCGACGACCCGGTCTCGCTTTCCTACCTGCTGAATCGCCTGCAGCGCCTGCCCTTCAAGAGGCCGGTGATGGTCACCCTCAATCCGATCGACGAGCCGCGTGACGAGACGGTCTTCGCGAGCTTCGACTATCACCATCCGGCGTTCCTCGAGGGCTCCGACGAAGCGAAGCGCCGCGTTGCGGGCCTGCAGGGCCGCTCGCGCACCTGGTTCGCCGGCGCCTGGACCCGCCACGGTTTCCACGAGGACGGCCTCGCATCGGCCATCGACGTGGCGCGCCGCCTGGGGTCGGAGGTGCCGTGGAGCCGCTGAACCCCGAGATCGCGTTCGGGCGCGTGATGCACCAGCGCCTGCGGCCGGTGCGCCATCGCTTCGACTACGCGATTTTCTTCCTGCGGGTGCCGCTGTCGCAGTGGGATCGCAGCGCGCGCCGCTGGCTCTCGCTCGACCGCTGGAACCTGCTGAGCCTGCACCGCCGCGACTTCGGTCCCCGCGACGGCTCCGACCTCGAGCCGTGGATCCGCGCGCTCCTGGCCGAGCACGGGGCGCACGCGGCCGATGGCGAGATCGTCCTGCAGGCGTTCCCGCGTGTGCTGGGCTACGTCTTCAACCCGATCGCCCTGTGGCAATGCTTCGATCGCGCGGGGCGGCTGCGCGCGGTGCTCTGCGAGGTTTCGAACACGTTCGGCGAGCGCCACAACTACCTCGTTGCCCATGGCGACGGCCGCCCGATCCTGGGCGGCGAGCGGCTGCGCGCCGCCAAGGTCTTCCACGTCTCGCCCTTCTGCCCGGTCGAGGGCCACTACGAATTTCGCTTTACCGGCGAGGGCCGTTACCCGGTCGCGCGCATCGACTATCACGACGCCGGCGGCGTGCTGCTGGTGACCGCGATGCACGGCCGCGCCCACCCGCTCACCGACCGGCGCTTGCTGCGCGCGTTCTTCGGCTACCCGTGGATGACGGCGGGGGTGGTCGCCCGCATCCACTGGCAAGCGGTGCGGCTGTGGCTTCGCAAAGTGCCCTGGTTTTCAAAACCCGAACCCCCCTTGAAGGAGACGACCCGTTGAACGCGCTCGATGGACTGGACATCCAGCACTCGCTGCCCTTGGCCGCCCGCGCCCTGTTTCGGCTGCTCACCCGGCTCGACACCGGGCACCTCGTGCTCACGACGCCCGACGGCGTACGCCGCCGTTTCGCGGGCGCCCGCGACGGCCCCACGGCGGAGCTCGCGATCCGCGACTGGAGCGCGATCGCGGCCATGACCCGCGGGGCGGAGATCGGCATCTTCGAATGCTGGCGTGACGGGTTGCTCGCGACCCCCGACATGACCACGTTCCTCAAGCTGTGCGCGGCGAACCAGCTCGCGCTCGAACGCGTGTTCTACGGCAACCCGGTCACCGCGCTGCTGCTTCGCCTCGCCCACGCCCTGCGGCCCAACACCCGCGCCGGCGCCCGCAAGAACATCCACGCGCACTACGACCTCGGCAACGATTTCTACGCGCTGTGGCTCGACCGCGGGATGACCTACTCGAGCGCGCTTTTCGGCGCGACCGACGATCTCGCCGCGGCCCAGGACGCGAAATACGACCGCCTCCTCGA
>JANMYH010000032.1:0-9484 GCA_031381925.1 Burkholderiales bacterium | reverse complement strand
CACGTACGCCGCCGCGACCCCGATGCCGATGAGTGTCCACATGTTCGGGTTGCCGGTGCGGATCGAGGCCACGCAGCGCTCGAAGAACGGCCACGCCGCCCAGAGCACCACCGGTGTGGCGAGCACCAGCTCGATCCAGCTTCGGGCGGTCGCGGACAGCCCGGGCAACCAGCGGTGGCCCACCATGGCGAGAAGGGTCACGATGATCGTGAGCGGCAACGTCCACCAGAAACGCCGGCTGAAGTCGCGCAACTCCGGATTGTCGTCCTCGGTGGCGCTTGGCATCAGCGGCTCGAGTGCCATGCCGCACTTGGGACAGGTGCCCGGCCCGACTTTCCGGATCTCGGGATGCATTGGGCAGGTGTATTCCGCCCCTGCTTGCGCCGCAGGGGGGACCGCCTGTGCCGGTACGGCCGCGTCATTTTTCGCGAGGTACTTCGCTGGCTCCGCGGAAAACTTCTTCAAGCAACCATCACTGCAGAAGAAATACGTCACGCCCTCGAACGCAAAGCGGCGCGGGGAGTCGGGTGACACCTTCATGCCGCACACCGGATCGATGGGGCGCGTGTCACCTTCCGCCGGGGCGGCGCCATGGCCGTGCCCGTGGTGATCGTGCGCGTGATGGAGATGATTGAGATTCATGATCGGTCCTTCCCCGCGAGGTCATCCAAAATCGGGCAATCGGGACGGTGGTCGCCGTGGCAGCGCCGCGCGAGATCCACGAGCGTGCGGCGCATCGCCTGCAGCTCGGTGATCTTCGCGTCCAGTTCCTCCACGTGCTTCATAGCCAGCCGCTTCACGTCGCTGCTCGCGCGCCGGCGGTTCATCCAAAGTCCAAGCAGGCCCTCGATTTCCTTCATCGAGAAGCCAAGGTCGCGTGCACGGCGGATGAACCGGAGCATGTGCACGTCCGACTCGCGGTAGATGCGGTAGCCCGCGACCGTCCGACCGACCTTCGGGATGAGGCCGTTCTCCTCATAGTGACGAATCATCTTCGCGGAAACGCCGGCCGCGGCGGCGGCCTCGCCGATGTTCAGCAAGCCGTCGCGCCTGGCTTCCAAGAGCTCAAAGGGGGCCATGTGGGATCTCGTAGTCGAGCTTGAAGTGCCCAATCTAAACCTTCCCATGATGGGAAGGTCAAGGCCCTGCCCCGCCACTCCCGGGCTGGCCTGGAGACTCCAGCCGACAAGTGCAGGCTAGTCAGTCGGCCAGCGCCAACCTCACTTGTGCTTGGCGAGCCACTGGTCGAACTGTTTGATCTCTTTCTGCTGAGCCTCGATGATCTTCTTGGCCATCGCGCGAATGCTCGCGTCCTTGCCGCTCTTCAGTTCCATCTGCGCCATGTCGATGGCGCCTTGATGGTGCATCTTCATCATCATCGCGAAGTCGCGGTCGGGATCTCCGGTCGTCTTCATGGATTCCATGCTTTTCATCATGCCCATCATCGACCCGTGCATGTCGCCGCCGGCGGCCATTCCCGACATTCCCGGCTTCATCGAATCTTTCTTGTCCATCGACATCCCCGGCTTCATTGAATCCTTCTTGTCCATCGAGGTTCCCGCAGGAGCTGCGGGGGCTTGGGCCAGCGCCGGTGAGATGCCCGCGACGAAGGCGAAAGCGCCGACACCGAGGCAGGTCTTTTGAAGGAAGCTCTTGCAGGTCATGACGATCTCCACGTGATACCGGCTGCAACAGGACCGGCGGTTGATAAGAGTCAATCGCGACGCCATGGGCATTCCACGGTCCGCCGTGCCGAACCCAACTTTGAGTCCGAACGGCACCCGAAGTTCGGACATTGCTGATCTGTCAGGTTTGCTGTGTTGCCCACCGTACATACAGGTGCGGGGCGGCACGCTCTACTGCTCGCACCATGATCCGTAAAGGGGTCCCATGAGAACGGAAACAATCCAGGTTGGTGGAATGACGTGCGGGGGCTGCGTAGCCTCGGTCACCAAGGCGCTGAAGTCGGTGCACGGCGTGGGTGACGTTGCCGTAACGCTCGAGCCGGGCGAAGCCAGGATCGAGTTCGACGAGATGACGACTTCGTCCGAGCAACTACGTGCGACTGTTCAGAAAGCGGGTTACAAGGTCAACACGGCGAGCGCGGAGAGTCCGATCAAAGGCGGATGTTGCAATTAACTCCCGCGGGAGGCAGACCTCGATCGACTACGATCGCGGCTCAGGCGGCGCAGATTGCAGAAATGTAATGTCGCGCCCGCGCGCAGCGCCAGCATCGAGCTCCTGATGGAACGCCCTGTGGCTCGCTTACGCCCGGGATCCCCCGGCGGCGCTTTTCAACTTGGCGGCTTCAGCGATTCGGGGCGAGAGACCCCTTCTCGGTGATCTGCTTCCAGATCACGTCGTTCCTGTGGAGGTACCTGGAGCCGTCCTTTCCCATCATGACGACGCCATCCTTCATCCGGACGCGCTTGCCCTTCGCGTCGCTGTGGTAGGTCTTGCCCGCCTTGTCGACGACGATCTCCCCGCCATCGGCAAGCTCCACGACCTTCGTTCCTTCGACGACGATCTTGCCGCCGTCCTTCGCCGCTTCGACTGCGGTTGAAGGCAAGGCAAAGACCATGGCGGCGAACAGTGGGGCAAAGTACAACGGTTTCATGGTGATCTCCTTTTGGTGGGCGTGAATCGAGAATACTGATACCGGCTGCGAATCGATTGACACTGATCAAACTCGCGGCGGGCGAATCGACACGGCCACAAATATTTTCAAGTGGCCGCCGGCTGCTTCAATCTGGTGCGCACCTCCCGAATTGGTGCACGCAAATCAATCAGACTTCGCCTGAACGAAAGATTGCGCGTCTTTAATGTTTGTGGCCGTGATGAGAGTCCGGATAGTGCGGATGTTCGTGCGTCACGGGCTCGTGCGAATGCGGATGCACGTGGCGCTCGCCCTGCTTCACGTGAGGCGGATGGGCGTGTTGGTGGTGCTCATCGTGAACGTGACTGTGCTCATGCTGGAGCGCCACGTGGGAATGTCGATGGCCATGGCGCTCGGTGAGGTGTAGCCACACTCCCCCCGCCATGAGGGCACCCGCCGTGGCTAGCTGCCAGGTCACGGGCTCGCCCAGCAGCGGTAGCGCGATCAACGCGCCGGCAAATGGCGCCGTGGAAAAGTAGGCGCCCGTCCGGGCCGTGCCCAGCTCGCGTAGCGCGACCACGAAGAGCGCCAGGCTCACGCCGTAGCTGAGGAAGCCCAGGACGGCGGCGCCCCCCACGATGCCCGCCGAAGGGAACTGCGCCCCGGCCACCAGTGCAAGCACGATGTTGGTGGCACCCGCGATGAGGCCTTTCGCCATCGCGATGAAGGTCGCGTCGTTCAGTGCCACCTTGCGAGTGAAATTATTGTCGAGTGCCCAGGCGAGGCACGCTCCCAGCACGGCGAGGCTGGGAAGAGCTGCGCCAAAGCTCGCTTCCCCCGGCCAGCTCAGGACCACGGCTCCCGCCACGATCAGCAACATGCCCAAGGCGATGCGGCGGTCGAAGTTCTCGCGGAACACGAACCACGCGATGAGCGCCGTGAAGACTCCCTCCGCGTTGAGGAGGAGGGACGCGCCCGACGCGGGCATGTTGACGAGGCCCAGCATCAGCAGCGCCGGCCCTGCCACGCCGCCCGCCGCGATCGCAGCGCCGAGCCAGGCCCCGTCGCGGCGCGTGAGCGCAGTGGGTTGCGCTCGAGTGACGCGACGATAGAGAAAGAGCCCCACGCCCGAGCCCAGGTAGAGCAGCCCTGCGAGGAGCCACGGCGTTGCATCTTCGAGCAGGCGCTTCGCGAACGGGGTTCCGGCCCCGAAGAGCAGTGCCGCGCCCAGCGCGGCGAGCACTCCCCGCTCGCGTATCGCTAAGCTCACTGCTAATACTTGGGCGCGGCCGATTTCGGCGCCGCCGCTTCGATCTGCGTGATCGTGATGTTGCCCTCGATCTTCTCGGCGGCGAACTTGATCTTGTCGCCTTCCTTTACCTTGTCGAGGAGCGCGGCATCCTTGACGCGGAAAACCATCGTCATCGGAGGCATCTCGAGATTCTTGATCTCGCCGTGCTTCACGGTGACCTTGCGCTGCTCCTTGTCGACCTTGCGGACTTCGCCCTCCGTCATGCCACCCTGTCCCTGCGAGGCCGCGGCCAGCACCGGTTTCGAATGATCCTGCGCGTAGGCGGCGGGGGCGCCCATGACCAGGGCGGCGAACACAACCCCAAGAACTCGTTTCATGTCGATTGATCCTCTTCGGTGCGGTGGATTGACTAGGTTGCCTCGGCTACTTCGCGACGACCATGATCCTGCCCTTCATACCCGCCTCGTAATGGCCGGGAATGAGACAGCCGAAGTGGTACTCGCCGGCCCTGGTGAACTGCCAGACGAATTCCTCCTTCTTGCCGGCGGCTACGTGGGCCATGTAGGGCTCTTCGTGCTCCATGGTCGGAAACTTGAGCATCAACGCGGCGTGCTCCTTCAGCTCCTTTTCCGTTCCCAGGACCATCTCGTGCATCTGCTTGCCGGAGTTCTTCACCACGAACTTGACCGTGTCCCCCGCCTTCACCGTGAGGGCGTCGGGCGTGAAGCGCATCGTGTCGGCCATCTCGACCTGGATCGTCTTGCTGACTTTCTTCGGGTCGCCCTCGCGGCCGAAGGCCCTTTCCTCGGTCGAGATCTTCCTGGCGGCCTTGGCTCCTTGATCCGCGGGTCCGTGGGCGAAAGCTTGCGAGCCTCCGGAGACCAGGGCCACGGCCGTTAGGGCATTCAACAGGTTCATCTTCATGAGGTCTCCTCGCTCATTGCGGGCGTGATTCAGTGACCGGAATGGCCGCTCGGCTTGCGCACAGTCATCTCAACGTCCTTGCCGCCTTTCGGTTGAATGGCGGACTTCGGCGCACGGGCCGGTTCGGCGAGCTGCCCGTTCCATTCGTAAGCCGTCGTGCCAGCAGGCGCCTTGTACCAGCCCGGATCCCTGTAGTCGCCGGGCTTCACGTCGGCGCGTACCTTGACCGTGGTGAACATGCCGCCCATCTCGATCGCGCCGTAAGGCCCCTGGCCCGACATCATCGGGAGCGTGTTGTCCGGCAGCGGCATTTCCATCTCGCCCATGTCCGCCATGCCGCGCTCGCCCATCACCATGTACTCGGGAACGAGCGAGGTGATCTTCCGGGCGACCTCGCGGTGATCCACGCCGATCATGGTCGGCACGCCGTGGCCCATGGCGTTCATCGTGTGATGTGACTTGTGGCAATGGAAGGCCCAGTCGCCGGGCTCGTTCGCGTCGAACTCGATCGCGCGCATCTGGCCGACTGCGATGTCGGCGGTGACTTCGGGCCATCGCGATCCCGGCGGCGTCCATCCGCCGTCGGTTCCCGCCACCACGAATTCGTGGCCGTGAAGGTGGATCGGGTGATTGGTCATCGTGAGGTTGCCGACACGGATCCGCACGCGGTCGTTCTGCCGAACGACGAACGGATCGAGCCCCGGAAAGACCCGCGAATTGAAAGCGAAGAGGTTGAACTCCAACATCGTATTCACCTTGGGCGTGAAGCTTCCCGGATCGATGTCGAAGTTGTTCAGCAGGAACACGAAATCCCGGTCGACCTTCATGAAGTCGGGATTGCGCGGATGGGTTACCCAAAACCCCATCATCCCCATCGCCATCTGCGTCATCTCGTCGGCGTGGGGGTGATACATGAAGGTGCCAGCGCGGCGCGCCTCGAATTCGTAGACGAAGGTCTTGCCGACGCCGATATGCGGCTGGGTCAACCCGCCGACTCCATCCATCCCGTTCGGCAGGCGTTGCCCGTGCCAGTGGATCGTCGTGTGCTCCGGAAGCCTGTTGGTCACGAAGATGCGCACCCGATCGCCTTCGACCACCTCGATGGTGGGTCCAGGGCTCTGGCCGTTATAGCCCCAGAGGTGCGCCTTCATGCCGGGAGCGAGCTCGCGAACGACCGGCTCGGCGACCAGGTGGAACTCCTTCACGCCGTTCGCCATCCGCCACGGCAAGCTCCAGCCGTTGAGCGTGACCACGGGGTTGTACGGGCGGCCGGAACTCGGCATCAACGGCGGCTGAGTGTCGGGCTTGGCCATGCTCGGCGCCTCGGGAAGCGCGGCGAGCGAGGTGCGGCTGACCGCGGTGGCCGCCACGGCAACGCCCGCGCCGGCCAGAAAATCACGTCGTGAAGCCATGGTCCCTCGCGACTCCTCGCTCAGTGGCCGCCGAGCGCTTCGGCCTGGGAGGCCGTGGCACCCTGCATGGTTGCAATGGAAGGCTTGCCGATGAGCGCCATGTCGAGGTCGGCACGCGCGATCCAGAAATCGCGGAGCGCCTCGATCGAGCTATTGACGCTCAGGATCTGCGATCTCGCATCGGCCAGGAGCTCGAACACTCCGATCAGCATGCCGTTGTAGCGCAGCAGGTTCTCGTCGGCGATGCGCTTTCGCAGGGGCACGATTTCGTCCCGGTAATGGCGCGCGATGTCGTAGTTGGCACGATACCCACGATAGGCCTCGCGGACTTCCGAGCGGGCGTTCACGGCCGCTTGCGCCGCGCGGTTGAGCACTTGCGTATAGACCGCCTCGGCCCGCGCAAGTCGCGTGGCTCCGAAATCGAATATCGGCAGCTCGAAGCTGATCTCGTAGGATCTTCGAGTGGCGATGTCGCCGTCGTAGCCCTTCTCGCGCTCGCGCGCGACTCCGAACTCCAGCACGTTCACGAAACGGGTTGCCCGGGTCAGTCCCAGGTTCCTGGCTTGCGCTTCCGCATCCAGGCGGACCAAGCGAATGTCGAGGCGACGCTCCATTGCACGCCCCTCGACGTCGGGACGCTCATCCGCCGCATTCGGCAGGTCGGGAAGCCGCTCCGGGAGCTGGAAGGCGATGTCCTGGCCCCAGAGGCCCATCAGCCGAATCAGTTGCTCGCGCGCGGTCACGGCGGCCTTTTCCGCATGGGCAAGTCGCAGGGCCGCATCGGCATAGAACGCCTGCTCCCGCATCCTGCTCAGCTTGCTCCAGTTGCCCACCTGCTCCATCCGGCGGGCCAGCTCGGCGCTCGCTTCGGCAGCGGTACGGACCTGGCGCATGTAGCGCAACGACTCCTCCGTGGCGACCGCGACGAAATAGGCCTTGCGCGTTTCCGATGCAAGTCGAAGGACTTCCAGCGCCACCTGGTTCTGCGTTCGCGCGAAGCGGCGTTTCTCGACTTCGGTCGCAAAGGGAATCACCACCAGGGAAAAGACGTTGAAGCTCAGCGCGTGCTCGACGGAAGAGGCGGAGTCCAGCCCTCCACGCGAGCGCGCGAAGGTGAAGTGGGGGTTCGGAAGCCTGCCCGCCTGCACGCGATCGGCCTCGGCAATTCCCAGCTCCTGGAGCGAGGCCTGAATCCCCTGGTTGTTCAGGAGCGCGATCTGCACGGCGTCTTCGACGTCGAGGGGGTTCTTCAGGAGCCCGGCAACCCGACCCGCGAGGGTGTCCTGCTCGCCCTGGGTGCGGGCAACGACCACATCCTTGCCGGCATTCTCCTTGACCATTTGTTGAACCGCCTCGAGCCCACCGTCCTTTGAGAAGGTGGCGCAGCCCGACAGCAGCAGCACGGTGGTGGCGAGAATTCCCGCACGGGGCAGCGGTGCGGCCCGCTGAATTCGTTGCACGCTCTTCACCTATTTGGTCTTGTGGCCAGCGTGCCCGGCAGTCGCTGGAGGGGCTTGCGGTTGCGGGGGCTTGGGAGGCTCGCCGGCGGCGACGGGCGCGGCCGGGACGTCCGGCACCTTGCCACCCGCAAAGGCCTTCCAGCCGCCGAGCTGGTGCACGAGGTCATTGGCTTCCCGCCACGATGCGACCGTTTGATCCTCGAACTTTCGGTATCCCTTGAACGGGGATTCGTACGCCACCCCAGGCGTGTCCATTTTCTTCGCCGCAGCCGTATCGAGGCTCGGGCGTGCCTGTCCTTGCGCGACCGGGATGGCGACTATCGAGACGGCCGCCCCACAGGCGATGGCGAGGGCAAAAGAGTACCTGCTCATCGACAGGAAAGCTCCACAAGTGGGTGTTAGGAAAGAGTAGCGGCGCGGGGCCTTCGTTCCCGTTACCGACAGATTACAAAGTCGTTATCTTGGCGTCAGGCAAATTGGCTTGGGGTACGCTCGATCCTCGGGAGGCGCGACCGGATGCGATTATTGCTGGCCGAAGACGAGGCTCACGCGGGCCAGTACCTGGTCAAAGGCCTGGAAGAAAACGGGTTTGTGGTGGACTGGGTGCGCAACGGCGTGGACGCCGTGCACCACGCCAAGTCGTCGCCCTACGAGCTGATCGTCCTCGACGTGGGCCTCCCGGACATGGACGGCTGGACGGCGTTGCGGGAAATTCGCGAGGACCAGCAGACCCCGGTACTTTTCTTGACAGCGCGCGACCGCGTGGAAGATCGCGTCCGGGGATTGGAGCTGGGAGCAGACGACTATCTCGTCAAGCCCTACGCGTTTTCGGAGCTCCTCGCTCGCGTCCGGGCATTGATGCGCAGGGGGAAGGCCCAGGAGCCGGACGTGATGCGCGTGGCCGATCTCGAGGTGCACCTGCTGCGGGTCAGGGTCGAACGCAGGGCTCAGCGAATCGATCTCACCGCGCAGGAATACGCTCTCCTCCTCCTCTTCCTGCGGCGCCAGGGGGAGGTCCTCTCCCGCACCCTGATCGCCGAACAGGTCTGGGACATGAACTTCGACAGCGATACGAACGTGGTGGAAGTCGCCGTCCGGAGGCTGCGCGCCAAGATCGACGATCCGTTCGACGCAAAGCTCATCCATACGGTGCGCGGATTCGGCTACGTGATGGAGGATCGCTCGCCGTGACGGACAACTCGCGCGGCCTCTCGATCGCAGCGCGGCTCGTGCTTCTCTTCGTCGTGGGCTCGGCCGTCATCATGGCCAGCGCTGGATACGCGCTCTACCATGCGCTGCGCATGCAGCTCGAGGCGCAAGATCTCGCGGAGGTGCGCGGCAAAACGGAAGTGGTCGAGTACGTGCTGCGCGACACCGAGGGCCCCGCGGCGCTCGAAGCCCGGCTCCAGCGGCTTCGCGACATTTCAATCGGGCACCCCCACCTCAGCATCAGCGTGCGCCAGGGCGGACGTTGGCTGGTTCCGCCACCCGATGACCTTCGCGAGGTCGCCGTTCGAGCCACGGAGTCGACTCCCCCGCGCCCTTACGTAGAGGCACACGCCGGCAGGCGCGTCTGGTGGGTTCATCCTGTGCGCCACACTTCGGCTGGAAGTCGCGAAGACAATGTCGACGTCGTAGTGGCCGTTGAGACCACCGAGACCTACAAGCTGCTTCGCGAACATGCGGCGGCGGCGATGTTGGTGGGCTTGCTGGGAACGGCGGCTAGCGCGCTACTGGCATGGTTCGTCGCGCGACGCGGACTCGCGCCATTGGCGCAGGTCGCCGCGCGCGCCGGGCAGGTGACTGCCCAGCGGCTGGGCGCCCGACTGAGCCTCAAGGA
>JANMYH010000012.1:0-2790 GCA_031381925.1 Burkholderiales bacterium | reverse complement strand
CCTCGGAAACCAGGTTCTCGACCACGCGAAACGGTTCCCCCTCGCTCCAGTCGCATTCGCCGAACGCCGAGTAGCGCACGCGCCCGGTGGCGTCCACCAGGAAGGTCATCGGAAGCCCGCCCGCCTTCCACTCCGCGGCCGATTCCTTGTCGGGATCGAGCAGCACGGGAAGCGAGATCTTCTGCTTGCGCAGGAACTCGTTGATCCGGGAGGCGCCCTCTCCGTAGTTCACCGTGAGCACCTCGAACGGGCGCCCGCTCAGCTTGGCGCGCAGGCGCTCGAGGGACGGCATCTCGTCGCGGCACGGCTCGCACCACGTGGCCCAGAAGTTCACCAGCACCACGCGCCCGCGCAAGTCCTTCAGGTCGACGCGCTTGCCTGCGAGGTCGTCACGCACGAGGGCCGGCGTCTCCTTGCCCGTCCACGGACGGAGCTGCGTTTCGGCCGCAACGCTTGCAGCCGCCACCGACATCGCGACGGCGGCCGCCCGAAGGATCGGGTTCAGCCGATTTCCTTCACGCTGATCGTGTACTTGAAGTTGTCGGGATCGAGGCTGTCGAGGCGAGCCTCGGCGGTCTCGCTCTGCGGATACATCAGGAACCCGATCTTGCCCTTCGTCGACTTCGGCAAGGTGAGGTCGTGCGCGTAGTTGTAGGCCAGCCAGTTCATCTCCCACGAGCCGAAGAGCCGTTGACGCGCGGCGAGCACCATCGGATCGTTCGGGGCCTTGCCGCCGCCCTCCTCGAGAATCACCTTGCGTACGTCGGCCGGGTCCACCGGTACCCAACCGTGGGTCGGCAAGTAGAACTCGGCGCGGCAATGCTGCGCCTTGGTGATGTCCCCGCCGGCACGTCCGAGGCTGCCGTAGCCCAGGGCCGAGCCCGCCACACGCACGCCGTAGACGTCGCGCGCGGGGATGCCCTCGGCGCGGGCGAGCGCCACGAAGAGCGCATTCAGGTCGGCGCACTTCCCGCCCATCGCCTTGTTCTCGAGCATGAACTTGATGTCGCCCACGCCGCAGCCGCGCGTCTTGGGATCGCGGACCGTGTTGTCCACGACCCATTCGTAGATCGCCCGTGCCTTCTCGAGGTCACCGCGCGCGCCCTTCACGATCATCGAGGACGTCTCCTTCACGATCCCGTCGGTCGGCAGCAGGTCGCTCGACGCGGTGTACTTGGCGAGAATCGCGGGATCCTCGGGCTTGGCATTGCCGGGCCGCGACAGGTCGACCGCCACGTCACGCGTGGCGAACCGGCTGGTGAGCGTGATCACCGGGCGCACGCCATCGGGAAACTCGGCCCATACCATGCCCGCGCCGTACTTGGGGTCGACCGATTGCGCGGCCGTGCCGCCATCGGCCACCCACGAATTGCCCAGGGAGCGGTGATACACGGTGTCCTGGGTCAGCGGCGTCGGAAGCCACACGCGCGTGACCCCCACGGGCTTGACGACCTCGACGCGCGTGGTGACCTCGTACGTCTTCCAGTTACCCGCGGACGCGGTCTGCGCAAGGGCATTCGAGACTGCGCCCGGAAGGGCAAATCCGGCAGAAACGGCTCCGGTCATGCGAAAGAAATCGCGGCGATCCATGGTGGGGTTCCCCTCGGGGTAGGTTTGCGACGAATGAGTCCTGAAATGATAGCAAAGCCGGGTGGTCCTACGCAGTTACGAACGGTGACGTACTTCGGATTCCGATAAAATTGGCGTCCTTTGCAATTGCCGCACCTCGATGTCTCCCCCTTCGCCGTCCCTCGCCCTCGCCTTCGGCCTCTCCTTCGAAGACCTTCACCGCACGCCCGGACTCGAGCGGGTCGACCTGGCATTCGGGCAGTGGCTGGCGGCGGCCGATGCGCCGTTGCACGAGAGGTTTGTCGCCGCTCGCACCCGGGCCTTGCACCTCGAATACAAGGCCGAGGCCGACCTGCTGATGGCCGTGGCACCGCACCTCGATCGCTTCGTGGCAAGGCTCTTCGATATCGAGGACGAGTGGCAGGACCTGGTGGAGAGCCACCACGAGCTGGCACCCCTCTTCCGGGTGAAACGCAAATTCGTCCAACGCCGCGCGATGCTGAAGATCAAGGCCGACGAGGCCGCGGGGCTCAACGGCGCGTTGCTCGAGGCGCAGGTCGCGGCGCGCCTGGGCGGCACTTTCGACGAGCTCGCCTTCGCCCGCAGCATCCTCGACTGGCAGCAGGACGAACCCGGGCACGCCGAAGACCTCGCGCTTGCCGAGCGATTCGCGGCCTGGGCCGCACACACGCCCGAGGGCCGGCGCCGTTTCCGCGGCGGGGTGCTCTTCCGACCTCCGCAACGCGTCGACCCGATGCATCTCGTTCCGGTGAAAACAGATACGAGCGCGGGTTATTCCGTCCACACGCTGCACCACATCCGCCGCCGCGAGGGATTCGCGCTGACCGATTCGGGTACCGGCCTTGCGGGTGCGCTCGACGAGGCCAACTACTGCATCTGGTGCCACGAGCAAGGCAAGGACTCGTGCTCGAAGGGCCTCAAGGAGAAGCCCGCGGAGGACGGGCGCACGCTCTTCAAGAAGAGCCCCTTCGGTGTGCCGCTCGCGGGCTGCCCTCTCGAAGAGCGGATCTCGGAGTTCCACAAGCTCAAGACCGAGGGATGGGCCGTCGGCGCCCTCGCGATGATCATCATCGACAACCCGACGGTCTGCGCCACCGGCCACCGCATCTGCAACGACTGCATGAAGTCGTGCATCTACCAGCGCCAGGATCCGGTAAACATCCCGCAAGCCGAGACGCGCACCCTCAAGGACATCCTCGA
>JANMYH010000459.1:0-3246 GCA_031381925.1 Burkholderiales bacterium | reverse complement strand
GCGCTCAGGCGCTTTCCGCGGGCGCCGGGGCCGGCTCCGGGCCGCGGGTGCCGCCGTCGGTCGGCGGCGGGGTCGGCTTGGCGGCCACCGGCTTGGGCGGACGCGGCGGGCGGTCATTCATGATGTCGTCGATCTGGTGCGCGTCGAGCGTCTCCCACTCGAGGAGGGCCTTGGTCATCACCTCGACCTTCTCGCGATTCTCTTCGAGCAGGCGGCGAGCCAGCGCGTACTGCTGGTCGATGATGGCGCGCACTTCCTTGTCCACCGCACGCATCGTGTCTTCGGACATGTTCTGGTGCGTGGTCACCTGGCGCCCGAGGAACACTTCGCCCTCGTTCTCGCCGTAGACCATCGGGCCGAGGGCTTCCGTCATGCCCCACTCGGTCACCATGCGGCGCGCCATTTCGGTCGCGCGCTTGAAGTCGTTCGAGGCGCCGGTCGTCATCTGGTTCATGAAGAGCTCCTCGGCGATGCGCCCGCCAAACAGCACTGCGATGTTGTTCATCAGATAGTCGCGGTTGAAGCTGTACCGGTCTTCCACCGGCAGTTGCATGGTCACGCCGAGGGCGCGCCCGCGCGGGATGATCGTGACCTTGTGCACCGGGTCGGTCTTGGGCAGCAGCCGCGCCACGATCGCATGCCCGGACTCGTGGTATGCGGTGTTGCGGCGCTCCTCCTCGGGCATCACCAGCGAGCGGCGCTCGGCGCCCATGATGACCTTGTCCTTGGCGCGCTCGAAGTCTTCCATGTCCACCAGGCGCTTGGTGCTGCGCGCGGCGAAGAGCGCCGCCTCGTTCACCAGGTTGGCGAGGTCCGCACCCGACATTCCAGGGGTGCCACGCGCGATGATCGAAGCATCGACGTCGGGGGCGATCGGGACCTTGCGCATGTGCACCAGCAGGATCTGCTCGCGGCCGCGAATGTCGGGCAGCGGGACCACCACCTGGCGGTCGAATCGGCCAGGGCGCAGCAATGCGGGGTCGAGCACGTCGGGACGGTTGGTCGCAGCGATCACAATGACGCCCGAGACGCCCTCGAAGCCGTCCATCTCGACCAGCAGCTGGTTCAACGTCTGCTCGCGCTCATCGTTGCCGCCGCCGAGGCCCGCGCCGCGCTGGCGGCCGACCGCGTCGATCTCGTCGATGAACACGATGCAGGGAGCGTTTTTCTTCGCCTGCTCGAACATGTCGCGCACTCGCGCCGCGCCCACGCCGACGAACATTTCCACGAAGTCGGAGCCCGAGATCGAGAAGAACGGCACCTTGGCTTCGCCGGCGATCGCTCGCGCGAGCAGCGTCTTGCCGGTGCCGGGCGAGCCCACCATCAGCACGCCCCGCGGAATGCGCCCGCCGAGCTTCTGGAATTTCGACGGGTCGCGCAGGAAGTCGACCAGCTCCCCGACCTCTTCTTTTGCTTCGTCCACGCCCGCCACGTCGGCGAACGTCACCTGGTTCTGGTTCTCGTCGAGCATGCGCGCGCGGCTCTTGCCGAAGCTGAACGCGCCGCCGCGCCCGCCGCCCTGCATCTGGCGCATGAAGAAGATCCACACGCCGATCAGCAGCAGCATCGGGAACCACGACACGAAGATGTTCATGAGGAGCGACGGCTCCTCTTCGGGCTTGGCCTCGACCACGACGTTGTACTTCATCAGGTCGCCGACCATCCAGGGATCCTGGATGCCGGGCGTGTACACCGTGTAGTTCTTGCCGTCGCGGGTGGAGGCCTTGAGGGTGCGCCCGCTGTCGAGCTTCACCTTGGCGATGTGGCCCTGGCGCGCCTCTTCCATGAAGGTCGAGTAGTCGAGGATGTTGGCGCTCGACTGGCGATTGCCGACCTGCATGAACACCATGGTCAGGATGACTCCGATCACGAGCCAAACCATGATGGTCCGAATGGTGTTGTTCACAGGCATTTCCTTCCGCCGGAAAAGGCTATGGGATTCAGCAATTTAGAGCAGGGCACTATAACAAAGTTCGGGCGCACCGCAGGGATATCAAGCCCCTGGGAGGCGATTGTATTTTTTCATCGGCCCGACAGGCTTATTGCGGCTTCAGGCCGCGCGCGAGGAGGTACAGCTCGGCGCTCTCGTCGCGCGACGCGTCCGGCTTGCGGACCACGACTTTCAGGAACGCGCGGCGCAGCGACTTGAAGTACTCATCATACCCGGCTCCCTGGAAGATCTTGATCAGCAGGGCGCCGTCCGGTTTCAGGTGCAACACGGCGAAATCACGGGCGATTTCCGCCAGGTCCATCGTGCGCGCCTGGTCGGTCATCGGGATGCCGGTAATGTTCGGCGACATGTCCGAAAGCACCAGGTCGGCCTTGAGCCCGCCCAGGGCGCCTTCGACCGCGGCAGCCCCCTTGCGGGTTCCGAAATCGGCCTGGATGAATGTCACGCCTGCAATGGGTTCCATCGGGAGCAGGTCGATGGCGACCACCTTTCCGGATGCGCCCAGTTTCTTTGCCAGGACCTGGGACCACCCACCGGGCGCCGCACCCAGGTCCACGACCACCAGCCCCCCCTTGAGGAGATGGTCCTTCTCGTCGATCTCGGTGAGCTTGTAGGCCGAACGACTGCGGTAACCCTCCCGTTTGGACCGCTGCACATAGGGGTCATTCACGTGGCGCTTGAGCCACCGCTTGCTGGAGTGTGATTTCGTCACGCGCCTGCCCGAACGACAGACACTGGAATTGGCAAACCCCCGTCTATACTTCCCCGATGTCCACTCCACTCCCTTCCAAAAAGCGCAGCGAGCTGCGCGCCGAGGCCCACAAGCTCGCGCCGGTGGTGATCATCGGCGACAAGGGCCTCACCGAGACGGTGATGGCCGAGATCGACCGGTCGCTCAAGGCCCACGAATTGATCAAGGTGCGCGCTGCGAGCGCCAAGCGCGAGGACCGCGGCCCGTGGATCGAGGCGATCTGCGATCAGCTCGAGGCGCATGCGGTGCAGAGCATCGGCAAGGTCTTCGTGATCTACCGCGCGAACCCGGTGGAGAAGGCGGTGCGCAGGCCCGCGCCCAGGCCGAAAGCGGCGGGTCCGATGTCGAAGCAGACGCGCGCGCGGGCAAAGGCCGCGGGCGGGCGCGACGGCGTCAAAGGTACTTCACGTCCACGATCTCGAACTCCTTCACCCCGCCCGGAGTCCGCACCTCGGCGACGTCGCCCGCCGACTTCCCGATGATCGCCTTGGCGATCGGGCTCGAGTAGGAGATCTTCGAGAGCTTGAGGTCGGCCTCATCCTCG
>JANMYH010000436.1:0-7974 GCA_031381925.1 Burkholderiales bacterium | reverse complement strand
CCCGGTGACGATCCTCTCCACGCTGCCCTCGGCGGGCGTGGGGGCGCTGCTCTCGCTCATGATCGCGGGGCAGGATCTCGGCATCATCGCGATCATCGGCATCATCCTGCTGATCGGGATCGTCAAGAAAAACGCGATCCTGATGGTGGACTTCGCCCTCGACGCCGAGCGCGAGCAGAAGCTGCCCGCGCACGAGGCGATCCGGCAGGCGGCGCTGCTGCGCTTCCGGCCGATCCTGATGACCACGCTCGCCGCGATTCTCGGGGCGCTGCCACTGATGCTCTCGTGGGGCGTGGGCGCGGAGCTGCGCCGCCCGCTCGGCATCGCGATGGTCGGAGGGCTCATCTTTTCGCAGCTGCTCACGATCTTCACGACACCCGTGATCTACCTCTACTTCGACCGCTGGGCCGCCCGCTGGCGCAAGAAACCTCCGGTCGTGGCTGACGGCACCGAAAAGCTGGGGAACGCCGATTGACGCCGATGCCACGCCAATTGCCGCCGATAACCCCAGGAAGAGTGCTCGTGCCTGACGTTCGTGCAGGGGCGAAGCGTAGCCATTCACTTCTTGCTTTCATCGGCGGGGATCGGCGTGGCATCGGCGTCAATCGGCGTTCCCTGCCGTTTGCTCGCGTCACTCCCCAATGAACATCATCGAGCCCTTCGTTCGCCGTCCCGTCGCGACCACGTTGCTGACGGTGGGCGTGGCGCTCGCGGGGATCGTGAGCTTCGGCCTGCTGCCGGTGTCGCCGCTGCCGCAGGTCGACTTCCCGACGGTGTCGGTGTCCGCGTCGCTGCCGGGCGCGAGCCCGGAGGTGATGGCGGCGACGGTGGCCACGCCGCTCGAGCGGGCGCTGGGGCGCATTGCCGGGGTGACCGAGCTCACCTCGCAATCCTCGCTCGGCAGCACGCGGGTGACTCTCCAGTTCGAGCTCTCGCGCGACATCAACGGGGCCGCGCGCGAGGTCCAGGCGGCCATCCAGGCGGCGCGGAGCCAGCTGCCGTCGAGCCTGCCCAACAACCCGACCTATCGCAAGGTGAACCCGGCCGACGCGCCGGTGATGATCCTCGCGATGACCTCCGAGCGCCGCACGCCCGGCCAGATGTACGACATCGCCTCGACCGTGGTCGCCCAACGCATCTCGCAGGTCGAGGGCGTCGGCCAGGTCACCGTCGGCGGCGGCTCGCTGCCGGCGGTGCGCGTGGAGCTCAATCCCACCGTGCTGAACCAGTTGGGAATCAGCTTCAGCGAGGTGCGCAACGCCATCACCGCGAACAACGTGAACCGCCCCAAGGGGTTCCTCTCCGACGCCGACCGCTTCTGGACGATCCAGGCCAACGACCAGGCGAAGAGCGCGGCCGAATACCTGCCGATCATCGTCGCCTACCGCAACGGCGCCGCGGTGCGCCTGGGCGACGTGGGCCGGGTCGAGGACAGCGTGCAGGACGTGCGCAACTACGGGGTCGCCAACGGCAAGCCCGCGGTGATGCTCATCATCAACCGCCAGCCCAACGCCAACATCATCGAGGTGGTCGACCGGGTGACGGCGCTGCTGCCCGAGTTCCGCGCCTCGATCCCCGCCGACGTGGACCTCGAGCTCATGATGGAGCGCACCTCCACGATCCGCGCGTCGCTGCGCGAGGTGGAGCGCACCCTCGTGATCGCCGTGGCGCTGGTGATCCTGGTCGTGTTCGTCTTTCTCGGGAGCGCGCGCGCAACCCTCATCCCCGCGGTCGCCGTGCCGATCTCGCTCATCGGCACCTTCGCGGCGATGTACCTGCTGGGCTACAGCCTCAACAATCTTTCCCTGATGGCGCTCACCATCGCCACCGGCTTCGTGGTCGACGACGCCATCGTGGTCCTGGAGAACGTCTCGCGCCACATCGAGCGCGGCATGCAACCCTTCGAGGCGGCCCTCCTGGGGGCGAAGGAAGTCTCGTTCACCGTGGTGTCGATGAGCGTGTCGCTGGTGGCGGTGTTCATCCCGATCCTGTTCATGGGCGGGATCATCGGGCGCCTCTTCCGGGAGTTCGCGGTGACGCTGTCGGTGGCGATCGGGATCTCCCTCCTGGTCTCGCTCACCACCACGCCGATGATGTGCTCGTTGCTGTTGCGCCCGAAGCGCGACCACAAGCCGGGGCGCGTCGCGCGCTGCAGCGCGAACGGTTTCGCGAGGGTCGTCGCCGGGTACGGCCGGGCGCTGGGCTGGGCGCTGCGCTGGCCGCTGGCGATGCTGCTGATCTTCTTCGGCACCATCGGCTTGAGCATCTGGCTCTACACCATCGTGCCCAAGGGCTTCTTCCCGCAGCAGGACACCGGCCGATTGATGGGATTCATCCGCGCGGACCAGTCGATCTCGTTCCTCGCGATGCGCGAGAAGGTCGACAACCTGGTCGCGATCGTGAGGCAGGATCCGGCCGTGGACAGCGTCACCGCGTTCACCGGCGGCGGCCAGCGCAACCGCGCCCAGATGTTCGTGGCGCTGAAGCCGATCGCCTCCGGCCGCGAGCCCATCGACCGCGTGATGGCGCGGATCCGCACGGCCACCGCCAAGGAGCCCGGTGCCAACGTCTTCCTGTCGCCGATCCAGGACCTGCGCGGCGGGGCCCGCCAGTCGGATGCCTCCCAGCAATTCACGCTTCGCGGCGACGACCTGGTCGAGCTGCGCCAGTGGGCGCAACGCCTCGAGCGCCAGTTGCGCGATTTGCCCGAGCTCACGGACGTGAACTCCGACCAGGAGAACCGCGGCCTGCAGATGACGCTCATCATCGACCGCGAGACCGCCGCGCGCCTCGGAGTCACCACGCGCGCCATCGACCAGACCCTCGGCCTCGCCTTCGGCCAATCGGTGGCCTCGACCATCTACCAGGATGCAAACCAGTACCGCGTCATCATGGAGGCGGCCCCCGAGTTCGCCCAGAGCCCGGAGGCGCTGAGCTCGGTGTACGTGGTCTCGTCGACGCGCGGCCTGGTGCCGCTGTCGCAGGTCGCGCGCTACGAGCCCACGCTCGCACCACTCTCGGTGAGCCACCAGGGCACGTTCGCGGCCACCACGATCTCGTTCAACCTCGCCGAAGGCGTGGCGATGTCGGAGGCCTCCGATCTCATCCGCGACGCCATGGCGCGGATCGGCGCCCCGACCTCGATCTATGCGTCGTTCGAGGGCACCGCGCGGCTCTTCCAGCAGGGGCTCGACAACCAGCCGTGGCTGATCCTCGCCGCGCTCCTCACCGTGTACATCGTGCTCGGCATCCTCTACGAGAGCACCGTGCACCCGATCACCATCCTCTCGACGCTTCCGTCGGCTGGCGTGGGCGCGCTGCTCGCTCTCCTCCTCTTCAAGACCGAGTTCTCGATCATCGCGTTGATCGGCGTGATCCTGCTGATCGGCATCGTGAAGAAGAACGCCATCCTGATGATCGACTTCGCGCTCGACGTCGAGCGCCGCGAGGGCAAGAGCCCGCGCGATGCGATCCACGAGGCGGCGCTGCTGCGCTTCCGGCCGATCATGATGACCACCCTTGCGGCGATGCTCGGCGCGATCCCGCTGGCCCTCGGCAGCGGCGACGGCGCGGAGCTGCGCCGGCCGCTCGGCATCGCGATCGTGGGCGGGCTCCTCGTGAGCCAGCTGTTGACCCTTTTCACGACGCCCATTGTCTACCTCTATCTCGACCGCTTCCGCCTCTACACCCGCCGCAAGCTGGGAATGCGCGAACGGGAGACGGCGGTGGCTACGTTGTAGGCAAATCCTGGGATCGCAGATGGCCGCAGATGAAAAGCAGATGACCGCAGATAAAGGCCGGCATGGCATTCGTGGCGACGTCGACCGTAGCCCGAATCGTCTGCAAGACTTTCTGCGGCTATCCGCTTCTCATCTGCGGCCATCTGCGTTTTCAAAGATTTGCGTCTGCCTTGTGCTCGGTGGTTGCGCCGTGGGCCCGAACTACCAGAGACCGGATACAGAAGTGGCCCCGGCGTACAAGGAAGCGGGCGACTGGGTGATCGCGAAGCCCGCCGATGCGGTGCCGAAGGGCAAGTGGTGGGAGGTGTTCGGCGATCCGGTGCTGGATTCCCTCATGGAGCAGGTGAGCGTCACCAACCAGACGCTGCGCGCGGCGCAGGCCCGCTACACCTCGTCGCGCGCCTCGGTGGCGGCGGCGCGCTCGGGGCTTTTTCCCACGATCGGCGCGGGGGCCGATGCGGGACGAAGCCGCCGCGGCGAAGCCGGCCGGACCCAGAGCTATTCGGTGACGCTCGACGCGCGCTGGGAGCTCGACCTGTGGGGCCGCGTGCGGCGCCTGGTCGAGGCGAGCCGCGCGGGCGAGGAGGCGAGCGCCGCCGACCTCGAGAACGTGCGCCTGTCGCTCCAGGCAGAGCTCGCCACCAACTATTTCCAGTTGCGCGTGACCGACGTGCAGCGTGCGCTCTTCGACGACACGGTGAAGGCCTTCGAGGAATCCTTCAGGATCGCCGGGAACCGCTATAACGCGGGCGTCTCCGCGAAGGTCGACGTCGTTCTAGCCGAATCGCAGCTGAAGAGCGTCCAGGCCCAGGCGATCGACCTGCGGATCACGCGCGCGCAGCTCGAGCACGCGATCGCGGTGCTGATCGGCAAGCCCCCGGCGGCGTTCTCGCTCGAGGCCACGGCATTCCAAGCCCGCATTCCCGAAATCCCGCCCGGACTGCCGTCGCAGCTCCTCGAGCGGCGCCCCGACGTCGCGACGGCGGAGCGGCGCATGGCCGCGGCCAACGCGCGCATCGGAGTCGCGCAGGCCGCGTACTTTCCGTCGCTCTCGCTCTCGGGCAACGGCGGGTTCGCGAGCAGCTCGCTCTCCACGCTCTTCTCGGCGCCGAGCCGCATCTGGTCGCTGGGCCTGGGGCTCGCGGGCACGCTGCTCGATTTCGGCGCACGCGGCGCGGATGTCGACATCTCGCGGGCCGCCTACGACGAAGCTGTCGCCAACTATCGCCAGACGGTACTCGAGGCCATGCAGGAGGTCGAGGACAACCTCGCCGGGGTGGGCTGGCTCGCCGAGGAGGGCGTGGTGCAGCAGGACGCCGCGCGCCTCGCCCGCGAGAGCGTGGCGCTGACGGTCAACCAGTACAAGGCCGGCACCGTCGCCTACTTGAACGTGGTCCAGGTGCAGGCGACCCAGCTCGCAGAGGAACGCTCCACGGTGCAGCTCCTCGGCCGCCGGCTCGCGGCCACCGTGGCGTTGATCCGCGCGTTGGGCGGTTCGTGGCAGTCCCCGAACCCATGACGATCGACTCCTCCCTCGAGAAGTACCGCGAGTGGGTGGGCCGCTCCGAGCAGCGCCACGACGTGGTGACCGCGGCGCCGCTGGTCGCGCTTTCCGCGCTCCTCGACCGCGCCGATCCGACGCCACGCGCGGCGAGTTCCTGCCGCCGGTGCCGCTGCCACGACGCATGGGGGCCGGCAGCCGCCCCGAGTGCCGGCGCCCGCTGGGGGTCGGTTCTCGCGTGACGCGCACCTCGGTGATTCGCGACGTGGTGCCCAAGGCGGGACGCAGCGGCGCACTCGTCTTTGTCACCGTCGGCCATGAGGTGAGCGATCGTGACGGCGTGGTCCTCACCGACGAGCACGACATCGTCTATCGGAGCGAGGCGCCGCTCGCGGCGTCGCCGGTCCCCGCCGCGCCTGAAGCGCCCTGGCAGCGCGAGATCCATCCCGATCCCCTGCTGCTCTTCCGCTATTCCGCCGTCACCTTACAACGGCCATCGCATCCACTACGACCATCCCTACGTGACCCAGGTCGAGGGTTATCCTGGACTGGTGGTGCACGGCCCCCTGATCGCCACGCTGCTCGTGGACCTGCTGCGCCGCAACCTGCCTTCGGCTACCCTCCAGGGGTACCGTTTCCGGGCGCTGCGCCCGCTCTTCGACACGGCGAACTTTTTCACATGCGGGATGCCCGACGAGGCGAATCGCTGCGCACGGCTCTGGAGTCGCGACGCCGAGGGGGCGATGACGATGGAAGCGACCGCGGTTTGGTGATTGGGCACCCGAGCAACACGGGAACGAAAATCCCCGATGTGCCGAAAGGATCCGAATGCTGGTGAATTGCGTCGCCTACCAGGACGGCAAGCGCCTGGGAGACATTGCCAAGGACGACATCAGCGACTATGTGAGTCGCCCCGAGTGCTTCGTCTGGGTCGCGCTGAAGGATCCCGATCCGCACGAGCTCCTCGAGATGCAGGGGGAGTTCGGGTTGCACGAGCTCGCGGTCGAGGACGCCATGTCCGGCCACCAGCGCCCCAAGATCGAGGAGTACGCAGCCTCCCTCTTCGCGGTGCTGCAGGTGCCGCAGCTGAACGGCGACGACCTCGAGGTGGGCGAGCTGGACCTCTTCGTGGGACGCAACTACGTGCTATCGGTGCGCCACGACTTCGAGCCCGGGTTCCAGGCGGCGCGCGAACGCGCCGAGAGCGAGCCCGACTTGTTGCGGCATGGCTCGGGGTTCGTGTTCTACGCCCTCATCGACAACGTGGTGGACCGCTATTTCCCGCTGGTCGATGCGCTCGAGGTGCAGCTCGAAGCCATCGAGGAGCGCATCTTCACGGAAGACTCCCCACGCGCGAGCATCAAGGAGCTCTATGCCCTCAAGCACAAGCTGATGGTCATGCGCCACGCGGTGGAGCCATTGATCGAAGTGGTGCACAAGCTCTACGGCGGGCGCGTGCCGCAGGTCTGCGTGGGCGTGCAGGAGTATTTCCGCGACGTCTACGACCACCTGCTGCGCGTGAGCCAGCAGCTCGACGGCCTGCGCGACATGGTGATCACCGCAATGTCGGTCAACCTGTCGATGATCACCATGGGCACCGGGGAAGTCACCAAGCGGCTTGCCGCCTACGCGGCGCTGGTCGCCGTCCCGACCCTCATCGCCGGGGTCTACGGCATGAACTTCGAGCAAATGCCAGAGCTGAAGTGGGCTTTCGGCTACCCGTTCGCCATGGTGCTGATGGTCATCATCGACGGCGTGCTATGGCGCCGCTTTCGCAAGGCGGGCTGGCTGTAGCACGCGCTCCGGCGCCGCTTCCGCGAGCAGCCATTTGCGGAACTCGGAAACGCTTCCCGCCTCGGCGCTGCCCTCGGGCGTGACCAGGTAATAGGAGTAGCTCGCCGGGGCGGCGATGTCGAAGGGCACCACCAGGCGGCCGGCCTCGATCTCGGTGCGCACCAGCGGGCGCATGGCGAGTGCCACGCCCATGCCCTCGAGCGCGGCCTCGAACGCGAGGGAGGCGTCGCTGAAATGCGGGCCCTTCGAGGCGTCGATGCCGCCCACCCCCACGGCCTGCAGCCAATCGCCCCAGCTCGGGCGCGCGCCTTCTTCCACCACCGTGTCGTCGTGCAGCAGCGTGTGGAAGCGCAGGTCGTCGGGCGTGCGCAGCGCGTGCTTGCCCTTCAGCAGCTTCGGGCTGCAGACCGGGACATAGACCGCCGAGAACACCTCGTCCACGTGGGATCCCGGGTAGCGGCCGTCGCCGAAACGCACCATCGCGAGCGGCGCGCCCTCGCGGGCATCGCCCACGGGTGTCATCTCGCTGTCGCCGCGGCCGTCGATCATCGTCGGGCGGCTGGCGATGTGCAGTTCGAGGTTGGGATGGGCGACGGTGAAGCGCGCCAGGCGCGGCACCAGCCAGCGGGCGGCGAAGTTGGGAGGGGCGATCACGGAGAGCGCGCACGTCTCCTCGCGCTCACGCACGCCGTCGACGGCCGCGGAGAGCGCGGCCAGCCCCTCGCGCACTTTCGGCAGCATCGCTTGCGCCTGGGGCGTGAGCTCGAGGGCGCGAGTAAGGCGGCGGAAGAGCGCGACCCCCAGGTGCTCTTCGAGAAGCTTGACCTGGTGGCTCACGGCCCCCGCGGTGACGTGCAGCTCGCGCGCCGCGTTCTTGAAGCTCAGATGGCGCGCGGCCGCCTCGAACGCACGCAGGGCGTTGAGCGGGGGCAGGCGGTT
>JANMYH010000391.1:0-4862 GCA_031381925.1 Burkholderiales bacterium | reverse complement strand
GAGGTGCACTACGCGATGGTGGTGATCCTCGCCATGGGGATCGGCCTATTCATGCCGCCAGTGGGTGTGGGCTACTTCGCCGCCTGCGCGGTCGGGCGCGTGGATCCGAACGAGGGTCTCAAGGCGATCTGGCCCTACTTCGCCGCTCTCCTCGTCGGCCTCATCCTCGTGGCGGCGATTCCCTGGCTCTCGATCGGGTTCCTGTAGTTCACGTCGAGGGGCGGGGTATTGCGCTCAGGGAAACACGTCGCGGATCTCGATTTGGGGGCACTCACACTGCCGTCGCGTCGCCGGATACGCCACATCGCATCCTTCACGGCGGCGTATCGCTCGAGTAACTGGCGGCGCTGGACCCTCTCGGTGACCTCGGTGCCGAGATGCAGGATGCCGGCCACCGCACCCGCCCTTGGGCGTGCCAACGATTGAGTGTCGGATATAATTGACATATTTTAAAGTAATAGTATGATTAGTATATGAAAATATTTGTTGCCGCCCTAGACATTGGCCTTGCCACAAGGGCCCAGAGGGAGGCCATGGGGCTCTCCCAGGCACGGCTCGCTCGCTTGGCCGGCCTGTCGCGGGCAACGATCAACGAGTTCGAGGGTGGCGCCACGGATCTGGGAATCGCAAAAGTTCTCGCGATCGCGCAGATCCTGGGTTTGAGCTTCGGGATTCGTGACAAGGCATCTCCAGGCGTCGGATGGCTCGAGACAGCGGCCAAGTCCGCCAGCGTCGGCTATCGGACGGCGATGCCACCCGCGGTTCTCGCACAGGCCATCAGAACGGGCTTGATCGATGAGAGGTACCGGCCACACATGGCGACATTCCTCGATGAAGCGTCGCCGGCCATTTTGGTGAAGGCGGTGGCCGGGGCGTTTGCCGGAAAGGTGCCGAAGTCCGCGTGGCGCAATGTTGTCAGGATGGCGCGGACGACGATGTCGAGCAGGGATCAGCTCGCATGAGCCAACCTTGGGAGACTCTCTTTCTCAAGGCGATGAAGCTGATCGATAACGCGCGGCGGCAGGCCGGCACCGATCCGTTCTGGACCATGGGCGGTGGAACGGTGTTGATGTTTCGTCACCACCATCGGATCAGCAGGGACATCGACATTTTCTTCGGCGACCCTCAGCCGCTGGGTTTCGTGAATCCGCGTTTGGGCGGCATCGCCGAGGAAATGACGTCGAAGTACGACGAATCGAGCGGACATGTGAAGTTGTTTTTCCCGGAAGGGGAGATCGACTTCGTCGCCTCCCCCCTTCTCACCGTGCCTGGCTTCGAGAGCGGAGAAGTTCTGGGCCGGCAGGTGCGCCTCGAAACCGATGTCGAGATCGTGGCCAAGAAAATGTGGCATCGCGGGCACGAAGCGAAGGCGCGTGACTTGCTCGATCTCTGCGTGGTGATCGAGACCTCACCCGATGACTTGCGGGAAGCGGGGGGACAGCTGCTGCGCCATCGGGACGCGTTCGTCGACAGGATTCACAAGCGTGGCGAGATCCTCGAAGCCCAGTTCAATGAGCTCGATTCGATCGGTCGCCAGAAGGCCTTTCACGAGTGCGTCGAGCTGGCGACGGAATTCCTCCAGGGACTCACCCGGTAGCCCAGGTTGAGCTCCACCCGCGGGTGGTCGCGCTTAGGCTCAGGTAAACTATTCATTAACGAATTCGTTAAGGAATCGCCATGGCCATCAAATCGGAAGACATCGTCCCCCTGAACCAGGTGAGGGCCCGTTTTACCGAGCTCGCGGAGGAAGTCAGGGCCGGGGCGGAAAAGGTCATCACCCGCAATGGTGAGAGCTATGTCGCGCTGGTGGATGCGCGGCGGCTGGACCACTACCACCGCCTCGAGCGCGAGCACATCCATTTTTCCCTGCTGCAGGAAGCGCTGAGCGGGATCGAGGACGTGCGGGACGGACGCGTGGCGACGGCCCGGCAGGTGCTCGCGAAGTACGCTTTCCGCGCCTAGCGGCTTTTCCTCGCGCGGGCGCCCTTGTCCGCGGATGGGGTCGCCCTGTTCGAGCAGGTCGTCAAGTCGGCCGGCCGGGGCTCTCACGTCCGCCAGTTGATCGATGGCGACTACCTCATCCTGTATTTGGTCCGGGGTGACACCGTTTACCTCCTCGCAATCAAGCATCACCGGCAGCTTTCGTTCGACTTGTTGGGGCACTGGCCGTGATTGGATCCCGGCCCATTGCTGCGATTGCAGCGGCCGGGATGATGCTAGCCGGGAGGCACTATAATTTCGCCATGGCTCTCACCCTCTACGACTAGCGCGGCTTGGCCACGACGTGGAGGCGAATTCCGAGTGCCTTCACAACCTTCAGGATGGTGGAGAACTCCGGATTGCCATCCGGCGACAACGCCTTGTAGAGGCTTTCGCGGCCCAGCCCGGCTTGTCGCGCCACCTCGGACATGCCTTTCGCGCGTGCGATGTCACCGAGTGCAGCCGCCACCAGTGCCGGATCGCCATCTTCCAGCGCCGCCTCGAGATAGGCCGCCATGTCGGCTTTGGTTTCGAGGTGCTTCGCCGCATCCCACGGGCGGGTCTTGGTTCTTGCTTTGGCCATGCTCGTCAGAGTCCTCGCGCCAGTTGCAGCGCATTCTTGATGTCCCGATCCTGTGTGCCCTTGTCTCCACCCGCGAGCAGGATCACGAGCGTCCTGCCCCGCTGCGCGTAGTACACGCGATAGCCGGGCCCGTAGTCGATTCTCATCTCGGACACGCCTTCGCCCACCGGCTCGACATCTCCGGGGTTGCCCAGCGAGAGTCGGCGAATACGGGCATCGATGCGTGCCCGGGCGTTTCGGTCGCGCAACCCCTCAAACCACCTCGCGAACACCTCGGTCTGGCGGACTTCGATCACTTCGAACCGTATCCTATCGGATACAGTCTGTCAAGCTTGGCGCGTGTCATTTCGCCGAAAACGAGTCGGTGAACGAGGCGGTTGACCATCCAGCGCAATTCGCATTTCCGCGTTCACCTGATCCACTGGATCACTCCAGAGGTCCCCTGGATCAGTCGAATGCAAACGCCATTTTGAGGGGCGCCACTGCTGAACGCCCGATGAATTGGATCCCGGCCCAATGCTGCCACTGCAGCGGCCGGGATGCAGCGAGGGGCATGGGTAGGTCAGCGCGAAGTCATAAGTCAACGATGTGACTTGCGATGTGAGCCAGTCAGACTAAGTGACCCTCTCCCCAGCCCTCTCCCAAGGGAGAGGGAGCAGCTTTAGAGCTCTCCAAGGGAGAGGGAGCAGCTTTAGAGCCCTCTCCCAAGAGATTTAGCAACCATTGCCGCGTGTCGCCGTCCAATCTCGCGACATGCAAAAATTCTTAGTCGCCCTCGCGGCGCTGCTGCTCTCATCGCTGGCCCACGCCGAAAACTACTCCGACATGTGGTTCAACCCCAGCGAGTCGGGATGGGGTGTCACGATCGCCGACCACGAGACGCAGCTCTTCGCGGTTTGGTACACCTACGACACGGACGGCGCTCCGCTCTGGTTTACCGTTCCCGGCGGGACGTTCAACTCGAACCGCACTGCCTTCAGCGGCGACCTCTACCGCACGACAGGTCCTTCGTACACCGGCCCCTTCAATCCCGCCGCCGTCGGCAGGACGAAAGTCGGCACCGCTTCGTTCCAGTTCACGCCGGGCGGGTCGGCGAACTTCACGTGGACCATCGGATCGACTACGCGCACCAGGCAGATCCAGCGGTTGCCCTTTGGCAGCGCTCCGGCCAACTGGGGAATCGACCGGACCGATCTCTGGTGGAATCCCGCGGAGTCCGGCTGGGGCCTCACGCTCGCGCAGCACGGCAACAACGTCTTCGGCGCCTGGTTCACGTACGCGCCCTCGGGACGCCCGCTTTTCATCGTCATGCCCGGCGTGCAGCAGCAATCGGCCGATTCGTTCACCGGGACGCTCTACACGACCACGGGCCCCGCATACAACGCGGCGACGTTCGATCCCGCGCAAGTCCGCGTGACTACGGTGGGTTCAGCGACCGTGCGCTTCACCGGCGATACGGCGACTTTCACTGCCACGGTAAACGGTGTGACGCAGGTGAAGACGATCTCGCGCCAGCCCTTCGGCGGCCCCACTGCGCCCCCGCAAACCAAGGACAACCGCGTGGAGGAATCCGGCGGCGGGGTTGCCTTCAGCGGCCCCTGGACGAGGAGCAGTGCCATCTTCGGGTGGAGCGGGGGCTCGGCCATGCAATCGGCCACGGCGGGCGCCACGGCCTCGATCACTTTCACCGGGACCTCGGTTCGCTGGATCGGCAGCCGTGGGCGGGGCATGGGAATCGCCTTGGTGAGCGTGGATGGAGGACCGACCAGGGAAGTGAGTCTCTTCGCGCGTCCAACCGATGAGATTCACGCGCCCATCGTCACGCTCAGCGGCCTGAGCGCCGGCCAGCACACGTTGAGAATTACGGTGGCGGGCCGGCCTGACCCCCAGGGCGAAGGAAACGTCGTGGTGGTGGATGCGTTCGACATCCAGCCGGGCACGACCGTGTCGCATTGGCAGGAGACGAACCCCGACCTCCAGTACAGCGGCGGCTGGACGAAATCGAGCATCTACAACCCCTACAGCGGCACGGGCATGGCGAACGTGCCCGAGCTGCCGGTGAGCGCGCAGGAGACGCAGGCCGCGGGTGCGACGGTCACGGTGCCCTTCCGCGGGACGGGGATCAGCTGGATCGGCTATCGCGGGCCGGATGCCGGCATCGCCACGGTGCGGGTCGACAGCGGCGCGGCAAGCGAGATCGACCTGTACTCACCGGTCGCGACCTTCCAGCCGGTCGTATTCACGGCGTCGGGGCTCGCCGATGCAAATCACGCGTTGACGATCACGGCGACCGGCCGGA
>JANMYH010000352.1:0-9531 GCA_031381925.1 Burkholderiales bacterium | reverse complement strand
GACATCGCCGCACGCGGCCTCGACATCGAGGAGCTCCCGCACGTGGTGAACTTCGACCTTCCTCACGTGCCCGAGGACTACGTGCACCGCATCGGCCGCACCGGCCGCGCGGGCTCGACCGGCGAGGCGCTGTCCCTCGTGAGCGCGGAAGATCGTCAACTGCTCGGCGCCGTCGAGAGGCTCATCAACAAGAAGATCGAGGTGCGCCACGTGGAGGGCTTCGAGAGCGGCCGCCCGTCGCTGCACCCTGCCGACCCCGAGCCTTCCCGGGGCGCAGGCCGCGGCAGGCAGCGGGGGTCGCAATCGCCGCGGCAGGAGCAGCGGCCCAGCCAGGAGTCGCGCGCGCGGCCGGAGCCCCGTGCGAGCCAGGAGCCGCGTGCGAGCCAGGAGCCGCGAGCCGCTCAGGAACCGCGCACCGGCAAGGAAGCGCGCGCGCCGCAGGAACACCGCGCCAAGCAGGAGCCGCGTGCCGGCCAGGAGCGATCCAAGTCGTCGCGAGAAGGCCGCCCCCCGCGTAACCGCGAGGATCGCGCACCGCGCTACGCCACGTCGCCGCCGCCGCGCACCTCGGGCAACTCGGGCGGCATGGACTTCGACAAGCCCTATGTGCCCTCGCCCAGCGCGGCCGCGCCGAGCAGCGAGCCCGCGGAGGAAGGCACGCCGCGCAAGCGTCCCGCCCAGGCGGTCCCCGCCCTCTTCCGCAAGAAGGCCGCCTAGCCAGCAACCCGGACTCTTCACATGCGTGACGCCGCACCCCAGAGCATCAACCTCAAGGACTACACGCCGCCCGCGTTCCTGATCTCGACGGTCGCGCTCGACGTGGACCTTCGCGACGGGCAGGCGACGGTTCGCTCCACGCTGAAGATCGCGCGCAACCCGGCGCGCGCCACCCCGAACGATCCCCTGGTCCTGGACGGCGAGGATCTGGAGCTGGTGTCGGTCGCGATCGACGGACGCGCGCTCGAAGCGAGGCAGTATCGACTCGACGAAGCCCATCTCTCGATCGCCGAAGTGCCCGAAGCATTCACGCTCGAGACGGTGGTGCGGTTCGATCCGTGGAAGAACACCAAGCTCGAGGGGCTCTATCCGACCAAGGCGGGGCTGGTGACGCAGTGCGAGGCCGAAGGGTTTCGCCGCATCACCTATTTTCTCGATCGCCCCGATGTGATGGCGAGTTACGCGGTCACGATCTGCGCCGACAAGGCGCGTTTCCCCCACCTCCTGGCCAACGGCAACCTCGTGGCCCATGGCGAAGGCGAGCCGGCCAGCTGGTTCGTCCACGCCGAGGAAGCCCGCCATTGGGCGCGTTGGGAAGACCCGTTTCCCAAGCCCTCGTATCTTTTCGCGATGGTCGCCGCGCAGCTCGACTTGCTCGAGGATCACTACACCACCTGCTCGGGCAAGAAGGCATTGCTGCAGATCTACGTCGAGAACGGCAAGCTCGACCAGGCGGGCTTCGCGATGCAGTCGCTCAAGCGTTGCATGCAGTGGGACGAGGAGGTCTTCGGCCTCGAGCTCGACCTCGAGCGCTTCATGATCGTGGCGGTCCCGGACTTCAACGCGGGCGCGATGGAGAACAAGGGCCTCAACATCTTCAACACGAAGTACATCCTGGCGCGCGCGGACACCGCAACCGACTACGACTACTTCAGCGTGGACAAGGTGGTGGCCCACGAGTATTTCCACAACTGGACCGGCAACCGCATCACCTGCCGCGACTGGTTCCAGCTCTCGCTCAAGGAAGGCCTCACGGTCTATCGCGACCAGGAATACAGCGGCGACGAATATTCGCGCCCGGTATGCCGGATCCAGGAAGTTCGCGGGCTGCGCGAGCGGCAGTTTCCCGAGGACGCGGGGCCGATGGCCCATCCGGTGCGACCCGATTCCTATGTCGAGATCAACAACTTCTACACCGCGACCGTGTACGAGAAGGGCGCCGAGGTCGTGCGCATGTACGCGACCATCCTCGGAAAGGAGGGGTTCCGGCGCGGGATGGACCTCTATTTCCAGCGCCACGACGGCCAGGCCGTGACCTGCGATGATTTCCGCGCCGCGATGGCGGACGCCAATCGCGCGGACCTCGAGCAATTCGCCCGCTGGTATTCGCAGGCGGGTACGCCGGTCGTCGAATGCAGCGGCACCTACGATGCGCGCCGCAAGACCTATACCCTGCACGCGAAGCAATCGTGCCCGCCGACGCCGGGGCAGCCTGCGAAGCTACCGTTCGTGATCCCGCTCGCGGTTGGCCTGGTCGACCTAGAAGGCCGTGACATGCCGATCGCCATCGACCCGGGCTCCATGTTCGGCGCTTCGAGGCAGCCTTCGACGACCGCGATCCTGGCCCTCACCGGGGCGCAGCAGGACTTCGTGTTCACTGGCGTCGAGGAGCAGCCGGTCCCGTCGTTGTTGCGCGGCTTCTCCGCTCCGGTCCACGTGAAGCTCGACTACACCGACTCCGAGCTGACCCACCTGATGGCCTACGACTCCGATTCCTTCAACCGGTGGGAAGCGGGCCAGACCCTCATGACGCGGGTATTGCTGGCCGGCGTGGCGATGCTGCGCTCGGGTCGCGAGATGGTCATTCCGCCGGCATTCACCGAAGCGGTCGGGCGCCTCATCAGCGACGGTTCGCGCGACCCGGCATTCGCCGCCGAGTGCCTCCAGTTGCCCGGGGAGGGCTACCTCGCCGAATGCATGGAAGTCGCCGACCCGGATGCGATCCACGCGGCGCGGCTGCAGTTCATGCGCGACATCGCCACCAAGTACCGCACCCGTTTCGAAGGGGCTTTCAGGCACTTCTCGGTGGCCGGTGCCTATTCACCCGATGCCGCCGCGTCCGGGCGCCGTGCGCTTCGCAACGCCGCGCTCGGTTACGTGAGCACGATCGACGACGCCACGTCGCGAGCCCTCGCCTTCCTCGAGTTCCGCCGCGCCGAGAACATGACCGACGCGATGGCAGCCCTCGCTTGCCTCGCCAACAGCGCCGGCGCCGAGCGCGATCGCGCCCTCGCCCTCTTCTACGACAAATGGAAGGACGAGGCGCTGGTGGTGGACAAATGGTTTCGCGTCCAGGCGACCTCTTTCCTGCCCGGGACGCTCGAACGCGTCACTGCCCTCGCCGCCCACCGGGCCTTCGACCTTCGCAACCCGAACCGCGTGCGCGCCCTAGTAAGCGCATTCGCCATGGACAACCCGGCGCATTTCCACGCCGCCGATGGCAGCGGCTACCGCTGGGTTGCCGAGCAGGTCATCGCGCTCGACCGCCTCAACCCGCAGGTTGCCGCGCGCCTCGCGCGTGCCTTCGACCGTTGGAGGAAATACGATGCCGGCCGCCAGGAACACTCCCGCGCGGCGCTCGAATCGATCCGCGACGCAAAGGGCCTATCGGGCAACGTGGGCGAGGTGGTAGGGCGCGCGCTCGGCTGATTCTCGCCTCAAAGTGACATGGGCCGCCCGAGGGCGGCCCACTTTCTTTTCCGGAGACCTCGCTACGCGTCGTTGAGCGTCCGCTCCAACAACCGCCCCGCTGCCTGCTTTACGCGCGGCTCAGTTTTTCTTGATCGCCTCGAGCATCTTGAAGATGCCTTTCGGCGCGCCGAGGAAGAGGCGCTTGAACGCCTTGGGCAGGCAGCGGCGCTCGAGGGTGTTGCGGCGGGTACGTTTACGTTCGGCCATGGAAACCTCCAATCGAACCTGGAATTATACCGGATCGCCTGCTCAGTTGAGGAGCTTCGCGTTGCCGTCGACGATCTCGGCCGGGGAGCGCGCGCCGTCGGGGCGCACGATCTCCCCCCGCGCGCGCGCGAGGCCGTTGTCGAACTGGCCCTCGAAGCGCGAGCCATCCTGGAACCAGAACACGCCCTTGCCCTGCGGCTGGCCGCCGCGCACCTCGCCCTCGTACTTGAGCCCCGACTTGTAGTAGTACACGCCCTGGCCCGTCAACGCGCCCCCGATGATCTCGCCTTCGTAGCGGTCGCCGTTGGAAAACGTGTAGGTTCCGAGGCCCTGTGCCTTGCCGTCCAGGAAGGCCGACTCGATGCGATCGCCGCTTTTGGCGAAATAGCGTCCCCGGCCCTGCAGCCGCCCCTGGTCCATTTCGCCCTCGTAACGATCGCCGCTGGCAAACCGGTACACGCCCACGCCATGGGGCTTGCCGCCCGCGAACGAGCCCTCGAAAACGTCGCCATTCTTCGACGCATAGGTGCCGCGCCCGATGATGACCCCGGCCCGAACCTCGCCCTCGTAGGAGTCCCCGTTGGCGAAGTGGTACTTGCCGTTGCCGTCGGGCCTGTCATTGGTGAATTTCCCGTCGTAGCGGTCGCCGTTATCCCACGCGTAGACGCCGCGGCCCTGCTTGAGTCCGTCGCTGAATTCCCCCTCGTACTTGAATGACTTCGACACGTACTCACCCTTTCCATGCAGGCTCGAGCCGCGCATCGCGCCGCGGTAGATCGCCCCGTCGGCAAAAGTCACCTCACGCACGCCCGGGGCGATCTCCCGGCCGGGTAGCGGGGGCTCGGCCGGCTTGGGCAGCGCCAGGGGCGGCAGGGTCATGGCCGCGGCAGGCGCAGTCGTCGCGGGCGCAGTGACGGCCGATGACGATCCCGACGGCGGCAACGACGAGTGAGGAGCGGCGGCGGTGACGACGGGCCGTTGCACGGGCCGCTCCTCCGCACGCGCGAGCCCCTGCATTGCGGAGGGCTCGGGGGAGGGATCGCGCGGGCCCGCGGGCTGATTGCCCGTCCGCGAGGGCGCCGCATCGACCCCCGCCACCCGTGTCGGGCGCAGCAGCGCGTCGAGGCGATTCTTCGCGAGCGCGGCGAAGTTGCCGTTGGGGTACTTGTCCAGGTAGGCACGGATATCCTCGGCGCGGTTGGAGTCGCGCACACTCACCCAGAATTCACGCTCGATCCCCAGCGTGGTGTCGGCGCTCGGACCGCTCCCCGGCGCGGACGCGGTAGCGGTTCGCGCGCCGCTCGCATTGAACGCGAAGTCGCCCTTGAGGGACGACGAGTCCCAGGGGGTCTGGAGCTTGCGGGTCTCGCGCTCGACGCCCTCGCGCACGCGCTTGAACATGATCTCCACCGGCAGGTCCGCCACGCGGATGTTCTGGAGGATGTGCTTGGTGTAGATGCCGTTGCGCCCATAGCCATCGGCGGCGACCGAGCCCGGGGCGGTCGCGTACGCGATCAGGGTGCCCGACGGCGAGCTCATCTGGGCAAGGCCCGCGCTGGTCAGCTTGAAGCTCGCCGCGAAAGGGTTGTCGCGGCACGCATCGAGGATGATGAAGTTGAAGCGGGTTCGCGCCCGGTCCATTCGATCGAAAATCTGCCCGATCTCCACCGAGAAGAACGTGATGTCCTCCTCCGATCCCATCGCGGCATCGATCGGGATCAGGTAATTGCGGTCCTTGAACTGCATCGCATGGCCGGCATAGAAGAAGAGTGCGGTGCTGGCGCCCTCGAGCGCCTGGCCAAACTCGCGGATCCCCTCGATCATCTCGCGGCGCGACGCGTTCTCGCGCACGATGACCGTGAACCCCAGTTCCTTCAGCGCTTCGGAGAGGTCCCGGGCGTCGTTGACCGCGTTGCGCAGCGGCGTCGCGGCATACTGGTTGTTGCCGACCAGCAGCGCAACCCGGTCTGCCGCCTGCGCGTGCACAGCCGCGAGCGCGCAGGCGAACACGGCGATCGCCTGGAACGCAGCCGACGCGATCCTGATCTTCAACAGTCTTGGCACGGCTCTTCGAGGCCTCCCAGGCGAAAATTATCGCTCATGGCAGCCCCGGGCGCTCGACTAGCGCGCGAGGGCCGCGGCCTCGGGAATATCCGGCCTCTCCCGGGCAAGGGCAGCCCAGGCCTCGCGGGCATCCTGCGATGCTCCCACGCCCTGCAACAGGAGCGCGTGGACCACCCGTTCGGAGAACGAACGCGCGTTGGCACGGGAATGTTCCACCTGCTCGATGGCCTGCGAGGAAAGCGTTTCGTACTCGCCTTCGCCCAGGGAACCGGACGGCGACACGACGCGCCAGGTATACCGCGATCCCGGCGCAAGCTGGATCGCGGCCCGCGTTCCGCCCGGCTGGGCGATGCCTTTCCAGATCTCCTTGCCGCCGGCATCCGTGAGCAGGAGGGTATGGGGGCCGGGCTCACCCTCGTTGCCGCGCCAGCGATGGAGCGGCTGCAGCGTGGCGACTCGGGTGCGCAACGGGTACTCGAGCCCGGACCTGGCGGCCGCGACCGTGGGCGTCACGCTGCGCATGCGCAAGCTCGCAGTGGCAGTCTGCGAGGCGCGCGAGATGACGGCCGCCTCGGGCAATGCGGCGAGAGCGCGGCGCCGCGGCGGCTGGCCCTTTTCCGCTTTTACCTCGGCCTCCGTGACGAGGAATTCGCCCGGACCCGAAAGCGTGAACTCCGCGCCGCTCGCGGCAAATGTCACCGCCGCGGTGGCGCCGCTGCCGAGCAGCAGGCGTGTGCCCTGGGGCAACTCGGCAAGAAACGCGAGCTTGCCGTCGCCCTCGATGGTGGCGTTGCCCTTGATGTCGGCAACGAACGCGACTGGCGGCGATGCGGCCAGCGCGGCGAGGGCGAAGCCCAGCAGCAAACCGCTCAGCGCAAGGCGCATCTACTTCGCAAAGGCGGCGAGTTCGGGCAGGTCGGCTCGTTCCGCGGCAAGGCGCGCCCACGACTCCTGCGCTTCCTGCGTGGCCCCCATCTCGTGCAGCAACAGCGTGAACAGCAAGCGATCGGAGAAATCCGACCTTTCGGAAGGCTTGCGCCGCGCCACGCTCGCGAGCGCCTCCGTCGAAAGCGTACGGAACCTTCCGGAACCGATCTCGTTGCCCGCCGATACGACGGTCCACGCATAGTCGGTCTCGGGGCGAAGCTTCGCCGGCACCCGGTAGCTGCCGCCCGCCGCCTTGCCCACGTGCACCGGCTTGTCCTGGCCAATGACCATCAGGCTGAAGTCACCCTGCAGCTTCGGGTCGGCGGCACGCCAGCGGAACGTCGGCTCGAGCGTCGCCACGCTGCCCTCGGTGGGATACAGCAGCCTGGGAGCGGTGTCGGCCCGGGGTTGCGCGATCGAGCGCATGCGCACGCTTGCGGCAGAGGTCTGCGCGACCTGCACCAGCACCTTGTTGCTCGCCCGCCACGGCGTTTCGCGGGTCAACGGCGGCAAGCCGGCCGCGCTCGAGATATCGGTGTCCTTCACCAGGAAGCTGTCGGGGCCCTTGAGGACGTACTCCTTGCCGCTGGAGATGTACATCACCGAGGCGTGGGAGTCCCTGCCCAGCACGATTTTCTGCCCCTTGGCGAGCTCCGCGAGCAGCATCGGGCGCGGGTTGCCGTCGACCGCGACGTCGCCCTTGAGGTTGGTGATGAACGCAAGGGCATCCGCGCCCGCGGCTGGAATCGCCGCGAGAAGGAACGCGAGGAGAATGCGCTGCATGTTCTTCATTGGACGGCCTCCACTTGCGCTGCCGCCGGCGCGGTGCGCACCGTGCGGATCCCCCAGACGTTGACCGGGCTGTGGCCCTTCACATTGTGGCTGCCCAGCGGATCGAAGTGAAAGCGTTCCTCGATCCGGCTCACCACGGCCTCGGTAATGATGATCTTGCGCCCGAGTTCCTTGGTAAGCCCTTCCACCCTTGCCGCGACGTTCACCGCGTCGCCGATCGCCGAGTAGTTGTGCCGCTCCGACGACCCGATGTTGCCTACGGTGACGGTACCGTAGTTGATCCCGATTCCGATCGTGAGGGTCGGCAACCCCTCGCGGGTGAACTCGACATTCAGCTTATCCAGTTCGGTCAGCATCGCCAGCGCGCACTGCACGGCATTGCCGCAGGCGTCGCCCGAGGGCCGCGGTGCCCCGAAGAGGACCATCATGCCATCGCCGATGAACTTGTCAACGGTGCCGTCATAGCGGTGGACAGCATGCACCATGCGGTCGAAATACCGCTGCAGAACAGTCGTCACCACGACCGGAGGCATATTCTCGGAAAGCGTTGTGAAATCCCGCACATCGCTGAACAGGACGCAGATGTCGACCAGCTGGCCGCTCACACCCGGGCTGAGGCTGCCCCCCAGCATCTCTTTCATCACCGCAGGGCTGACTTGTCCGGCAAAGGACGCCTGGAGCCGGAGGCGATCCACCACGGCTTCGACGGCATCGAAGACGCCGCGTGCAACGAGCGCCAGCCAGAAGCACACGAGCACGGAGGCGACCGGGAGGAGGACCTGGAGGGACACGATCGAGGCGAAGCTCAGGACCAGGGCGAGGATCGGGGCGATCACCGCGCCGAGGAAGACCGCCGCGGGGCGCGCGCGCGCGAAGACCACCAGTGCCGCGGCCACGCAGAGCAGCCATCGCGCCCACTCCGGCAGGGGCCGCAGCAAGCCCGGTCCCAGCTGGCTGCGCAACGCCTGGAGGTGGACGAGAACCCCGGGCTGGTTGTAAGCGAGGCTCGCGCCTTCCTCTTTCTCGTTGGCGGCCGTGCGCCCCGGATCCCGGGCCAACAGCTTCACCGGCAGGCGCCATCGGTCGGTTCCCCCGATGAGGGATCCGATGAGGATGATTCGCCCACCGAATGTCTTCCGCAGGCGCTCGTCGTCCCAATCCCCGATCGCGTGAATCGGGACGAATTCGAGCGGGTTCCCCAGGCTGTAGTCGATGTAGCCTTCGCCAGAAGCGCGTTGCAGCCCGCGGAGCATCTGGCTCACCAGGGTAGGTACTACCGCGCCGTCGCTCGAGAGCATCTCGCCGAACCAGCGCGAGACGCTGTCGGGATCGCGCAGCTGCTGGTCGACGCCGAGATTCTCGGCGGTCACGATATTGCGGTAGTTGGGCTGGACCTGGACGATGCGGCCGCGGCTGTCGACCGTCTGCACGTAGACGAGCGCCGTGGAGCGCTTCAAATCCAGGAGCCCGCGCATCATCGCGAGGTCAAGCCCGGGGACAATGCCGTCGAAGCTGCGCTCCGGAAGGACGATGTCGACGCCGACCGCGCGCGGCCTTGCCCTGGCTAGCGCGTGCAGCACCTGGGCGAAGTGCTTGTGCCAGAGCGCGACCGGCTCCTGGAAACGTGCCTCGGTCTCCTCGTCGATGCCGACCAGCACGACGTCGTTATCGACCGGACGCGGGTGGATGACTCGCAGCGCGCGCATCTGCATGTCGAATGCGAAGCGCTCCGCATCGGCAAGCGGGGATTCGCGCGGGGTGGGGAGCAAGGCGGCGCCCGCGGCGATCAATGCCACCACAAGGAACAGGAACGATCCCTTCAGAGGCGGTGAGCTGCGCAGGCGCTCCCAGAACATGGCCATGCGGGGCATTCTCCATTGCGCGGCCCAAAAGCAAAAGGGCCACCCGTTTGGGTGGCCCTTTGCTGTGTAAGGCCCTGGCGATGACCTACTTTCTCACGGGCAATCCGCAATATCATCGGCGCGACGTCGTTTCACGGTCCTGTTCGGGATGGGAAGGGGTGGGGCCAACGCGCTATGGTCGCCAGGAATTCTGAAGTGCACGAGCCGGCGT
>JANMYH010000342.1:0-9158 GCA_031381925.1 Burkholderiales bacterium | reverse complement strand
CAGCTCGATCCGCTGAAGCGCCTCGAGCGCACGCCGGTGCCCGAGCTCGAGCTCTCCTACTACGGCCTCACCGAAGCCGACATGGATCGCGAGTTCTCCCCGGGCTCCTGGCAGGGCCTCAAGGGCGCGATGAGGCTTCGCGACATCGTGGCGAACGTGAAGAAGACCTACTGCGGCACCATCGGCATCGAGTACATGTACATCTCCTCGACCGCCGAGAAGCGCTGGATCCAGGGCAAGTTCGAGGGCAGCCTCTCCACGCCGGCGTTCACGGCCGGGCAGAAGAAGTGGATCCTCGAGCGCATCACGGCGTCGGAGACGCTGGAGCGCTACCTGCACACCCGCTACGTGGGCCAGAAGCGGTTCTCGGGCGAGGGCGGCGAGAGCATGATCCCGATGCTCGACACAGTGATCGAGAACACCGGCGCCCACGGCGCCAAGGAAGTCGTGATCGGCATGGCCCATCGCGGGCGCCTGAACGTGCTGGTGAACAACCTCGGCAAGATCCCGGCGGACCTCTTCTCCGAGTTCGAGGGCAAGCACGCCCACGAGTTGTCCTCCGGCGACGTCAAGTACCACCAGGGATTTTCCTCCGACATCAAGACCGGGGGCGGCGCCGTCCACCTCACGCTCGCATTCAATCCCTCGCACCTCGAGATCGTGAACCCGGTGGTCGAGGGCTCGGTGCGTGCGCGCCAGCATCGCCGCGGCGACCACACCGGGGACCAGGTGCTGCCGCTCCTGATCCACGGCGACGCGGCCTTCGCGGGCCAGGGTGTTGTGATGGAGACGATGGCGCTGTCCCAGACGCGCGGCTACAAGACGGGCGGAACCGTCCACATCGTCGTGAACAACCAGATCGGGTTCACCACGTCGGATACCCGGGATGCGCGCTCATCGCTCTACTGCACCGACATCGCCAAGATGATCGAGGCGCCGGTCTTCCACGTGAACGGCGACGACCCGGAGGCGTGCGTCTTCGTCGCCGCGATCGCCGAGGAGTACCGGCACAAGTTCCACAAGGACGTGGTGATCGACCTGGTGTGCTTCCGCAGGCTCGGCCACAACGAGCAGGACGAGCCGTTCGTGACCCAGCCCCTGATGTACAAGAAGATCGCCCAGCACCCGGGGACCCGCAAGCTCTATGCCGACAAGCTCGAGCGTGAGAAGGTGATCGCCGCGGGGTTTGCCGACGAGCTGGTGACGAGCGTGCGCACCGCGCTCGACGCCGGCAAGGGCACCAACCCCAAGATCCTCTATGGCCTGAAACCCGCGCTCGCGATCGACTGGGCGCCCTACATCGGCGTCGATTGGCGCCAGAGCGCGCAAACCGCGGTGTCGCTCGCGAAGCTGAAGCAGCTTGCGGGGCGTCTCACCGACATCCCCGCGAACTTCAAGCTGCATCCGTCGGTCGAGCGCCTGCTCGCGGGCCGCCGCGAGATGGGCGACGGCAAGGTGGCGCTCGACTGGGGCATGGCGGAGAACCTCGCTTACGCCTCGCTCGTGGACGAGGGCCACCCGGTTCGGTTGTCGGGACAGGATGCGGGGCGGGGCACGTTCGCCCACCGCCATGCCGTGCTGCACGACCAGAACCGCGAGAAGTGGGATGCAGGCGTGTACACGCCGCTGCAGAACGTGCGGGCGGGCCAGGCCAACTTCCTCGTGATCGACTCGCTGCTGTCGGAGGAGGCGGTGCTCGGGTTCGAGTAAGGCTATGCCACCGCGCAGCCCTACGAGCTGGTGATCTGGGAAGGCCAGTTCGGCGATTTCGTGAACGGCGCCCAGGTGGTGATCGACCAGTTCATCGCCTCGGGCGAGGCGAAGTGGGGCCGGATGTGCGGCCTCACCCTGTACCTGCCGCACGGCTACGAGGGCCAGGGCCCGGAGCACTCGTCGGCGCGCCTCGAGCGCTTCATGCAGCTTTGCGCCGAGCACAACATGCAGGTCTGCGTGCCCTCGACCGCCGCCCAGTTCTTCCACATGATCCGCCGCCAGGTCGTACGCCCGTTGAGGAAGCCGCTCATCGTGATGACGCCCAAGAGCCTGCTTCGCAAGAAGGAGGCGGCATCGCCCATCGGGGAGCTTGCCAGTGGTGCCTTCCAGGTGATCCTGCCCGAGGTCGAGAAGATCACCCCCAAGAAGGTGAAGCGCGTGGTCTTCTGCGCGGGCAAGGTCTACTACGACATCGCCGCCGAGCGCTCCAAGCGCGCGATCGACGACATCGCGATCGTGCGCATCGAGCAGCTCTATCCGTTTCCGCACGACGAGTTCGCAGCCCAGCTCGAGCTCTACCCGAATGCAAAGAACATCGTCTGGGCGCAGGAGGAGCCGGGCAACCAGGGCGCGTGGCACCGCATCCAGCACTATCTCCTGCGCCACCTGCGCGCCGAGCAGGCGCTCTCGTACGCGGGGCGCACCTCGTCGGCGTCGCCCGCAGTGGGCTACCTCCAACTGCATACCGAGCAGCAAAAGGCGCTGGTCGAGGCGGCGCTGGGCCTCGATGCGGCGTCCAGGAAAGAAGCTGCGTGAAAAGGAATTCCCATGCAAGTTGAAGTCAAGATCCCGCAGCTCTCCGAATCGGTCTCCGAGGCCACCCTGGTCGCCTGGCGCAAGAAGGCGGGCGAAGCCGTCAAGCGCGACGAAAACCTGATCGACGTCGAGACCGACAAGGTGGTCCTCGAGCTGCCCGCGCCGGTCGATGGCGTGCTCGCGAAGATCGTCAAGAAGGATGGGGAGAGCGTGACCAGCGGCGAGGTGATCGCCGTGATCGACACGACCGCAACCGCCACGGCGACGGCCGTGGACAAGGAAGCGGTCGCCCCCGCGAAGGCGACGGCAGGCGCTGCGGCCTCGGCCGCGGAGAAGCAAGCCGTCGTCCCCGCGCAGGCGGGGATCCAATCATCGAAGGCAGCCTCCCCCTCGGCCACCAAGATCGCCGCCGAGAAGGGCGTCGACACCGCTTCGGTCCAGGGGACCGGCCGCGACGGCCGAGTCACGAAAGCGGACGTCATGGGCGCGCCCGCCGGCACGCCCGCCGCGGCACAGTCCGCCAAGCCGGCACCGGTGCAGATCCCCGCCGGTTCGCGCGGCGAACAGCGCGTGCCGATGTCGCGCCTGCGCCAGCGGGTCGCCGAGCGGCTGGTGCAGTCGCAGGCGACCGCCGCGATCCTCACCACCTTCAACGAGGTCAACATGGCCCCGGTGATGGAGCTGCGCAACCGGTACAAGGAGAAATTCGAGAAGGACCATGGAGTGAAGCTGGGCTTCATGTCGTTCTTCGTGAAAGCGGTGGTCCACGCGCTTCGCAAGTACCCGGTGGTCAATGCGTCGATCGACGGCACCGACGTGGTCTACCACGGCTACTTCGACATCGGCATCGCGGTCGGCAGCGAGCGCGGCCTGGTGGTTCCGATCCTGCGCAACGCCGACCAGATTTCCATCGCAATGGTAGAACAGGCGATTGCCGATTTCGGCCGGCGCGCCAAGGACGGCAAGATCACTCTCGAGGAGCTGACCGGCGGCACCTTCTCGATCTCCAACGGCGGCGTGTTCGGCTCGATGCTGTCGACGCCCATCATCAACCCGCCCCAGAGCGCGATCCTCGGGGTGCACGCCACCAAGGAGCGCGCCGTGGTCGAGAACGGGCAGGTGGTCGTGCGCCCGATGAATTACCTGGCGCTGTCCTACGACCACCGCATCATCGACGGACGCGAGGCGGTGCTCTCGCTCGTGGCGATCAAGGAAGCGCTCGAGGACCCGGCGCGCCTGTTGCTGGACGTCTGAGGTGGCGCGCCGCGGCCGCTTCAAGCCCGCGGTACTCGCGCGGCGCCTGTTCTTCTTCGTCGCGGGCTCGCTGATGGTCGGGTTCCTCGCGGTCTTCCTCAACGCGATCTTCGCCCTTTACGTGCCGCGTCAGGCCGCGGTCCCCCTCGCGGTGGGGGTCGCCGTGGCAGTCACGTTCTGGCTTCTCAAGCTGGTAAAGCATCCGCCGCTGCTGCTGCGCAACGTTCCGCCGCTTGCGGCGGGGCTCTGCGCCGGCCTCGGCGTCCACATCGCCCGGCTCTGGCTCAAATAACGGATACCCCATGGCGCAAACATTCGACGTCGTCGTGATCGGTGCCGGCCCCGGCGGCTACATCGCCGCGGTGCGCGCCGCGCAGCTCGGATTCAGTACCGCGTGCATCGAGGGTTGGAAGAACCCGAAAGGCGAGCTCGCCCTTGGCGGCACGTGCCTCAACGTGGGCTGCATTCCTTCCAAGGCCCTGTTGTCGTCTTCCGAAGAGTACGAGAAGGTCGGCCACCACCTCGAGGATCATGGCATCGCGGTGTCTGGCGTGAAGCTCGACCTGGCGAGGATGCAGGCGCGCAAGGACGCGATCGTGACCAAGATGACAAAGGGGGTCGAATATCTCTTCAAGAAGAACAAGATCACCTGGCTGCAGGGGATGGGCAGTTTCGTGAGCGGCGGCGACCTCTATACGATCCTTGCCGGCAAGGAAACGGTGCAGGCGAAGCACGTGGTCGTCGCCACCGGATCGAAGGCACGGCACCTGCCGGGGATCGCCGTCGACAACGACCTGGTGTGCGACAACGAGGGTGCGCTCGCCTTTGGCGCCGTGCCCAAGCGCCTCGGGGTGATCGGCGCCGGCGTGATCGGCCTGGAGCTCGGGAGCGTGTGGCGCCGGCTGGGCTCGGAGGTCGCGATCCTCGAGGCGCTGCCGAATTTTCTCGGCGCTTGCGACGAAGCCGTGTCGAAGGAGGCGTGGAAGCAGTTCACCAAGCAGGGCCTCGCGATCTCGCTGGGGGTGAAAATCGGCAAGGTCACGGCGAGGAAGGGCGTGAGCGTCGAATACGCCGACAAGGACGGGGCGGCGCAGAAGCTCGAGTGCGACAGGCTGATCGTCTCGGTCGGCCGCATCCCCAACACCGACGGGCTCGGCGGCGACAAGGTGGGGCTCAAGCTCGACGCGCGCGGGTTCATCGAGGTCGACGGGCACTGCAAGACCAACCTTCCGAACGTCTACGCGATCGGCGACGTGGTGCGCGGGCCGATGCTCGCGCACAAGGCCGAGGACGAGGGCGTGATGGTCGCCGAGATCCTCGCCGGCCAGAAGCCCCACCTCGACTACAACACGATCCCCTGGATCATCTACACCTCTCCCGAGATCGCGTGGGTCGGCAAGACCGAGCAGCAGGCGAGGGCGGACGGCATCGCGGTCAGGACCGGCCAGTTCCCGTTCTCGATCAACGGCAGGGCGCTCGGGATCAACGAGCCCACTGGCTTCGTGAAAATCGTGGCCGACGCAGCGACCGACCGGGTGCTCGGAATGCACATCGTCCACGCGCGCGCCTCCGACCTGATCCAGGAGGGCGTGACCACGATGGAGTTTGCCGGCGCCGCCGAGGACATCGCGCGCATCACCCACGGTCACCCGACCCTCTCCGAAGTGATCCGCGAAGCCGCGTTGAACGTGGACAAACGCGCGTTGAACATGTAGATGCAGCCCGCCGAGGATCTCCCGCTCCCCGAAGGCGCCGTCGACGAAGAGGTCGATGCGAGCGAATTCGGCGGCCCGCTGGAGTGGTACTGGCACTTCAGCCAGCGCGGCGACTTCGAGACCGACAGCGAGCAGCTGAAGGTGCTGGGCGAGCTGCAGCGCCTGTTCGAGGAGCTCGAGGAGTACCGGCAGTATCGCGCCGGAAAGTTGAACCGCCTGGTGACGAACCTCGGCGCGGGGCGCAAGCCCCCGCGCGGCATCTATATCTGGGGCGGAGTGGGGCGCGGCAAGTCGCTGATGATGGACGCCTTCTTCAAGGTCTCGCGCCACCGCCGCAAGCGCCGCGTGCACTTCCACGAATTCATGCGCGAGATCCACGCGCGGATGCGCGGGCTTTCGGGCCAGGAGGATCCGCTCGACATCATCTCCACCGAGATCGCCCGCGAGCTGCGGCTTCTCGCCTTCGACGAATTTCACGTGAGCGACATCGCCGATGCGATGATCCTTGCGCGCCTGCTCGAGCTGCTGATCGAAAAGGGCGTGGTACTCGTGATGACTTCCAACTACCGGCCCGACGAACTCTATCCCAACGGGTTGCAGCGCGCGCGCTTCCTGCCCGCCATCGAGGTCCTCAAGCGCGACCTCGACGTGGTTCCGCTCGAAGGTGCCGTGGACCACCGCCGGCGCCTGCTCGACAGCCTCGGCGTCTACTACACCCCGATCGGCGCGGAGTCCGATGCCCAGCTGGCGCGCTTCTTCGAAGCGATGACCAAGGCGACCTTTGCCGAGAACGGCACGATCGAGATCGGCGGGCGTGCGCTCGCGTTCCGGCGCCGTTCGAAGGGCGTGATCTGGTTCGACTTCGCGGAGCTCTTCGAGAGGGCGCGCTCGCAGGTCGATTACCTCGAGATCGCGAGCGCGTACCACACGGTCCTCATCTCCGGCGTCAAGCGCATGGCGCCCGCGCAGACCGACGTGGTGCGGCGCTTCACCTGGCTGGTGGACGTCTTCTATGACCAGCGCGTCAAGCTGGTGCTGTCGGCCGAAACCGCGCCCGAGGAGCTGGTCGTGGCGGGCGAGCAGGGCGCCGCGCCCGAGCGCATGGTACACAGGGAGTTCACGCGCACCGCGAGTCGGCTGCGCGAGATGCAGTCGCGGGACTACTTTTCACGCAAGCACGCATCCGCGGAGAATCCGCGCGTGCTGGAGAAATGATGAAGGCCATCTACCTCACGAAGGAACCGGAGTTCAACGCCCGCGTCGCCGACGTGCCCGACACGGACTTGCCCGAGGGCGACGTCACGCTGCGCGTCGAGTACTCGACGGTCAATTACAAGGACGCGCTCGCGCTCACCAATACGTCGCCGATCGTGCGCAAGTGGCCGATGGTCGCGGGCATCGACGGGGCGGGGGTGGTCGAGACCAGCACCCACGCGCTCTGGAAAACCGGGGACAATGTGATCCTGAACGGCTGGGGCGTGGGCGAGTCGCACTGGGGCTGCCTCGCCCAGCAGGCGCGCCTGAAGGGCGACTGGCTGGTGCGCCGCCCGGCGTCGCTCCTCGCGCGCCACACCATGGCGATCGGCACCGCTGGCTACACGGCGATGCTCTGCGTGATGGCGCTCGAGCACGAGGGGATCGGCAAGGATCGCGGCGAGATCCTCGTGACCGGCGCCACGGGGGGCGTGGGCAGCATCGCGGTGGCGATCCTTGCCGGCCGCGGCTACCGGGTGGTCGCCTCCACCGGCAAGGCGAACGAGGGGGATTACCTCCGCTCGCTGGGTGCGGCCGAAGTCGTCGACCGCGCGACGCTCTCGCAACCCGGCAAGCCACTCCAGAAGGAGCGCTGGGCGGGCGTGGTCGATTCGGTCGGCAGCCATACGCTCGCGAATGCCTGTGCGCAGACCGTGGGCGAAGGCGTGGTGACCGCGTGCGGCCTCGCGCAGGGCATGGACTTCCCGGTGACGGTCGCGCCCTTCATCCTGCGGGGGGTTACGGTGGTCGGCATCAATAGCGTCACCGCGCCGCGCGCACGCCGCGAGCGCGCCTGGGAGATGCTCGCGAAGGAGGTGACCCCTGCAACGCTCGAGGCGGTGACCGAGACCATCACGCTCGCACAGGCGATCGAGCGCGCGCCCGACGTGCTCGCGGGCCGGATTCGCGGACGGCTCGTGGTCGACGTCAACCGCTAGGAGGCCGACATGGCGACCCACGACGACACCTTGACCACCTTCCAGGGCTTTTATGCGGCCTCGATGGCCAGTCCCGAGCGTTTCTGGGGGCAGCAGGCCAAGCTCATCGACTGGCACAAACCGCCGAAGAAGGTGCTTGAGTACTCGAATCCGCCGTTCCGCTCGTGGTTCGTCGGCGGCGAGACCAACCTCTGCTACAACGCCGTCGATCGCCACCTGTCGATGCGCGCCGCGCAGCCGGCCCTGGTGTGGCTGTCCACCGAGGTCGACCAGAAGCGCACGTTCACCTACGCCGAGCTCGCCGACGAGGTGAACCGCTTCGCCGCGATCCTGCGGGCCCTCGGCGTGGGCCGCGGCGATCGCGTGCTGGTCTACATGCCGATGACCCCCGAGGCGGTGTTCGCGATGCTCGCCACGGTGCGCCTCGGCGCGATCCATTCGGTGGTCTTCGGCGGGTTCGCGGCGGCAAGCCTCGCCGCGCGCATCGACGATGCCCGCCCGAAGGTCATGGTCACGAGCGACGCCGGCATGCGCATGGGCAAGTTGATCCCGCTCAAGCCGCTGGTGGACGAGTCGATCCGCCTCGCGCAGTCGCCGCCGAAGCACGTGGTCGTGGTCGATCGCGGGCTCGACCCCGGCTTCAGGACTGCCGGGGCCGGCGCAACGATGACGCCCCCGGGTCGTTACGTTGACTATGCGGCGGAGCGCGCGAAGCACGCCGGCGTCAAGGTCCCGGTCGAGTGGCTCGAGTCCAACGAGCCGTCGTACATCCTCTACACCAGCGGCACCACCGGCATGCCCAAGGGCGTGCAGCGCGATACCGGCGGATACGCCGTGGCGCTCGCCGCCTCGATGCGCCACATCTTCTGCGCAAAGCCGGGCGAAGCGTATTTCTGCACCTCCGACATCGGCTGGGTGGTGGGCCACTCGTACATCGTTTACGGGCCGCTCATCAACGGCTCGACCACGATCATGTACGAGGGCGTGCCGATGCGTCCCGACGCCGGGGTGTGGTGGAAGATCGTGCAGGACTACAAGGTCACGTCGATGTTCTCCTCGCCCACCGCGATCCGCGTGCTGAAGAAGCAGGATCCCGCGTGGATGAAGAAGTACGACACCTCGAGCCTGAGGTACCTCTTCCTCGCGGGCGAGCCGCTCGACGAGCCCACCGCCCGCTGGGTGTCGGAGGCGCTCGGCGCGCAGATCGTCGACAACTACTGGCAGACCGAATCGGGCTGGCCGATCCTCACCGCGTGTCCCGGCGTCGAGGACACCCCGCGCAAGTTCGGCTCACCTTCGTTCGCCGCCTACGGCTACCGCATCAAGTTGAAGCACGAGGAGACCGGCGCCGAAGTCGGGCCGAACGAGAAGGGCGTGCTCACGATCGTGCCGCCGCTGCCCCCGGGTGCGATGACGACGATCTGGGGTGACGACCAGCGCTTCGTGGACACGTACTTCAAGTCGTTCG
>JANMYH010000341.1:0-2806 GCA_031381925.1 Burkholderiales bacterium | reverse complement strand
TTGCAGCATCCGGGCGGTCTCGGTCTCGAGCCAGGTGACCGGCAGCATCAGCACCAGCTGCAGGGCGATGAGCACCAGCACCGGGGTGATGTCCACCCCGCCGATGAGCGGCACCGCCCTCTGGAAGGGCTTCAGGAACGGTCGCGTCAGGGCGTGGAAGAACGGCGCCACCGGATGGTGCGGATTCATCCACGACAGGACCGCCTGGATGATGATCGCCCCGATGAAGACGTAGATCGAGAGGCGGATCAGCTTCACGAAGGCGAGGAAGAGCAGCACCGAGAGCGACTCCAGGTTCGGGGTGGCGCCCAGCAAGAGGAGCAGCAGCAGGAACTGCAGCAGGAACTCGAACGCGAAGGCCACGATGAGCGATGCCCAGTCGAGGTTGAACGCGCCCGGGACGATCCGCCGCAGGGGCTTCACCGCGAAGTCGGTGAGCGCCATGGTGAACTGGGCGATCGGGTTGCGCGCCGGGGCCCGAAGCGCCTGCATCCAGAAGCGCACCAGCGCCGCCAGGATGAAGAGGTGGAACAGCGCGTCGAGCACGAAGGCGATTGCCTGGAAAACCATGCCTAGTCCTTTCCGAGGGCGTCGCCCAGCTCGCGCGAGCGCTCGCGGGCGGCCTTTACCGCGTCGATGAAAAGCTGCTTCACGCCCGCCGCCTCGAGCACTTCAAGCGCGCGCTCGGTGGTGCCGCCCTTGGAGGTCACCTGGGCGCGCAGCGCCGCCGGATCCTCGCCCCGCTCGATGGCAAGCTTGGTCGCACCCACGAAGGTCCAGAGCGCGAGCGAGCGCGAGGCGCCTTCCGCAAGCCCCAGGCTGCGTGCAGCGCTCTCGAGGGCCTCGATGGCATAGAACACGTAGGCCGGCCCGCTGCCGGAAACCGCGACCACGGCATCGAGGTCGCCTTCCTCCTCGAACCAGAGGGTGGCTCCGACCGAGGCGAGCAGGTGCTGGGCGGCGGCCCGGTCGGGGTCACCTACGCCCGCAGGCGCATGCAGCCCGGTGATGCCGGCGTGGACCAGCGCGGGGGTATTGGGCATCGCCCGCACGATCCGCTTTCGCCCGCCCAGCCAGCGAGACAGGTCGGCGATGCGGATTCCCGCGGCGATGGTGATGAAGAGGGCGTCACCCGCGGTCCCCGCGAGCTTCGTGGCGGCCTCGCGCATGTTCTGGGGCTTGACCGCCAGGATCACCACCTCGATGCCGGCCAGTTCCGCGCCCGGAGCCTCGACCGCCCGCACGCCATACTCGGCCAGCAGCCGCAGCCGCGCCGACGGATCCGGCTCGATCACCACGATGTCCGTCGCCTTGGCCGCTTCCTTGGCGATCAGCCCGCCGATGATGGCCCGGGCCATGTTGCCCCCGCCCACGAAGGCTATTCTCATATCCGTCTACCCTCTCCTCGACCCTCTCCCAAGGCAGAGGGAGAACTGTCTCCTTCTGCCTCGGGCGCCCCGGGAGTGGAACGTGGCGTGGGAGAAGGCTGGGATGAGGGTCGTACCCGCTGCCCGAAAATCCCGGTTCCCACGCGCACCATCGTGGCCCCTTCGGCCACGGCGGCTTCAAAGTCGTGGCTCATGCCCATCGACAGGGTATCCAGTGCAATGCCGGCCGCCACCAGCTCGTCGCGTGCGCGCCGCAGGATCGCGAACTGGGCGCGCTGCTCGGCCGCCTCCGCGGTGGGACTCGCCATCCCCATGAGGCCGCGCAGCCTCAAGTTCGGCATCGCAGCCACTTCGCGCGCCAGCGCCAGGGCCTCACCGGGGCTGACACCGCCTTTCGTCGCCTCATCGCTGATATTCACCTGGAGGCAGACATTCAGGGGTCCGAGGGCGGCCGGCCGCGCTTTCGAGAGCGCCGCGGCGGCCTTCGCGCGGTCCACCCCATGCACCCAATCGAAGCGCTCGGCCACGTCGCGCGCCTTGTTGGTCTGCAGGTGCCCGATGAAATGCCATACGATGGGGGTGTCGCGGACTGCGGCGATTTTGGGAAGCGCTTCCTGCACGTAGCTCTCGCCGAAGTCGCGGCACCCGGCATCGAATGCGGCACGAATCGCCTCGGGCGGGTGTTGCTTGGAGACCGCCACCACGGCGATGGCGCGGCTATCCCCTTGTAACGCCTCGGAAATGCGCCGTCGGATGGCTTGCAGGTTGGCGGCGATTGTGGACATAATCGAATCGTCTTTTCGAGGCGCATTCTACATCCACGACCCGCGGAACGACCCGCGGCGCCTCACCCCTCAGGGATAAAACATGGATATCGCAGAACTTCTCGCCTTTTCGGTCAAGAACAAGGCCTCCGACCTGCACCTCTCAGCGGGGCTGCCACCGATGATCCGTGTCCACGGCGACGTGAGGCGGATCAACGTGCCCAACCTCGAGCACAAGGACGTGCATGGGATGGTCTACGACATCATGAATGACTCCCAGCGCAAGGTTTACGAGGAAACGCTGGAAGTCGACTTCTCTTTCGAAATTCCCAATCTCGCCCGGTTCCGCGTCAACGCCTTCAACCAGAACCGGGGGGCGGGCGCGGTCTTCCGGACGATTCCCTCGAAGGTGCTCACCCTCGAGCAGCTGAACGCGCCCAAGATCTTCGCCGAGATCGCCAAGTATCCCCGGGGCCTGGTGCTGGTGACCGGCCCCACCGGCTCGGGCAAGTCGACCACGCTCGCGGCGATGGTCAACGACGTGAACGAGAACGAGTACGGCCACATCCTCACGGTCGAGGACCCGATCGAGTTCGTGCACGAGGCGAAGAAGTGCCTGATCAACCAGCGCGAGGTCGGCCCGCACACGCTTTC
>JANMYH010000305.1:0-1557 GCA_031381925.1 Burkholderiales bacterium | reverse complement strand
CCGCTCGTGTTGGCAGTGGAAAAGGTCTTCGGGAAGCTCCAGAAGGCACCGTGCATGGTCATGAGAAGATTTTCTTCGCCGATGTCCCGGATGCGTGGCCATTCGGTGTTCCAGCCGTGCGCGCCGTCGTAGCTGTGGCTGACCTTCGGCAGGCGGAAGGACTGCCATTTACCTCCATCGAGCAGCATGAGGATGAGCGACATTGCATCCCAGCCGATGCTCCACACGGGCGCGTTGGCCTCGCTGCCGCGGATGCCGCCGGGTCCGGTGACCTCGGTGAATTGATTCCGTCGCACGAGCTGCCAGTCCTTGTCTCCGGTGCGCCATTCGCCCAGAGCCCCGCTCGGGGTGGTGGGATCAGTGCGCACGCGGGGATCGTGATCGCCGTTGTTCGCATAGATCAAACGTCCCTGGCTCGAATAAAGGCCCTTGCCGTGATAACCCGGCAGCGCGGAACCAAACTGCGCGAGTCGCGACACATCCGTGACGCCCTTTTTGATGCCGTTGCCATCGCGGATCAGCCCCCTCACCTCCAGCGACTTCACATCCACCTCGTAGAGTCCCTCCTCCATCGTGGCGAAGTAGATTTTGCCTGCGGGATCGGTCAGGTGCCGCGCATTGCCCGTGAGGCGGCCTGGCATGATCTTGGAGGGAATTACACGCACCTTTCGCTCCGCGTCGATGACATACGGGCCGATGAAAAGCTGCTGCGATTCCTCGTGGATCATGCGGTTCGCCGGTGTGCCGCCCACGCTCTCGGGCCGCACGATTTGCTTCAGCTCCGGCGTGATTTCGTAAAGCTTGTCACTCGACCCAAACGGCAGATGCGGCCCGTAAGTGATCACCCACAGCCTGTCCGACCACGGCACGACAGCTCCGGTGCCACACTCGCCCTCGTTGTTGAACATCGCTAGGTGCGGATAGATGCCGCTGACGCTGCGCGGCCCGGCACCCAGAACCGATCCGGCCAAAAAGCTGCCGAGAGCGAAGAGCTTGAAGAATTTCATTCCGCCACCGTAGAATCCTCGTCCACAGATTCCACCACGATTTCAACTTCGTCATTCGTCATTTCATTCCCATGCAACGCACCATTCTCGCCATCGGCGCACACTACGACGACTGCCCCTTCGGCATCCCCGGCATTCTTTTGCAGGCGATCAAGAAGCACCAGCGCGTCGTCATCCTCAGCCTCATCGGCGATTACACCAACTGGCCGCCGGTGAAGGGCCGCGCGCAGCAGTTGCTCTACTTCAGCGTCGAGCTGGCCAAGGAGCGCGGCATCGAGATGCGCTTCCTCAAATACGCCAGCATGGGCTTCGAGCCGACATTGGAGACGAAGCGCGCCGTCGCCGAAGTCGTAGCCGATGTGCAGCCCGACACCGCCTTCATGCTCTGGAATCGCGACCGCCATCCCGATCACGAAGCCGCCAGCGCCATCTGCCACGCCGCGCTCCATCAGCCCGCGCGACTAATCGGCGGCGGCGACATCAAAACGCCGTCGCGCATTTACTCATTCGACAACGGCCCCGGCCACACCATCGGCTTCGAGCCAGACAC
>JANMYH010000225.1:0-6493 GCA_031381925.1 Burkholderiales bacterium | reverse complement strand
CCGATGAGGAAGATCACTTCCGCCTTGGCGACATCCGACACCTGGTTCGACACGGCCCCGGAGCCGATGCCTTCGAGCAGAGCCACCACCGACGAGGCGTGGCACAGGCGCGTGCAGTGGTCGACGTTGTTGGTGCCGAAGCCGGTGCGCACCAGCTTCTGGAAGAGGTAGGCTTCCTCGTTCGAGCCCTTGGCGCTGCCGAATCCGGCGAGGGCCTGCGGGCCCAGCGTGTCGCGCACCTTCTTCAACCCGTTGGCGGCGACGTCGAGCGCCTCCTCCCACGTTGCCTCCCGGAACACGTCGCTCCAGCGCGCGGGATCCATGGTGAACTCGGCCGCCTTGCCGACGCCGGGCTTGCGGATGAGGGGCTTCGTGAGCCGCTGGGGATGCGCCACGTAGTCGAATCCGAAGCGGCCCTTCACGCACAGGCGCTCGTGGTTCGAGGGGCCGTCGCGGCCGTCCACCCGCACGATCGCGTTGTCCTTCACGTGGTAGGTGAGCTGGCAGCCGACGCCGCAATACGGGCACACGGAATCGACGATCTTGTCGGCCACCACCGCGTAGGCCTGCTTCGCGGGCGCGAGCGCGCCGGTCGGGCACGCCTGCACGCACTCGCCGCAGGCGACGCACGTGGAAGCACCCATCGGATCATCGAGGTCGAAGACGATCTTGGAATCGGGCCCGCGGAAGGCGTAGCCGATCACGTCGTTCACCTGCTCCTCGCGGCACGCGCGCACGCAGCGCGTGCACTGGATGCACGCGTCGAGGTTCACCTCCATCGCCGGATGCGAGACATCCCTCTTCGGCTGCGCACGAGCCTCGAAGCGCCCGTGCGACACGCCAAGCGCCTCGGCCCAGTAAAAGAGCTCGTTGCCGCCGGGCTTCAGGTCCTGCGTCGGCACGTCGGCGAGCAGCAGCTCGACCACCATCTTCTGCGAGTTGACGGCCCGCTCCGAGTTGCTGTGCACTTCCATGCCCTTCGCGGGGGCGCGGCAACACGACGGCGCGAGCACGCGCTCGCCCTTGATCTCCACCATGCACGCGCGGCAATTGCCATCGGCGCGGTAGCCCTCCTTGTAGCAGAGGTGCGGGATATCCACGCCGTAGCGCGCCGCCGCCTGGATGATCGTCTCGCCGGCAAAGGCCGAGATGGTGTCGCCGTTCAGCTTGAACTCGATGGTTTCCGCGCGGACGGGATCGTTCATCTTCATGTCAAATCTCGTGCGGGAAATGCTTCGCCACACAGCGGATCGGATTGGGGGCCGCCTGCCCGAGGCCGCAGATCGACGCATCCGCCATCGCGACGGAGAGCTCCTCGAGGAGTGCCTGGTCCCACTTCGCCGCCTCCATCAGCTTCGCGGCTTTCGCGGTGCCGACGCGGCACGGGGTGCACTGGCCGCACGACTCGTGCTCGAAGAACTGCATCAGGTTCAGCGCGGCATCGCGCGCCTTGTCGTGCTGCGACAGGATGATCACCGCGGCCGAGCCGATGAAGCAGCCGTAGGGTTGCAGCGTGTCGAAATCGAGCGGGATGTCGCCCATCGACGCGGGGAGGATGCCGCCGGACGCGCCGCCCGGCAAGTATGCATACAACTGATGGCCGTCCTGCATCCCTCCGCAGAACTCGTCGATCAACTCGCGCACGGTGATGCCCGCGGGCGCAAGGTGCACACCAGCCTTCCTCACCCGGCCCGAGACCGAGAACGAGCGCAGCCCCTTTCGCTCATGGCGCCCGTGCTTGCTGAACCACGCGGGTCCCTGCTCGATGAGATCGCGCACCCACAGCAGCGTCTCCATGTTGTGCTCGAGCGTAGGACGTCCGAAGAGACCGACCTGCGCCACGTATGGGGGGCGAAGGCGCGGCATGCCGCGGCGGCCCTCGATCGACTCGATCATCGCGGACTCTTCGCCGCAGATGTAGGCCCCCGCGCCGCGGCGCAGGTGGATGCGCGGCAGCCGGGCAGGCGGGCTCGCGCGCAGCGCAGCGAGCTCGCGCTCGAGCATCTCGCGGCAGGCGTGGTACTCGTCGCGCAGGTAGACGAAGATGTCCTCGATGCCGACGGCCCACGCGGCGATCAGCATGCCCTCGATGAAGCGGTGCGGATCGCGCTCCAGGTAATGGCGGTCCTTGAACGTGCCCGGCTCGCCCTCGTCGATGTTCACCGCCATCAGCCGCGGACCCGGCTCGGCGCGAACGATCTTCCATTTGCGCCCCGCCGGAAAACCCGCGCCGCCGAGGCCGCGCAGGCCCGCGTCTTCCATCACCTTGATCACCGCGTCGACCTCGCGCTTGCCGCTGACGCATTCCACCCACGTCTTGTAGCCGCCCTGGGCCGTGTAGTCGGCAAACGTGTGGGGATGCAGGGCCGGCGCGCGCGTCTTCTTCTCATCAAGGAGCTTCTTCACCTGGCCTTCGGTCGCGTGGCCGAAGGCGTTCTGGCCGACGCACACGGCGGGGGCCTCGCCACAGCGTCCGATACACGGCGCGGCCAGGACGCGCACGTTCGGGCCCACCAATCCGGGAAGCCTCTCCAGCAGCTTGTCGGCCCCCGCCATCCGGCAGGAGAGCGTCTCGCAGACACGCACGGTCACCGCGGCCGGCGCGTTCTCGCCTTCCTTCACGACGTCGAAGTGGTGGTAGAAGGTCGCGACCTCGTAGACCTCCGCCATCGACAGCTTCATCGCCTCGGCGAGCGCATTCAGGTGGGCGGCGGTGAGGCAGCCGAACTGGTCCTGCACGCGGTGCAGGTTCTCGATCAGGTACTCGCGGGCGCAGGGAACGCCCTCGACCAGCTGCGCCACCTCCGCGCGCGCGACCGGATCGATCGGGCGGCCCTTGGGAGTGGAACGGCCACGGCGAATCTTCGAAACGGGGATGGCGACTTCGTTCATGGCTTCATTGTAGTGGCGTGGGCGGGGCCCGGCCGCAGGCGCGCGGGAGCCCGCAAAACAAGGTATCAGGTTAGCGAACCGGGCCCGGCTTGGGCTTGATCGCAGTCAAGTAGAATTCCCCGACGTGCGCCGACGAGCGCATCCACGGAGGGGAAGAACAATGAAGAACCGCATTCGCCTGGCCGCGGCAGCGTTCGCGATGTCGGGCTCCGGCCTGGCGTGCGCGCAGGGAACCGTCAACGTGATCTGCAGCGTGCAGATCGAATGGTGCCAGGCGATCGCCACCGAGTACCAGAAGGTCACCGGCGTGAAGGTCGCCATGGTGCAGAAGGGCTCGGGCGAGGCCCTCGCGCAGATCGCGGCAGAGGCGGCCAACCCCCGCACCGACCTGTGGTTCGGCGGCACGGGAGATCCGCACCTCCAGGCCGCCGAGCGCGGGCTCACCCTCGACTACCGCTCCGCGAACCTCGGCCAGCTGCACGATTGGGCGCGACGCCAGTCCGACCAATCGGGCGGCAAGACCGTCGGCGTGTACATGGGCGCGCTCGGCTTCGGCTTCAACACCGAGGCGCTCGACAAGAAGAAGATCAAGGCTCCCGCCTGCTGGAGCGACCTCACCCGGCCGGAGTTCAAGGGCGAGATCCAGATGGCCAACCCGGCGTCTTCCGGCACCGCGTATACCGCGATCGCGACCCTGGTGCAGGTGATGGGCGAGGAAAAGGCGTTCGAATACCTGCGAGCGTTGCATCGCAACATCTCCCAGTACCCGAAGTCGGGGACGGCGCCGGTGAAGAACGTCGCGCGCGGGGAGGCCACGGTGAGCGTGAGCTTCATCCACGACGCGGTCACCGAGGCCCTGGGGGGCTTTCCGGTCAAGTCATCGACGCCCTGCGAGGGAACCGGTTACGAGATCGGCTCGATGTCGATCATCAAGGGCGCGCGCAACCTCGAGGCGACGAAGAATCTCTACGACTGGGCCCTTACCGCGCCCGCGCAGGAGCTGGGAGCGGTGCACAAGCAGTTCCAGATCCCGTCCAACAAGTCCGCGAAGGTCCACGCGCTGGTCCCCGATTTCTCGAAGATCAAGCTGATCGCCTACGATTCCGCCAAGTACGGCGCGGGCGCCGAGAGGAAGCGGCTGCTCGAGCGCTGGGAGCGCGACGTCAACGACGCGAAGTAGGCAAGCGCCCGTCCCCATGGCCGGCACGCGCGTGGTGGTCGCGTGGAGCGCCCTCGGGCTCGCGGCCGCGGCCCTCGCGCCCTGGTATGAACGCGAGCAGGGCGGGCTCTCCTCGGCGCTGTGGCACGCCTGGCAGTCGGGACGCTGGTGGCTCCTGCCGCCGATAGCCGCGCTCGCCGCCTGCCTCGCGCTCGGGCTGCGCGAGGTGCGCGGCACGCGGGCCACGGCACTGGCGTGTACCGCGGGCGCGGGCCTCGCGTGGCTCGCCTCGCAGGGCTTCGCCTTGCGGGTAGGCGTCCAGCCGGGAATGGGGATGGGCGCAACCGCCGTGGGCCTTTGCCTCCTCTTCTGCCTCACCACTGCGGTTGCGCTCCGCGGAGCGTGCCGGGCGGACGCGTTCGTGGCCGGCGTGCTCGGCCTCGCGGTGCTCGCGATCGCACTCTTCACCCTTTGGCCGCTCGTGGCGATGCTCGCCAGCGCCTTCGACGATTCGGGGTGGCGCGGATTCGCCGCACGGATCACCTCGGCACGGCTGTGGGGACTGGGGTGCCTCGCGGGCGCGGGAAAGTGCGGTGTCGCCTGGAACACGCTCGCGTTGGCCCTGCTCACGGCCTCGGGCTGCACGCTCCTCGGCCTCGCCTTCGCCCTCGCCGTCACCCGCACCGGGATGCCCGCCAAGCGGCTGCTGCGCGCGCTCACGATCCTGCCGATCGTCACACCCCCGTTCGTGATCGGGCTCGGCCTGATCCTCATCTTCGGGCGCTCGGGCGTGGTGAACCAATTCCTCGAATGGTCCCTGGGCGTCGCGCCGGGCCGGTGGATCTACGGATTTCCCGGCATCTGGCTCGCGCAGCTCTTTGCGTTCACGCCGGTCGCGTTCCTCGTGCTGATCGGGGTGGCCGAAGGCGTGAGCCCGTCGGTGGAGGAAGCCGCGCAAACCCTGCGCGCCGCGCCGGGGCGCACGTTCGCCACGGTGACGCTGCCGCTCATGGGGCCCGGCCTCGCCAATGCTTTCCTGCTGTCGTTCATCGAGTCGATCGCCGACTTCGGCAATCCGGTCGTGCTGGGCGGCAATTTCTCGGTGCTCTCCACCGAGATCTACTTTTCCCTCGTCGGCGCGCAGCTCGACCAGGCGCGGGCGGCCACGCTCGCCTTCGTGCTCCTCGCCTTCGCGCTCGCCGCGTTCGCCGCGCAACGCTCGATCCTCAAGCGCCGTTCGTATGTCTCGATGACCGGCAAGGGCGATGCGGGGCGCCACGCGCCCCTGCCCGTCGCCGCGCGGCGCGCGGCGTTCGCCATAGCCCTGCCCTGGGCGCTGCTCACCGCGATCCTCTATGGCTTCGCGCTGGTGGGCGGGTTCGCCGAAAACTGGGGCCGCGACCACTCGTTCACGCTCAAGCACTTCGTGAAGGCCTTCGAGGTCACGACGGGCAGCCATGGCATCGTCTGGGCGGGCGCGGCGTGGCATTCCTTCGGCACGACGGTGCTGCTCGCGCTCATCGCCGCGCCGTTCACGGCCGCGCTGGGGCTGCTCACCGCGTGGCTGATCGCGCGCCAGCCCTTCGCCGGGCGTGCCGCGTTCGAGTTCGGCACCCTGCTGTCCTTCGCGGTGCCCGGCACGGTCATCGGCGTGGCGTACGTGCTCGCCTTCAACGTGCCGCCGATCGAAATCACCGGTACCGCGGCGATCATCGTGGTGTGCTTCGTATTCCGCAACCTGCCGGTGGGTGTGCGCGCGGGTGTGGCGGCGATGAGCCAGGTGGATGCCAGCCTCGACGAGGCCTCGCGCATGCTGCGCGCGCGCAGCCCGCGCACGCTCGCCCGCGTACTCGCCCCGCTCATGAAGCCGGCGATCGTCGCCGCCCTGACCTACGGCTTCGTGCGCGCGATGACCACCGTAAGCGCGGTCGTCTTCCTGGTCAGCGCCGAATACGACCTCGCGACGACCTACATCATCGGGCGCGTGGTGAATGGCGACTACGGCGTCGCCATCGCCTACTGCGCGGTGCTGATCGTGTTGATGGTCTCCGTCGTCGCGGCGATCGAGACTCTCGTGGGCACGCGCCGGCACGGGCGGCGCGCGCCGCAGGCGCTCGCGGGAGCGGGTGCATGAGCGAACCCCGTGCCGCGGCGATCGAGTTCCGCGAGGTCACCAAGGCGTGGGGTCGATCGGTGGCGGTGGATCGCGTGAGCTTCACGATCGAGGCCGGAACGCTCGTGACCCTCCTCGGGCCGTCGGGGTGCGGCAAGACGACGACGTTGCGGATGATCGCGGGACTCGAGACGCCCACGTCCGGCGCGATCCTGATCGACGGCGAGGACGTCACCCATCGTCCCACGTGGGAGCGCGACGTCGGCATGGTGTTCCAGAGCTACGCCCTCTTCCCGCACATGGACGTGCTGCAGAACGTGTCCTACGGA
>JANMYH010000207.1:0-7323 GCA_031381925.1 Burkholderiales bacterium | reverse complement strand
CGGCCTAACCCCAGGAATTCCCCATGCAAAGATTCATCGCGGCGGCATTGCTCGCCCTCGTGGCACCGTTGGCTGCCGCGCAGTACCCCAACAAACCGATCAAGCTGATCGTGCCCTATCCGCCCGGGGGCGCCACCGACGTGATCGGGCGCGTCCTCGCGCAGCGCCTGTCGACGGCGCTGGGCCAGCAGGTCGTCGTCGACAATCGCGGCGGCGCGGGGGGCAACATCGGCGCCGATGCGGTCGCCAAGGCCGCGCCCGATGGCTACACGCTGCTCATGGGCGCGCTCACTTCGCACTCGATCATGGCCACGCTCGAGAAGGACACGATCCGCTACAACCTCGAGCGCGACCTGGTGCCGGTCGCCGTCGTGGGCTCGGTGCCGCTCGTGTGGGTGCTCCAGCCCTCGCTGCCGGTGAAGGACATGCAGGAGTTCGTCGCCTATGCCAAGGCCAATCCGGGCAAGCTCACGTACGCCTCGTCGGGCGCCGGGGCACCGCAGCGCATGTGCGCGGAGCTCTTCCGCGGCATGACCAAGGCCGACATGGTCCACGTCCCGTACAAGGGCAGCGGCCCGGCCATGACCGACCTGGTCGGCGGCCAGGTCAACACGATGTGCGAGACCGTTCCGGCCTCGATGCAGCTCATCAAGGCCGGCAAGCTGCGCGCGCTCGGGGTGACTACCGCCACGCGCATTTCGATGCTGCCCGACGTCCCCACGACGGCGGAGCAGGGCATGCCCGGCTACGAGGTCGCCTCGATGTTCGGGGTGCTGGCGCCGGCGGGAACGCCCAAGCCGATCATCGATCGCCTGAACGCCGAGCTCGCGAAGATCCTCGCGACCCCGGACGCGCAGGCACAGCTGCTCGACCAGGGCGCGTACGCGGTGCAGACCACGCCGGAGCAGGCGGCAGCGCGCGTGCGACAGGAAATCGCGATGTGGGCCAAGGTGATCAGGGAATCCAACATCAAGGCGGACTGAGCCTAGGTCTCGACGACCTCGAGGTCGAGGCCGACCGACTCCCACTCTTCCTTCTCGTGCCCGAGCGCGACCGCGACGAGCGAGTGGCTTTCGAGCCACGCGGCCGCCAGCTCGAGGCGCCATCCGCGGCTTTCGCGCTCGAGCTTCAGCCGGGGTAGGGCGAGCGAGCGGCGGCTGCGGTAGAAGATCACGGCGAGCCGCAAGCAGAAGGCGAGGGCCGCGAGCCGCGGGTCGTCGTCGAAGGCGGCGCGCATCTTGGAGAGCTTGCCGCGCTGTGCCAGCACCAGGTTCGACAGCCACCCCTGCTCCTGGCGCGAGAATCCCGGCATGTCGGCGTTGGCGAGGATGTACGCCGAATGCTTGTGATAGGCGGCCTGCGCGATCGAGATGCCGATCTCGTGCAGCTTCGCGCCCCAGTCGAGGAACTGGGCGAGCGCTTCGAGCTCGCCCCCGGAATCATCGAGGCCGCGGCGCAAATCCTGGGCGAGGCGGGCGACGCGTTGCGTCTGCGCGAGGTCCACGTGGTAGCGGCGGACGAACTGGTCCACGGTGACCTCGCGGATGTCGCGATGGTGCACGCGACCCAGCAGGTCCCAGAGCACCCCGTCGCGCAGCGCCCCCTCGGCCACCGTCATCTCGGTGAGTCCGAGCTCGTCGAACACGGCCGACATGATGGCCACGCCGCCGGCGACTACCGGGACGCGATCCTCCCGAAGGCCGGCGAGCGCGAGCTTGCGCAGGTCGCCCGCGGCGACCAGCTGGTCGCGCAGCCACGCGAGCCCCGCGGCAGTGATGCCGCGCTCGGCCTGGCCGTTCTTCTCCAGGATCTCGGCGATCGAGCGCGCGGTGCCCGAGGAGCCCACGGCTTCCTTCCAGCCGAGCTTCTCGTAGCGCGTGGCGATCGTCTGCACCTGCTCGCGCGCGGCGAGCTCGGCCTGCTTCATCGACTTCTTGTCGATGCGCGAATCCCCGAAGAAGCGCGCGGTGTAGCTCACGCAGCCCATGTAGAGGCTCTCCATCGCCTTGGGCTTCAGCTTGTTGCCGATGATGAGCTCGGTCGAGCCGCCGCCGATGTCGACCACCAGGCGGTTGTGGTTCGAAAGCGGCAGCGAGTGCACCACGCCCACGTAGATGAGCCGTGCCTCCTCGCGCCCGGGGATCACCTCGATGGGAAAGCCCAGGGTCGCCTCGGCCTGCCGCAGGAACGCGCGCGCGTTCTTGGCCACGCGCAGCGCGTTGGTGCCGACCACGCGGACGGCTTGCGGGGGCATGCCCGCGAGGCGCTCGGAGAAGCGCTTGAGGGCGCCGAGCGCGCGCTCCTGGGCGGCCGCGTCGAGCTGCTTGTCGGCGGTGAGCCCGGAGGCGAGGCGCACCGTTTCCTTGAGCGAATCGAGCGGGTAGACCTGGTCGTCGACGACGCGCCCGATGGCGAGGTGGAAGCTGTTGGAGCCGAGGTCAACGGCGCCGAGGGTAGTATATTGGCTCACGAATCCTCAATGCTGCGAAAACCGTCGCGCGAGGTGGAGTATGCCATCCGCCCCTGTCACGCAACGGTCATGAAGCGCCGCTACCCTCATGGCAAAGAAGCCCAAGGCCCAGCCGAAGCGCGTGCAGCGCCATTCACCCGAGCACTTCCTGAATCGAGAGCTCCAGGCCCTCGAGTTCAACCGCCGCGTCCTTGCGCAAGCCGAGGACCGGTCCGTGCCGCTGCTCGAGCGCCTCAAGTTCCTCTGCATCGTGTCCTCGAACCTCGACGAGTTCTTCGAGATCCGCGTCTCGGGCGTGAAGGAGCAGATCAAGCTGGGCGCGGCCGCGGCCGGGGCCGATGGGCTCACGCCGCTGGAAGTCTTCCGCCAGGTCGCGGCGCGCGCGCAGGGGATCGTCGAGCGCCAGTACCGGCTGCTGAACGATGAGATCCTTCCGGGCCTCGCGAAGGAGGGAATCAACTTCCTGCGCCGCGCCGCGTGGACCCCGGGCCAGCAGGAGTGGATCCGCGACTACTTCTTCCGCGAGATGATGCCGTTGCTCACGCCGATCGGCCTCGATCCCGCGCATCCGTTCCCGCGGGTCTTCAACAAGAGCTTGAATTTCGCCGTCGAGCTCGAGGGCCGCGACGCCTTCGGACGAGACTCGCGGGCAGCGATCGTGCAGGCCCCGCGGGTGCTGCCGCGCGTGATCCGCCTGCCCAGGAAAGTGGCGCAAGGCCCCAACGACTTCATCTTCCTCACCTCGATCCTGCACGCGCACGTGGGCGAGCTCTTTACCGGCATGAGCGTGCTCGGCTGCTACCAGTTCAGGGCGACCCGCAACTCCGACCTCTTCGTGGAAGAGGAAGAGGTGAAGGACCTGCGCCTGGCGCTCCAGGGGGAACTGCCGCAGCGCCACTTCGGCGACGCGGTGCGGCTCGAAGTCGCCGACAACATGTCCGAATCGATGACGCGCTTCCTCCTCGCGCAGTTCGGGCTCGATGGGGATGACCTGTATTCGGTCGCGGGGCCTGTGAACCTGTCGCGGCTGATGAGCATTCCCGAGCAGGTCAATCGTCCCGACCTCGAGTTCGCCCCCTTCCAGCAGGGGTTGCCGAAGGCGGTCTCGAAGGGGCGCGACCTCTTCGCCACGATCCGCCGGGGCGACGTGCTCATGCACCGGCCGTTCCAGTCGTTCACGCCGGTGATCGAGTTCATCCGCGAGGCGGCGCGCGACCCGCAGGTCGTCGCGATCAAGCAGACGGTCTATCGAACCGGCACCGATTCGGTGATCATGCAGACGCTCATCGACGCGGCGCGGGCCGGCAAGGAGGTCACCGTCGTCGTCGAGCTGATGGCGCGCTTCGACGAGGAGGCCAACATCAACTGGGCGGCGCGCCTGGAGGAGGTCGGCGCGCACGTCGTCTACGGCGTGGTGGGTCACAAGACCCATGCCAAGATGTCGCTGGTGGTGCGGCGCGAGGAGGGACGGCTGGTGCGCTACGCCCACGTCGGCACCGGAAACTACCATCCGCGTACCGCGCGCTTCTACACCGACTTCGACCTGCTCACCTGCCGCGATGCGATCTGCGCGGACGTGAACGAGGTGTTCCAGCAGCTCACGGGCCTCGGCAAGGTGATGAAGCTCAAGCACGTGTGGCAGGCGCCATTCACCCTGCACCCGCGCACGCTTGCCGCGATCGAGCATGAGATGCAGGTGGCCAAGTCGGGCAAGCCCGCGCGCATCATCGCCAAGATGAACGCGCTGCTGGAGCCGCAGGTGATCGACGCCCTCTACAAGGCTTCGCAGGCCGGGGTGAAGATCGACCTCATCGTGCGCGGGGTATGCGCGCTGCGCCCCGGGGTGAAGGGCCTGTCGGAGAACATCCGCGTGCGCTCGATCATCGGGCGCTTCCTCGAGCACACCCGCATCTTCCACTTCAGGAATGGCGGCGAGTCGGAGATCCTGCTGTCGAGCGCGGACTGGATGGAGCGCAATTTCTTCCGGCGGATCGAGCTCTGCGTCCCCGTTCTCGACCCGAAGGTGCGCCGGCGCGTGATGCGCGAGGGGCTCAAGGCCTACCTCGACGACAACGTGCAATCCTGGGAGATGCAATCCGACGGCGGCTTCAAGCGCCGCAAGCCCGGCCGCGGCAAGTCCTTCTGCGCCCAGCAGTACCTGCTCAAGACGCTGGCGAAATAAAACCGGGGACAGACCACGTTTTTCCGCCGGGCAGAAAAACGTGGTCTGTCCCCGGTTTTGCTACTGCCAGAATTTCCACCACGACTTGGCGCGGTTCTGGCCGTCGCGGGCCATGCGGTCGGCGGGGAAATTCTTGGCCAGCACCTTGCGCGCGTCGTCGCGAAGCTCGGTCATCCCCATGCGGTCGTAGGCCTCGACCATGACGTCGAGCGCTTCGCGGTGAATGGGGGAATTGGGGAAGCGCGTGATCGCATCCTGCGCGCGGTTGGCCGAGGCGAGGAAGGCGCCCCGGGAGAGGTAGTAGCGCGCGACGTGGATCTCATGGCGCGCGAGCGCCTCCACCAGGTAGGCCATGCGTTGGCGCGCATCCGGCGAGTAACGGCTGTCGGGGAAGCGCGTCACCAGCTCCTTGAACCCCTCGAACGATTCGCGCGCGGCCTTGGGGTCGCGGTCGGCGAGGTCCTGGGTGATGACTCGAGCGAACGGCCCGAGGTCTTCCTTGAAGTTCACCAGCGCCTTGAGGTAGAGCGCGTAGTCGAGGTTGGGGTGGTTGGGGTGCAGCTTCAGGAACTTGTCGACCGCCGAGAGCGCCTGGGCGGTGTCCCCCAGCTTGTAGTGCGCGTAGGCGACTTCCATCTGCGCCTGCTGCGCAAACCGCCCGAACGGGAACTTCGACTCGAGCGCCTCGTAGATCTTGATCGACGCGTCCCAGTTGCGGTTGTCGAACTCATCCTTCGCCGCCTTGTAATATTCGGCTGCGGTCCAGTTCTTGCGCGGATCGATCTTGTCGGCGAACAGGCCGCAGCCCGCGATCATGAGGGCGAGGAGGAGCGCAGCCATTGCCGTTACACTTCGAATCATGGTGAATCCCGTATCGCGAAGCGCAAATTATACCGCGCCGCACGCCCCCTCCGCGGCCCGGCAAGTCACCATTCCGCTGGAGATGGCGGGGTTGCGCCTCGACCAGGCGCTCGCCCGGCTCCTGCCGCAGGAATCGCGCAGCCGCCTGGCGCGCCTGATCGAGGAGGGATTCGTGCGCGTGGCCGGCCGGGTCGCGTCGGCGAGCCTGAAAATGAGAAGCGGGGAGGCCGTCGAGGTCGAGCTCGTCGCGCGTGAAGTCGATTCGGCGTTCCGGCCCGAGGCGATCGCGCTCGCCGTGGTGCACGAAGACGAAGACGTCCTGGTCCTCGACAAGCCCGCGGGCCTGGTCGTGCATCCGGGCAGCGGAAACTGGGCGGGAACGATGCTGAATGCCCTCCTGCACCATTCTCCCGCGGCCGGGGAGCTGCCGCGCGCGGGGATCGTGCACCGCCTCGACAAGGATACGAGCGGCTTGCTGGTGGTCGCGAAGAACGAGCCCGCGCAGCTTGCATTGGTGCGCCAGCTGCAAGCGCGCACCATGAAGCGCACCTACTTCGCGCTGGCACGCGGGCGGGTCAAGGCGGCGGGAAGCGTCGATGCCCCGATCGGCCGCCATCCGGTCCACCGCACGCGGATGGCCGTGGTCGCGGGCGGCAAGCCGGCGGTGACCCATTTCAAGGTCCGCGAGGCCTTCCCCGGGCACACGCTCCTCGAATGCTCGCTCGAGACCGGACGCACCCACCAGATCCGCGTCCACCTCGCCTCCATCGGCCATCCCATCGAGGGCGACCCCGTGTATGGCAAGAAGGGTGCGCGGGCGCTGGAGCGCCAGGCCCTGCACGCATGGAAGCTCGCTTTCGTTCATCCCCGCTCCGGCAAGACGGTGGAGTTCGAGGCGCCGCTGCCCGGCGACTTCCGCGCCCTTCTCGAGAGCCTGAGGCCTTGAGCATGCCGCGCCAGTGGCTGGTGCCCGACTGGCCCGCGCCGAGCAACGTGCGCGCCTTCGTGACCACGCGCGCGGGCGGCGTGAGCGTGGGCGAGTACGCCTCCATGAACCTCGGCACAGGCAGTGGCGACGAGCCCGGCCGCGTCGAGCGCAACCGCCAGGTCGTGGCCGACCTCCTGCCGACCGCGCCGCGCTACATGGTGCAGGTCCACGGCAACCAGGTTGCCGACCTCGACATCTTCCGCGAGGCCGATACGCCCTCCGCGGACGCAGCCGTATCGAGCACCCCCGGGCGCGTGGCCACCGTCCTCACCGCCGACTGCATGCCGCTCTTCGTGGCCGACATGCGTGGCGGGCGGGTCGGCATCGCCCATGCCGGTTGGCGCGGCATGGCTTCCGGGGTTATCGAGAACGTCGTCCGGTCCCTCGGGGCGCCGGCGGCGGACGTTGCGGCATGGATGGGCCCCGCCATCGGCCCGACGGCTTTCCAGGTGGGTCCCGAAGTGAAGGAGGCGTTCGAGCGCTTCGATCCGGCGGCCGGGACGGCGTTCGTGCCCGATGCGCCCGGCAAGTTCATGTGCGACCTCTATGCCCTCGCGCGCCAGCGGCTCACGCGTGCCGGCGTGCGCGAGATCCACGGCGGCGGCTATTGCACCCACGGCGAGGCCACGCGCTTCTTCTCGTACCGGCGCGCGCCCAGGAGCGGCCGCATGGGTGCCTTCATCTGGCTGGAATGATGCCGGTCCTCGCCCAGATCCTCATCGCCTGCGTCGCCGGGAGCCTGCTGTCCCTGGCGCTCGCCGCGGCCGTGGCTTTCCGCGTGAAGGCGCGCTGGATCCCGATGCTGGTGAGCTACGCGGTCGG
>JANMYH010000336.1:0-2133 GCA_031381925.1 Burkholderiales bacterium | reverse complement strand
TTCACGCGCGTCTCGTTGCCGATCACTTCCTCGCCCTTCTTGATCGAGCCGATGCGGCGGATGTCGAGGCGCACCGAGGCGTAGAACTTGAGCGCGTTGCCGCCGGTGGTGGTCTCGGGGTTGCCGAACATCACGCCGATCTTCATGCGGATCTGGTTGATGAAGATCACGAGCGTGTTGGAGCGCTTGATGTTGGCGGTCAACTTGCGGAGCGCCTGGCTCATGAGACGCGCCTGCAGGCCCATCTGCGGCTCGCCCATCTCGCCCTCGATCTCGGCCTTGGGCGTGAGGGCCGCCACCGAGTCGATCACCACGCAATCGACGGACGCCGAGCGCACCAGCATGTCGGCGATCTCGAGCGCCTGCTCGCCGTTGTCGGGCTGCGAGAGCAGGAGCTCGGACGTATCCACGCCGATGCGCTGGGCGTATTGCGGGTCGAGCGCGTGCTCCGCGTCGATGAAGGCGGCGGTGCCGCCGAGCTTCTGGATGTTGGCGATGACCTGCAGCGTGAGCGTGGTCTTGCCCGACGATTCCGGGCCGTAGATCTCGACCACGCGCCCGCGGGGCAAGCCGCCCACGCCGAGGGCCATGTCGAGCCCGAGGGAGCCGGTGGAGACGACCTGGATGCCCTTTTCGACGTCCTTGTCGCCCATCTTCATGATGGCGCCCTTGCCGAACTGCTTCTCGATCTGCGACAGCGCGGCCGCGAGGGCCTTCGCCTTGTTGTCGTCCATCTTGGGGGCTTCGGAAGGAGGAGTGGAGATGACTTTGAGCATTGGAATTATCCCTTGGTTGATTGTCTGGACGTATTCGAGACTAGTCCGCATGAGGCTCATGGAATGAGCTACCGGGTACGCCGCACCAGCCCGGCCATCACGCCGAAAATCTCGAAGCCCCCTCTGGGGCGGATGACCGGATACGCCTTGTTGGCGGGCTTGAGCACGAAGCCATCTTTTTCCCTCTCGAGGAACTTCACCGTGAACTCGTTGTTGACGATCGCCACGACGATCTCGCCGACGTTGGCGTTCGGTTGCTGCTCGACCACCAGCAGGTCTCCCTCGTGGATGCCGGCGTCGATCATCGAGTCGCCCTTCACCCGCACGAGCGAGGTCTTCGAGGGCACCCGGACGAGATAGTCGTCGATGGTGATCAGGTCGTAGCCGTCCGAGATCGCCGGGTTGGGCAACCCCGCCTGGACGGTGGAATCGGCGAGGCGGCGCTCGAAAAATCGCGTCCCGGGCTTCAATTGCTTGTCGGGCGTCCAGTCGAGGAAGCCCGCTTCCTCGAAGCGCTTCACGCACTCCGCGACCCACGACTTGGCCGAAATGCCCCAAAGGGTGGCCAGCACCGAGTACGACGGGATGACTTTGTGCTCGGCGTAGTAGTCCTGGAGCTTCTCCAGGTACGAGGGGTCGAGCGAGGGCTTCTGGGAATTCAACGCCATGCCGGCGAATCCGCTTACAGAACGAATGTTCGGTAAGCTACCGAACGAGCGTTCTGTTGTCAAGGGCCGGCGCGATTCCGGTCTTCCCCGCCTAGGCGGGGAGCCACTTCACCTACCTAACAAGTCCATAAGTCCCTGAATCGCTATAAAAACTGCCTGGCGCTGGACTTCCAGGCGGTTTCCCGTGAAGCGGAACTCGCGCGCCTGCACCGGCCCGCCGCGGACCGCCCAGGCAATCCAGACGAGGCCCACCGGCTTCGACCGCGAGCCGCCCGTGGGCCCCGCGATCCCGGTGATCGAGACGCTCACGTCCGACGGGCTGCGCCGGAGCACGCCGCTCGCCATCTCGCACGCCACTTGTTCGCTCACCGCTCCGCGGAGCCGCAGGGTGCGCTGAGCTACGCCGAGCAATTCCTTCTTGGCGGTGTTGGAGTAGGTGACGAAGCCACGGTCGAACCACTTCGCGCTCCCTGAAATGCGCGTGATCGCGGCTGCGAGGCCGCCGCCCGTGCACGATTCGGCGACGCTGATCTCCACCCTCCTGCGCTTGCAGAGGCGCCCGAGCCGCCGCGCGAGCGCGGTGATGTCGTCCTCGGTCACAGCCCCTCCAACCGCCCGCGGTACCAATACACGTAGCGCTCCTCGAAGCCGAATTGCCGGTAGAGCCGGCGCGCCGGCTCGTTGTCGCT
>JANMYH010000177.1:0-5344 GCA_031381925.1 Burkholderiales bacterium | reverse complement strand
TTCGTGCTGAACGACACGGTGTTCATGCGCACCACCCAGGGCCCGCAGAAGGTCGACGTGATCTACCGGCGCATCGACGACGACTTCCTCGATCCCCTCGCCTTCCGGCCCGACACGATGCTCGGCGTCCCCGGCCTGCTGTCGGCCTACCAGGCGGGGCGGGTGACGCTGGCCAACGCAATCGGCACCGGGGTCGCCGACGACAAGTCGATGTACCCGTACGTGCCCGAGATGATCCGCTTCTACCTCGGCGAGGAGCCGATTCTCAAGAACGTCCCCACGTACACCTTGCGCAAGCCCGAAGACCTCAAGTTCGTCCTCGCCAACCTGGAGACACTGGTGGTGAAGGAGGCCCAGGGCTCGGGCGGGTACGGAATGCTGGTCGGTCCCACCGCCAGCCGCGAGGAATGCGAGCGCTATCGCCGCCGCGTGCTCGACGCGCCCGAACGCTTCATCGCGCAGCCCACGCTGTCGCTGTCGCAGGTGCCGACGTACTGCGACGATGTGCTCTGCGACCGGCACATTGACCTGCGTCCCTACGTGCTCACCGGCTCCGACATCAACTTCGTCCCCGGCGGCCTCACCCGGGTGGCGCTCCGCGAGGGGTCGCTCGTCGTGAACTCCTCCCAGGGCGGGGGAGTAAAGGACACCTGGGTGGTCGACTGATGGGAGCCATCTAACGAGATGCTTTCGAGAGTCGCGTCGAACCTGTACTGGATGAGCCGCTACGTGGAGCGTGCGGAGAACACCGCCCGCGTGCTCGACGTGACCTGGCGGATGTCGCTGCTGGTGAAGGATCCGAAGCTCCAGGGTCAGGAATGGCTGGCACCCCTCAACATCACCGGAACGCTCTTCCCCTTCTCCGGCCGCCACGACGAGGTCTGCGCGCGGGAGGTGCTGCACTTCATGGCGCTCGATCCCGAGAATCCCTCGTCGATCTACGCCTGCGCGCGCCAGGCGCGCGAGAACGCGCGCGCGGTGCGCGGCTCGATCACCTCCGAGATGTGGGAGGTGCTGAACTCCACGTGGCTTGAGATGCAGCAGGTGGACGAGGAGCGCGTCGAGGCGCGCGGGATCTCGGCGTTCTTCGACTGGGTGAAGGAACGCAGCCACCTCTTCCGCGGCGTGACCTTCGGCACGATGCATCGCGACGACGCCTACGATTTCGCCCGGATGGGAACCCACATGGAGCGCGCCGACTCCACGGCACGCATCCTCGACGTCAAGTACCACATCCTCCTGCCGAGCGTGAAGGACGTGGGCGGCGCGGTGGACTACTACCAGTGGTCCGCGGTGCTGCGCAGCGTCTCCGCCTTCGAGGCCTACCGCAAGGTCTACCGCGACGTGATCACACCGCTCAAGCTGGCCGAGCTCCTGATCCTGCGCGGCGACATCCCGCGGAGCCTGCGCTTCTGCCTGAAGCAGGTGTGCGATTCGCTCGGGCGGGTGCAGAACGCCCAGTCCGGCGAGACTGTCCGCGCCGCCGGCAAGATCCTCGCGGGGCTCGAGCACGAGCGCATCTCCGAAATCTTCGCCGAGGGCCTGCACGAGTACCTCACCGAGTTCCTCGACTCGATGTTTGATCTCTCGCAGGACATCCAGGGCAGTTTCTTCTCGTCGCGCACGGTTGAGTAGAATGTCCCCATGACCTATTGCGTCGCCGTCCGCCTCGACTCCGGAATGATCTTCGCCTCCGACTCGCGCACCAACGCGGGCGTGGACCACATCGCCACCTTCACCAAGATGCGGGTGTACGAGAAGAAGGACGACCGGGTGATCGTGGTGCTCTCGTCGGGCAACCTCGCGATGACCCAGGGCGTCATCAACATCCTCGATCGCCATGCCAAGGCCGAGGAAGGCGAGGAGACGATCTGGAACGCGCCCTCGATGTACGACGCTGCCGCGCTGGTGGGCGACTCGCTTCGCGAGATGGCGCGCCGCGACGGCCCGTTCCTGTCGCAGTCGAGCATCGAGTCCCACTCCAACCTGCTGGTCGGCGGCCAGATCAAGGGCGAGGCGCCGCGCCTCTTCCACGTGTATGCACAGGGAAACTTCATCGAGGCGACCGACGACACCCCCTACTTCCAGCTGGGCGAGTCGAAGTACGGCAAGCCGATCCTCGACCGCGTGGTGTCGATGGCGACCCCGCAGAAGGAAGCCGCCAAGTGCGTGCTGATTTCCTTCGACTCGACGATGAAGTCCAACATCTCCGTGGGACTGCCGATCGACCTCCTCTGGTACCCGCGCGACAGCCTTCGGGTCGGCATGCAGCAACGCATCCGCGAGGGCGATCCCTACTTCACGATGCTGCGCTCGCGCTGGGGCGGCGGCCTTCGGCGCGTCTTCTCCGAGCTCCCCGACCCCGACTGGCTCGAGTGATGCTGGGCGAAAAGGCGTTGAAACGCAGCTTTCCGTTCCCGTCAGCCGCTAAGTGACGATCAAGGTCGCGCTGCACCACAAGACGCGCTACGTGTTCGACCGGCTGGTGGGGCTGTCGCCCCACGAGGTGCGGCTGCGGCCGGCGGCGCATTGCCGCACGCCGATCGACAGCTACTCGTTGAACGTGCGCCCGGCGAAGCATTTCCTGAACTGGCAGCAGGACCCGTACGGCAACTGGGTCGCGCGGCTGGTGTTCCCCGAGAAGTCGCGCGAGCTCGAGATCACCGTCGACCTCGTGGCCGACATGACGGTGATCAACCCGTTCGATTTCTTCGTCGACCCCTCGGCGGAGACCTTTCCGTTCACCTATAGCGACGACAACTTCCGCGAGCTCGCGCCCTACCTCGAGCAGGTCCCCGAGACCCCGCTCCTGATGGCGTGGGTACGCCGGGCGCGCACACTCTTCCTCGGCACGCGCATCTCGACGATCGATCTGCTGATCGCGGTGAACCGCATGGTGCGCGAGGATGTGAACTACCTGGTGCGCATGGAGCAAGGCATCCAGACGCCCGAGGACACGCTCGCTTTCAAGCAGGGCTCGTGCCGCGACTCGGCGTGGCTGATGGTGCAGATCCTGCGCTACCTCGGCATCGCCGCGCGCTTCGCCTCGGGCTACCTGATCCAGCTCGCCGCCGACCAGAAGTCCCTCGACGGCCCTTCGGGCCCGACCGAGGACTTCACCGACCTGCACGCATGGGCCGAGGCGTACGTACCCGGCGCGGGCTGGATCGGCCTCGACCCGACCTCGGGCCTGCTCGCGGGCGAGGGCCACATCCCGCTCGCGAGCGCGGCACTTCCGGTGAGTGCCGCGCCGGTCACGGGGATGACCGATGTCTGCAAGAGCACGCTCGAATTCAAGATGACGGTCACGCGCATCCACGAGGACCCGCGCGTGACCAAGCCCTTCACCGAGCCGCAGTGGAGCGCGATCGACACGCTCGGGCGCCAGGTGGACCGGGAGCTCGCGGACAACGACGTGCGCCTCACCGTCGGCGGCGAGCCCACGTTCATCTCGATCGACGACATGGACGGCATCGAGTGGAACTACACCGCGATGTCGGAGAAGAAGCTCGAGCTTGCAGGCGAGCTGCTCGCCCGCCTGCGCAAGCGCTTTGCCCCGGGGGGGCTGCTCCACTACGGCCAGGGCAAGTGGTACCCGGGCGAGCCGCTGCCGCGCTGGGCGCTGTCGTGTTTCTGGCGCAAGGACGGCGTGACACTCTGGGACGACGAGGCCGAGGAGCAGCTCGAGCGCGCCGGGATCAAGGCGACCGAGGTCGAGGCCGGGCGCTTCGCCTCCGAGCTCGCGCAGGCGCTCGGCGTCTCACCCGAATACGCGATGCCCGCCTACGAGGACCCGTGGCGCATCATCCGCGACGAGGCGAGCCTCCCGCTCAACGTCGATCCCCTGTCGCAGGACATCTCCACCGACGGTGTGCGCCGCCGCCTCGCCGACCAGCTCGCCAAGGGGCTGGGCAAGCCCATGGGTTTCGTGCTGCCGCTGAAGGCGGTCGCGCGCCCCAAGGCGAGCGCCCCGACCAAGTGGCTGAGCTCGCCCTGGCCGCTGCGCCGCGAGAAGGTCTTCCTCGCCGAGGGCGATTCGCCCATGGGCTATCGGCTGCCGCTCGGCTCGCTCCCGGAGATCCTGCCCGAGGACGAGGATCCCCACATCCCGATGGACCCGTTCGAGCGCCGCGACGCGCTCGGCAAGCGCAGGCCCTCGAAGGCGGCGACCCTCGCCAAGCACGGCAAGCCGCAAAAGCTCGCGCCCGGCGCATCGCGCGAGGTGGTGAAGCGCGCGCTGTGCGTCGAGGTTCGCAAGGAACGCCTGCACGTCTTCCTGCCGCCGCTCGAGCTGCTCGAGGATTTCCTCACGCTGGTGGCCACCGTCGAGGCAACGGCGAACGCGCTCGGCTGGCCGGTGCGCCTCGAGGGCTACGGCCCGCCCGACGATCCGCGCCTGGGCCGCTTTGCGGTGACGCCCGACCCGGGCGTGATCGAGGTGAACATCCATCCCGCGAACGACTGGGAGGAATTGAAGCGCCACGTGACCACGCTCTACGAGGAGGCGCGCCAGACGCGACTGGGCACCGAGAAATTCATGCTCGACGGCCGCCACACCGGCACCGGCGGCGGCAATCACATCACGCTCGGCGGTCCCACCGCGGCCGACAGCCCGATCCTGCGCCGGCCGGACCTGCTGAGGAGCCTCGTCACCTACTGGCAGAACCATCCGGCGCTGTCGTACCTTTTCTCGGGCATGTTCATCGGGCCCACCAGCCAGAGCCCGCGCGTGGACGAGGCGCGCAGCGACACGGTCTACGAGCTCGAGATCGCCTTCGAGCAGCTCGAGGCGCAGTTCAGGAAGGATGCGTCGAACGAGCGGCCGTGGCTGGTCGACCGGATCCTGCGAAATTTCCTCGTGGACCTCACCGGCAACACGCATCGCGCCGAGTTCTCGATCGACAAGCTGTATGCGCCGGGCACCGCCACCGGGCGGCTCGGCATCCTCGAGTTCCGCGCCTTCGAGATGCCGCCGCACTCGCGCATGAGCCTGCTGCAGGTCCTGCTGCTGCGCGCGCTGGTCGCCCGCTTCTGGGCGCGCCCGTATCGCGAGAAGCTGGTGTTCTGGGATACGCGGCTGCACGACGAGTTCATGCTGCCGCACTTCGTCGCCCAGGACATGCGCGACGTGGTCGAGGACCTGAACGGCGCCGGCTACGGATTCCGCTACGAGTGGTTCTCACCCTTCTTCGAGTTCCGCTTTCCGCGCTACGGCACGGTCGCCTACGAGGGCATCGAGCTCGAGCTGCGCCAGGCGATCGAGCCCTGGCACGTGCTGGGCGAGCAGGTCGCCACCACCGGCACCTCCCGCTACGTGGACTCCTCCGTCGAGCGCTTGCAGGTG
>JANMYH010000145.1:0-7053 GCA_031381925.1 Burkholderiales bacterium | reverse complement strand
AGGCCTCGACCATCTCCGGCACGATCCAGGTGCCGCCCTGGCCGTCGCGCGGCTCGGCGCACCGCTGCATCACTTCGCGGAAGGCGGTGTCCACGCGCGTCTCGTAGGCATCGCGCGTGAGCGTTTTCCTGAGCGAACGCGAGACCTTGAGCTCCGCGGGGAAAAGCACCATGCGCGGGTCGGGAGACCACCACAGGATCGGATCGCCGTCGGAATACCACGGAAAGATCCCGCGGCTGTAAGCGTCGACGATGCGCTCCGGCGAGAGGTCGCCTCCGGCGCACAGCAGCCCGTTGGGCGATGTCAGCGCCTTCGAGACGGGGGGAAACGGCGCGTCGCCGCGCAGCCAGGGGATCATCCCCCCGATTTTCCCGGATTACTCCGGAAGCCGCTTTATCCCTTCACCCAAGGAAGGCCGAGGGGGCGCCAGCCGGCCTCGAAGCCGTCGAGCACGTTGTAGACGCGGGTAAAGCCGGCCCGGGTGGCGACCTCGGCGGCGTAGTGCGATCGCACGCCGCTCCTGCAGATGAGCAACAGCGCCTCGTCGGTGCGATAGCGGCTGAGGAGTCGATGGGCGAATGCCGGATCGGGCTGCGCCTCGCCGTCGCGCCGCCACTCGATCAGCTCGGTGTGCGCGACGCGTCCCACCTGTTCGTACTCCGAACGCGTGCGGACGTCGACGATGGTGGCAACGCCGGCGGTATGCAGCTGCTGCGCTTCATCGGGCGTCACGGCGCCCGCGTAGGCGAGGCCCTGCTCCTCGGCGCGTGCCGCGGCGCGTTCGAAGATCGGTTGCGCGCTCACCAGTAGTTCTCCACCGCGAGGTGCCCGGGCTCGTTGCGGCGCGAGAGCCGGTAGCCGCGCTCCACGAGGAGCTTGCGCGAGTCTTCGACCATTTCCGGGTTGCCGCACAGCATGATGCGCGAGCGGTCATGGTCGAGCTTCAGGCCCACGTTCGCCTCGAGCACGCCGCTGGCCAGGAGCTTCGTCACGCGCTCGGTCAGCGCACCGGGCACCGGCTCGCGCGTGACGATCCGCACGTAGCGCAGCTTGTGTGCGAACTCCGCGTAGTACTCGCTCTGGTCGAAGCCCTGGATCAGGTCTTCGTAGGCCAATTCCTGCTGGGTCCGGACGCTTTGCACAAGAACCAAGTTGTCGTAGGACTCCCAGGTGTGGAAGTCATGGAGGATGGACAGGAAAGGCGCCAGCCCGGTTCCCGTGGCGAGCATCCAGAGGTCGCGCCCGGACACGAAACGATCGGTGGTGAGGAAGCCGTAGCTCTTGCGCTCGACGTAGATCGGGTCGCCTTCCTTGAGCTTCGAGAGCTTGCTGGTGAAGGCGCCACCGGGCACCACCACCGAGAAGAACTCGAGGTGTTCGTCGTGGGCGGCGGACGCGATCGAGTAGGCGCGCCAGACGGTCGAGCCTTCCGCATTGCCCGACACGCCGATGCGCGCGAACTGGCCCGGCACGAAGCGATAGCCGCGGTCGCGCGTGGTGCGGAAGGAGAAGAGGCTGTCGGTCCAGGGTCGGACCTCGGTAATCGTCTCGACGGTGTACTTGTCTTGGGGAGCCATGGTCAGGAAGCGGCGAGGGATGAGGAGAAGTTGGGGATGGAAAGCGGCATTGCAATCGCCCGGTCGAACGCGGCGCCGACCAGCATCACCACCGGTCCGGAAGCGCGGGGCAGGGGAGAGTGCGCCAGGGCTCCGAGGGTGGTGGCGACACGGCGTTCGTCCGGCAGCGACGCGCTCTCGACCAGCAGCGCCGGCGTCGCGGCGGGCTTGCCGGCGTCGATGAGCGCGCGGGCGATCTCCTGCGAGGCACCCGCGGCCATGTAGAGGGCGATGGAGTCCGCCGCCATCGCGGCGTCGATCCAGGCCGACGCTTCCTGGTCTTTGCCCACGCGAGGCGTGAGGAACGCGACGGATCGCGCGATTCCCCGGCGCGTCATCGAGACCTTCGCCGAAGCCGCGGCAGCGAGAGCGGCCGTCACGCCCGGCACCACTTCCGTATCGATGCCCTCGGCGGCGAGCGCGTCGAGCTCCTCCTGCGCCCGGCCGAAAAGCATCGGGTCGCCGCCTTTCAGGCGCACGACAACCGCATGCGTGCGTGCCGCCCCGATGAGCGCGCGGTTGATGAAGCGCTGCTCGGTGGAGACCTTGCCATAACGTTTGCCCACGTCGATGTGGCGCGCACGTTTCGCGAGCGCCAGCATCTCGGGATGCACGAGCGCGTCGTGGAAGACGATATCGGCGGATTCCAGCAGGCGCGCGGCGCGCAGCGTGAGAAGGTCCGGCGCGCCGGGGCCCGCGCCGACCAGATAGAGCTTACCCACCGGCGATCTCCGAGATCATGCCCGCGGCGACCGTATGGTTCGTGGCCTCGTCGATCAGGATGAAGCTGCCGGTGGCGCGGTTCACCGCGTAGGGATCGGCGACGAGCGCGCGGCCCACGGCGATTCGCACCGTGCCGAGGTCGTTGAAGGCGAGGGTGGTCGCGGCGGCGTCGGGCCGGAGGGTGGCGAGGTCGAGGCGCGACTCGAGCGACTCGATGGTTGCGCGCACCGTCTGGGTGGTGTGCTTGAGCCAGTAGCGCCGGCCCGGGGCGAGCGGATCGCGATCGAGCCAGGTGAGGCGGGCGCCGAAGCGGCGTGCGAGCCGAGGCGAGTCGTGGACGTGGGACAGCAGGTCGCCGCGCGCGACGTCGACCTGGCGATCGAGCACCACGGTGATCGAGCGCCCCGCGGTGGCGCGCTCGAGGGTGCCATCGATCGTCACGATGTCGGCCACGCGCGCTTCCACGCCATAGGGCCACGCCGTGACCCGGTCGCCGACCGCGATCTCGCCCGACTCGACGCGGCCGAGGTAGCCGCGCAGCTCGTCGCGGCCGCCGAAGCGCGAGCGCGAGACCAGCTGCACCGGAAAGCGTAGCTCCGCGGAGGCCTGGCCCGAAGCGGCGCCCTCGAGCACCTCGAGCAGGGTCGGGCCGTGGTACCAGCCGAGGCGGTCGCCACGATGCACGACCATGTCGCCCTGGAGCGCGGAAACGGGAATGACGGTGATGTGGGCGAGACCGAGCGATCCAGCGATCGCCGCGAACTCGGCGGTGAGCTGCTCGAAGACGCCGCGGTCGAACCCGACCTGGTCCATCTTGTTCACCGCGACGACCACGCGCGGGATCGCGAGGAGGGCGGCGACAGCGGCGTGGCGGCGCGTCTGCTCGGTGATGCCGCGCGCGGCGTCGACCAGGATCACCGAGAGATCCGCGGTGCTGGAGCCGGTGACCATGTTGCGCGTGTACTGCTCGTGCCCCGGGGTGTCGGCGATGATGAAGCGGCGACGCGGCGTGGCGAAGTAGCGGTAGGCGACGTCGATCGTGATCCCCTGCTCGCGCTCGCTCGTGAGCCCGTCGGTGAAGAGCGAGAGGTCGAGGCCGCCGACGGTGTTCCCCTCGCGGGTGTTTCGCGCAGAGGTGCGCGCCACGGACGCGAGCTGGTCCTCGAGCAGCCCCTTGGCGTCGAGCAGCAGCCGGCCGATGAGCGTGCTCTTGCCGTCGTCCACTGACCCTGCCGTCGTAAACCGCAATGTCGTCGCCTGCAACCGTGGGGCATCCAACCGCGAAAACGCGTCCCACGTTTGCTCCCTCTCCCCTGGGAGAGGGTTGGGGAGAGGGTCGCGCACCCCGATGACCGCGCCCATCAGAAATACCCCTCGCGCTTCCTCAGCTCCATCGACGCGTCCGATGTCTGGTCGTCCATGCGGGTTGCGCCGCGCTCGGTCACGGTGGCCGACGTCGTCTCCGCAATGATTCCATCGAGGGTGTCGGCATCCGACAACACCGGGCAAGTGCAGGTGATGTCGCCGACCGTCCTGAATCTCACGCGCCGCGTGACCGCGACCTCGCCGGCCAGCGGCGGGGTGATCGGAGTCACCGGCGCCAGCAGGCCGTTCCTCTCGACCACCTCGCGGTCGTGGGCGAAATAGATGCGGGGTACCGCGAGGCTCTCGCGGGCGATGTATTGCCAGATGTCGAGCTCGGTCCAGTTCGAGATCGGGAAGACGCGCAGGTGCTCGTCCGGGGCGAGGCGCGCGTTGTAGAGGCTCCAGAGCTCGGGGCGCTGGTTGCGCGGGTCCCATTGGCCGAACTCGTCGCGGTGCGAGAGGATGCGCTCCTTGGCGCGCGCCTTCTCCTCGTCGCGGCGGGCGCCGCCGAAGAGCGCATCGAAGCGGAATTCGCGCACCGCATCGAGGAGCGTCACGGTCTGGTGCGGGTTGCGGCTCTCGAGCGCGTTGCGCAGCTTCACGCGCCCCGTGCGGATCGATTCGGCCACCGAGCGCACGATGAGCGTCTCGCCCAGCTCGGCCACGCGCGCGTCGCGAAACGCGATCACTTCGGGAAAGTTGTGCTCGGTGTCGATGTGCAGCAGCGGAAACGGAAAGCGGTCGGGCCGGAACGCCTTTTCCGCGAGGCGCAGCATCACGATCGAGTCCTTGCCGCCGGAGAACAGCAGCGCCGGGTTCTTCGCCTCGGCCACCACCTCGCGCATGATGTGCATCGCCTCGGATTCCAGCCAATCCAGGTGCGAAAAACGGGTGTCGGAGACCCATTTCGGACGGGCTGCGCCATCGACCTCGAAAAGGGTCTCCGACACCAGTTTTTTCACGGCTGCATTCATGACGCTTTCTCCAGCACCCTCACCGGGATCTCGTGCAACCCGCATTCCTTGCGGGCGCCGTCCTGCTCCCACCACCAGCGGCCGGCACGGGGGTGCTCGCCGGGTTTCACGGCGCGGGTGCAGGGCTCGCAGCCGATCGACGGATAGCCGCGATCGTGGAGCGCGTTGTAGGGGACGCGGTTCTCGCGCAGGTAGGCCCACACGTCGGCGTCGCTCCAATCGGCGAGCGGGCTGAATTTCCACAGGCCATGGTCGGGGTCGAGCGCGGTCTCGGCGAGCTCGGCGCGGGTATTCGACTGCTCGCGGCGCAGGCCCGTGATCCACGCGCGCTTGCCGGCGAGCGCGCGCCGCAGCGGCTCCACCTTGCGCACCGTGCAGCACGCCTTGCGTTGCTCGACACCGTCGTAGAAGCCGTCGATGCCGTGCTGCTCGACGAAGGCGTCCACCGATTCGGGCCAGGGCGAGTAGGCATCGACCGCGATGCCGTAGCGCTTGCGCACCGTGCCGATGAGCTCGTGCGTCTCCCGCGGCAGGCGCCCGGTGTCGAGGGTGAAGACCCGGATCGCGAGCCCGTCGCGCGCGATCAGGTCGAGCACCACCATGTCCTCGGCGCCGAAGCTCGACGCCAGCGCCGCGGGCGAGTAGCTCTTCTCCACGGCGGCGAGCAGCCGGCGCGCGCGGTCGACGCGCTCGTCGAGGCTCATCGCACCGCCCCGGTGGAGAAGCGCTTGCGAAACAGGGGCACGGGGTCGTCCACCGACGCCTGGTAGCGGAGGCTGAAGTCCTCGAGGCCCGCGAGCGCTGCTTCGGGGTCGCGGTGCGCGGCGAGGCTGAAGGAATCGAAGCCGCAGCGCTTGAGGAGGAAGAGCTGGTCGCGTCCCACGTCGCCGAAGGCGCGCAGCTCGCCGGCGAACTTGAGCCGGGTGCGCAGCAGCGCCGCGGTCGAGTAGCCGCGCCCATCGGTGAACTTGGGGAACTGGACGCCCATGAGGGCGAGGGCGTCCACGTCGGCGCCGATCGCCTCGGGATCGTCGTCGGGTTTGAGCCACACGCCCAGCGGATCCCGGCGCGACAGCAACTCCGCCCGCCGCGCCTTCCACGCGGCGAGCGGCACGGCAATCGGGCCTTCGGGCAGCGCGCCCGAGGCGTCCTCCTCGGAGACGAAGGTCCAGAGGTTGGCGACCACCCGGCCCTCGCGGATCACGCGATCAGGCAGCAGCACGGACCACCTCGCTTTGCTCCGCATAGACGCGGGCCTTGAAGGGCGCGAGGCCCACGCGGTGCACGGTGTCCACGAAGAGCTCGTCTTCGTGGCGCGTATCGAGGTACGTGTCGATGAGCCTCGCGACCACGTCGGGCATCTCGGCGGCGGCGAACGAGGGCCCGATCACCTGGCCCAGCGCGGCAGCGATTCCCTGGCGCCCGCCGATCGAGACCTGGTACCACTCGGAGCCGTTCTTGTCGACGCCGAGGATGCCGATGTGGCCGATATGGTGGTGGCCGCACGAGTTCATGCAGCCTGAAATATTCAAGTCCAGCTCGCCGATGTCATGGAGATAGTCGAGGTCGTCGAAGCGCCGCTGGATCGCCTCGGCGACCGGGATCGACTTGGCGTTGGCGAGCGAGCAGAAGTCGCCGCCCGGGCAGCAGACGATGTTGGTGAGCAGGCCGACGTTCGGAGTCGCGACGCCGATCGCCTTGGCGGCGAGCCACAACGAGAAGAGATCGCGCTTGCGCACGTCGGCGAGGATGATGTTCTGCTCGTGCGAGACCCGAAGCTCGCCGAAGCTGTAGCGCTCGGCGAGGGCCGCGATCGCGTCGATCTGGTCGGCCGTCGCATCTCCCGGCGGCACGCCGGTCTTCTTGAGCGACAGCGTGACCGCGGCATACCCCGGCTGGCGATGCCCGTGCACGTTGCGCTCGGCCCACCTCGAGAATGCCCGGCTGTCGGCGAGCGACTGCACGTAGACCGGGTCGATGTCGGCCAGGCGCTCGTAGGCGGGCGCCGTGAAGTGGGTAGCGACGCGGTCGAACTCTTCCTGCGTGAGCACCGCGGGCGAATCGGGATTCGCGGCCCACTCGGCCTCGACCTGCCGGGTGAACTCCTCGACGCCGAGCGCCTTCACCAGGATCTTGATCCGCGCCTTGTAGATGTTGTCGCGGCGCCCAAAGCGGTTGTAGACCCGCAGGATCGCCTCGATGTAGGTGAGCATCTGCTGCCACGGCAGGAACTCGCGGATCACGTGGCCGATGATCGGCGTGCGGCCCATGCCGCCGCCCACGATCACGCGCAGGCCGATTTCCCCGGCGGCGTCTTTCACCACGTGCAGGCCGATGTCGTGCAGCAGGACGGCGGCGCGGTCCTCGACCGAGCC
>JANMYH010000120.1:0-4332 GCA_031381925.1 Burkholderiales bacterium | reverse complement strand
TGCGCGTTGCGCTTCCACTGCTCGGCGACTTCCGGCGGCGCGGAGGCGGCGATGAGGCGGCGCGCGCCCTTGTCGAGGTGGCCGAGGATCGACTGCACGATGGCAGGGTTGAGCTCCTGCAGCGCGGCGGCGGCCTGCGCCGGCTGCGCGCGCTCGATGAGCGCGGCGGCCTCCTCGGGAGGCAGCGCCTTCACCTGCGTCGCGAGCGCCGAGCGCTGACCCGGTTCAACGATTGTCTTCGCTACGGCATTCAAGGCCAGCCCCCGGAGTGATCAATCCCCCGATTGTAGCGCCCGCCCCGCTAGAGGCCCAGCCTCTGCCAGATGGTGGACGCCGGACCCGCCTGGTTCATCGTGTAAAGATGCAGCCCCGGCGCGCCGCCCGAGAGGAGCTTGTCACACAGGTCCGTCACCACGTCCAGGCCGAAGGCCTTGATCGAGGCCGTGTCGTCGCCGAAGCCTTCGAGCTTGAGGCGCATCCAGCGCGGGATTTCGGCGCCGCACGCGTCGGAGAAGCGCGCCAGCTGGGAAAAGTTGTTGATCGGCATCACGCCCGGGCCGATCGGCACGTCGATGCCGAGGGCCTCGGCCTGCTCGACGAAATGGAAATACGCGTCGGGGTTGTAGAAGTATTGGGTGATCGCGGCGTTGGCCCCCGCATCGATCTTGGCCTTGAAGGCCTGCAGGTCCTGCTGCGCCCGGCGTGCTTGCGGGTGGTACTCGGGATAGGCCGCGACCTCGATGTGGAACCAGTCGCCGGTCAGCTCGCGGATGTAGCGCACCAGCTCCGAGGCGTAGCGCAGCTCGCCCGACGCTGCGAGGCCGGAGGGCAGGTCGCCCCGGAGCGCCACGATGTGGCGGATGCCGTGGGCCTTGTACTGCTCGATCACCTCGGCGAGGCTCGCCTTGGTCGAGGCGACGCACGACAGGTGGGGGGCGGCCGCGTGGCCGGCCTCGCGGATCTGCAGCACGGTCGCGAGCGTGCCTTCCCGCGTCGAGCCGCCAGCCCCGTAGGTGCAGGAGAAGAAATCGGGCTTGAGCTGCGCGAGCTGCCGCACTGTGCCTTGCAGCTTCGTCATCCCCTCCGCGGTCTTCGGCGGGAAGAATTCGAAGCTGTACTTGCGCGCCTTGCCGCGCTGCGAGTCCATGGCTAGCGCTTCGCCCGCCGTCGTCGAGCGGCGCGGAGCGTCCGCTCCAACGACGTTCTCGCGGTCATTTCAATATCGGTAATTATCCGATTTGAACGGTCCATCCTTGGAAAGCCCAAGGTACTTCGCCTGGTCGTCGCGCAGCTCGGTGAGTTGCGCGTTGAGCTTCGCGAGCTGCAGTCGCGCGACCTTCTCGTCGAGGTGCTTGGGAAGCACATAGACGCCCACGGGGTATTTCTTCGTGTGGGTGAAGAGCTCGATCTGCGCGATCACCTGGTTGGCGAACGACGAGCTCATCACGTAGGACGGGTGCCCCGTGCCGCATCCCAGGTTCACCAGGCGCCCTTCGGCGAGCAGGATGATGCGCTTGCCGTCGGGGAAGATCACGTGGTCGACCTGCGGCTTGATGTTGTCCCACTCGTACTGCTTGAGGGAAGCCACGTCGATCTCGTTGTCGAAGTGCCCGATGTTGCACACGATCGCATTGTTCTTCATGCGCGACATGTGCTCGTGCGTGATCACGTGGAAGTTGCCGGTGGCGGTCACGAAGATGTCGGCCTTGTCGGCAGCCTCGTCGAGGGTCACGACACGATAGCCTTCCATCGCCGCCTGCAGCGCGCAGATCGGATCGATCTCGGTGACCCAGACCTGGGCGGAGAGCGCGCGCAGCGCCTGCGCGGAGCCCTTGCCGACGTCGCCGTAGCCCGCGACCAGCGCCACCTTGCCCGCGACCATCACGTCGGTCGCGCGCTTGATGCCGTCGACCAGCGACTCGCGGCAGCCGTAGAGGTTGTCGAACTTGCTCTTGGTGACCGAGTCGTTCACGTTGATCGCCGGGAACCTGAGCGCGCCTTCCTGGGCCATCTGGTAGAGGCGCTTGACGCCCGTCGTGGTCTCCTCGGTCACGCCCATCACCTGCGCGAGCCGGGTCGAGTACCACTTCGGATCCTTCGCGAGCTGCGCCTTGATCGAGGCGAAGAGGGAAGTCTCCTCTTCGCTGCCGGGCTTCGCGAGAAGCGAGGCATCCTTCTCGGCGCGCGCCCCCAGGTGCAGCAGGAGCGTGGCGTCGCCGCCGTCGTCGAGGATCATGTTGGTGTACTTGGGCTTGCCGTCGCGATCGTTGCCCCACTCGAAGATGCGGTGGGAGAAGTCCCAATACTCGTCGAGCGACTCGCCCTTGTACGCGAATACCGGCACGCCGGTGGCGGCGATCGCGGCGGCGGCGTGATCCTGCGTCGAGAAGATATTGCACGAGGCCCAGCGGATCTCGGCGCCGAGCGTCTCGAGCGTCTCGATCAGCACCGCGGTCTGGATGGTCATGTGCAGCGAGCCGCTGATGCGTGCCCCGGCCAGCGGGCGCGAGGCCGCGTACTCCTCGCGGATCGCCATCAGCCCGGGCATCTCGGTCTCGGCGATCTGGATCTCCTTGCGGCCCCAGGCGGCGAGCGCGAGGTCGGCGACGTGGAAATCGGTGAAGTCTTCGGGTTTGGTGCGGGCGTTCATAGTCGGTCCTTTGTCGTTAAAGGCGACCTGCGCGGGAGGGGAGCAGCTTGGGCTCGTCCTTCCGTGAGCGGGTCACGGATCAACGAGCGCGGTTTTGAAAGGTTCGAGCCTGGCGCGGCGGAACCGCCGCGTTGCAACGCTCCTCGAACCCCGCAATTGTAGCTCAACCGGCTAGAATCCGCGGCATGGAACGGCACCTGCTGCTCGGCTGCAAGGGATGCGGCAACACGATCGTCGAGGCGGCGTTCGCGGTGGCCGGCATTCCCCTCGACTACGAGGAAGTCGACTATGAAGCGGGGAGCCCCACGCGCGGGCGCCTCCTCGCGGTGAATCCCCTCGGGCAGGTTCCGACCCTGGTGCTGCCCGATGGCCGGATCCTCACCGAGAGCCTCGCGATGGTCCACTACCTCGCCGACCTCGCTCCCGGCTCGGGGCTGATCCCGGCCCGCGACGATCCCGCGCGGGCGTCATTCCATCGCTGGTCGGTGTTCCTGGTGGCCGCGATCTATCCCACGTTCACCTATGGCGACGACCCGGAGAAATGGGTCCAGGACCCCGAGGTCGCAAAGCAGTTGCGGGAAAGCACCGACCGCCACCGCAAGGCGCTCTGGGAGCAGGTCGAAGGGGCCGCCGTGGGTCCGTGGTTCCTCGGCAGCCGGATGAGCGCGATCGACCTCTACCTCGCGGCGATGACGCGCTGGCGGCCTGGCACGGACTGGTTCGCGAAGCACACCCCGAAGCTCGTCGCGATCGCCCAAAGGACATCGGCCACCGCAGGGGTGGCCGATGTGATGAAGCGCAATTTCAGTTAATACGAAATTGGATCCCCGCCTGCGCGGGGATGACGGCACTCAATCCTCGTGCCGTCAGTCGGCCGCGGCAAATGCGCGCGGCTTGGCCGCGCCCTTCAGTCCCGCGGCGTCGCGCAACAGCGCGACCTTGTCGGTCTGCTCCCAGGAAAACTCGGGCTCCTCGCGGCCGAAATGGCCGTAGGCGGCGGTCTTCTCGTAGATCGGGCGCAGCAGGTCGAGCATCTTCACGATGCCTCGCGGGCGCAGGTCGAAATGCTCCTGCACCAGTTGGGCGAGCTTCTCGTCGGGGATCGCGCCCGTGCCCTCGGTGTAGACCGTCACGTTGATGGGCTTGGCCACGCCGATCGCGTAGCTCACCTGGATCTGGCATTGCCGGGCGAGGCCCGCGGCCACGACGTTCTTGGCGACGTAGCGCGCGGCATAGGCGGCCGAACGGTCCACTTTCGAGGGATCCTTCCCGGAGAAAGCGCCACCGCCGTGGGGGCACGCACCGCCGTACGTGTCGACGATGATCTTGCGCCCGGTGAGCCCGCAGTCGCCCTGGGGCCCGCCGACCACGAAGCGCCCGGTGGGGTTCACCAGGTACTTCACGTTCTTGAGGAATTCCTTCGGCAGCACCGGCTTGATGATCATCTCGATCACCGCATCGATGGCTTCCTTCTTCATGTGCGTGCCGTCGGACATCTCGGGGGCGTGCTGCGTGGACAGCACCACCGTGTCGATCTCCGTGGGCTTGCCGTCCACGTACTTGAAGGTCACCTGGCTCTTGGCATCGGGCCGCAGCCATGGCAGGCGCCCGTCCTTGCGCAGCATCGCCTGGCGCTCGACCAGGCGGTGCGAGTAATAGATCGGCGCCGGCATGAGCACCGG
>JANMYH010000112.1:0-1989 GCA_031381925.1 Burkholderiales bacterium | reverse complement strand
CTGCGATCTGCGCTTATTCATTCCCCATGGACATCTACCGGCATCCGACCTTCGACATGGCGTGTGAGCAGTTTGATCTCGTGGCCGACAGGTTGGGGATCGGGCAGGTCGAGCGGGAGCGGGTGAAGTATCCGAAGCGCGCGCTGGTCGTCGCGGTGCCGGTGCGAATGGATGACGGGCAGGTGCAGGTTTTTTCCGGCTACCGTGTGCAGCATCATTTGTCGCTCGGGCCGACGAAGGGCGGGCTGCGTTTTCATCCCGACGTCACGCTCGGCGAGGTGGCGGCGCTGGCGATGTGGATGAGCTGGAAGTGCGCGCTGACAGGCCTGCCGTATGGCGGAGCGAAGGGCGGCGTGGCGTGTGATCCGCGCAAGCTTTCCATCGGCGAGATGGAGCGGCTGACGCGGCGGTTCACGCAGGAATTGATCCCATTCATCGGTCCGCAGATCGACATCCCGGCGCCCGATGTGGGGACGAACGAGCAGACCATGGCGTGGATCATGGACACGTACTCGACCTACCAGGGCCACAGTGTGCCGGGCGTGGTGACGGGAAAACCGGTGAACATCGGTGGCTCGCTCGGCAGACGCGAGGCGACGGGCCGCGGTGTCGGCTATCTCGTCGGGCGCGCGATGGATGTGATCGGCATGGAGACGCGGGATTCGACGGTGGTCGTGCAGGGATTTGGAAACGTGGGCTCAGTCGCCGCCGCGTCGCTGGCGAAGCATGGCGCGAAGATCATCGCCGTCAGTGATGCTTTTGGCGGCATCTACAATGCAAAGGGGCTGGATTTGAATCTGCTTGAAGCGCATCTGGAGAAAACGCGCTCTGTAGTCGGATTCGAAGGTGCGGAGGCGATCACGAATGCCGAGCTGCTCGAGTTGGAATGCGACGTGCTCATCCCAGCAGCGCTCGAGCGCCAGATCACCAAAGAAAATGCACCGCGCATCAAATGCCGCATCCTTGCCGAAGGCGCGAACGGACCCACCACTCCCGACGCGGACGTCATTCTGAATGAGCGGCCCGACATTTTCGTGATCCCCGATATTCTTGCCAATGCGGGCGGCGTCGTGGTCAGTTACTTCGAGTGGGTGCAGGATCTCCAGAGCTTCTTCTGGACCGAGGCCGAGGTGGTGGACAAGCTTTTCCGCATCCTGGAAACCGCCTTCACGCAGACTCTCAATTTCTCCAAGCACGAAAAGGTCTCCATGCGCATGGCAGCGCTGACGCTGGGCATCAAGCGCGTGTGGGAGGCGAAGAAGCAGCGCGGGTTGTTCCCGTGAAAACGCGCCGGATTGCGGCGGCCGGCAGTTTCCCTTTCCGCTCCTTGCGCACGACTGGAGTCGCGGCATGATGCGCGCTCCTGTCGATTCCCGGGGACAGGCTCTATTCCATGTCCAAGACCAAACATTTTCATTTCATCGGCATCTGCGGCACCGCGATGGGTTCCACCGCGCTCGCGCTTCGTGCTCAGGGCCACAAAATCACCGGGTCCGACGGCGCTGTGTATCCGCCGATGTCCACGCTGCTCGAATCGAACGGCATCGAGCTGTTCAGCGGCTACAAGCCCGAGAATCTCCCGGCCAACGCCGACCTTTACATCGTGGGCAATGCGGTCTCGCGCGGGAATCCGGAGCTGGAGGAGTTGCTGAACCGGAAGCTGCGTTACACCTCGATGGCGGAGGCGCTGGAACACGAGGTGATCCGCGGAAAGCGCAGTTTCGTCGTCACGGGCACGCACGGAAAGACCACGACCACTTCGATGCTCGCGTGGTTGTTTGAGAGCGCGGGGAAGAATCCCGGCTTCATGATCGGCGGCGTGCCGGAGAATTTCCCGGTCGGCGCGCGCTTCACGGACTCGGACATCTTTGTCATCGAGGGCGACGGTCAGAGTCGTTCCTTTCGCTTCCAAGATACCGCTTAACCTGACCTCTTCGGAACCTTCGCCCGACAGCCTGGCCCGGACCTCGAATCGCATCGGCTTCTTAC
>JANMYH010000060.1:0-2765 GCA_031381925.1 Burkholderiales bacterium | reverse complement strand
ATCCCCAACCCGATCCGCCCCGCCTTCGGTCCCCAGGACGCCGATGGCGAGGTGGTCGTGAGCATCGGGCCTTCGCACCCCGCCACCCACGGCACCATCCAGGTGATCGCCGCGCTCGACGGCGAGAAGGTGACGCGCGTGGACGTGCACTCGGGTATCTCCATCGCGGCTTCGAGAAGGAGTGCGAAGCGCACACCTGGCACAACCTCATCCCGTACGTCGACCGGCTCAACTATTGCTCGGGCCTCATCAACAACTTCGCGTACTGCGAGGCGGTGGAAAAGCTGATGGGCGTGGAGATGACGCCGCGCTGCCGCTACCTGCGCACGCTGCTGTCGGAGTACTCGCGCCTCGCGGACCATCTGACGTGCATCGCGGCATCGCTGATGGAGCTGGGTGCGATGACGCCGTTCCTCTACCTGGTGATGATCCGCGACTACATCTACGAGCACCTGGCCGCGCTCACCGGGGCGCGCGTGACCTACACCTACGGACGCATCGGCGGGCTCGCGCGCGACCTGCCCGAGGGCTGGCTCACCCGGCTCGGCGAAATCCTCACCCAGTACGAGGATTTCATCGGGCGCGTGCACGGCCTCATGGACCGCAACCGCATCTTCATCGACCGCACACGCAACGTGGCGTCGCTCACCAGCGCCGAGGCGATCCACTGGGGCTTCACCGGGCCGATCCTGCGCTCCACCGGGGCGCCGCGCGACCTGCGCAAGGATGTCCCCTACCTCGCCTACGCCGAGCTCGATTTCGACGTGCCCGTGGGCATCAACGGCGACAACTACGACCGCTACTACGTACGCATGCGCGAGATGGACGAGTCGGTGTACATGATCCGGCAGCTGATGGAGATGCTGCCCGAAGGGCCCATCAACGTCGACGACCGGCGCTGCACTTTCCCCGAGAAGACGCTGGTGTATTCCGAGATCGAGTCGCTCATCAACCACTTCAAGCTGGTGATGGAGGGGCCCGCGGTGCCGGCCGGCGAGGTCTATCTGGCGCACGAAGCGCCCAATGGCGAGCTCGGTTTCTACCTCGTGAGCGTCGGCGGCGGCACGCCGTACAAGGTGCACGTGCGCTCGCCCAGCTTCGTGCACATGGGCGGGCTCGCGCGCCTGCTCGAGGGCCACCAGCTCGCCGACATCATCCCGACCTTCGGCTCGGTGAACATGATCGGCGGGGAGTGCGATCGATGAAGCACCTGGTCGCCGAGTTCGACCTGCTGCGCGCGCGCTTCCCCGCGGGCTTCGACTCCTCGATGGTGCTGCCGTGCCTGCGGCGGATCCAGGAGGAGCGCGGGTACGTGGCCGATGCGGACATCTCGGATCTCGTCGCCTACCTCGGCGTACCGCGCATCCAGATCGAGGAGGTCCTGAGCTTCTACGGGCAGTTCCGGCGCGCGCCCGTGGGCCGCTGCCACATCGAGACCTGCCGCAACATCTCCTGCTCGCTCCTCGGCGCCGAGCGCCTGATCGAGCACCTTTCGACGAAGCTCGGCATCCAGCCCGGCGAGACCACGCCCGACGGGCGCTTCAGCCTCGCCACGGTGGAATGCCTGGCTTCCTGCGGCACCGCGCCGGTGGTGGCGGTCAACGGCACCTATCACGAGTCGATGAGCACAGCCAAGCTCGACGCCTTGATCCAGGCGCAACCGTGACCACGCGCCTTCTCATGAATTTCGCGCAGACGCCCACTTCACACCTGTTGGCCGACTACTGCGCGCGGGGCGGCTACGAGGCGCTGGAAAAGGCGCTCACGCAGATGACGCCGCAGCAGGTCACGGCGGAGGTCACCGCGTCGGGCATCCAGGGACGCGGCGGCGCGAACTTCGCGGCCGGGCGCAAGTGGGGAGTCATCAACTTGAACGACGGCCAGCCGCACTACCTGTGCGCCAACGCCGACGAGGGCGAGCCGGGCACCTTCAAGGACCGCTGGATCCTCGAGAACGCCCCCCACCTGCTGCTCGAATCGATGCTGATCGCGGCCTACGCGCTGCAGGTGCGCCACGCCTTCATCTACATCCGCGGCGAGTTCGACCTGCCGTACCGGCGCATCACCGGCGCGCTCGACGAGGCCTACGCGGAGGGTTTCTTCGGCAAGCCGCTCTGCGGCACCGAATTCGCCTGCGACCTGATCGTGTATCGCGGCGCGGGCTCCTACGTCTGCGGCGAGGCCTCGGGGCTCCTCACCTCGCTCGAGGGCAAGCGCGGCTATCCGCGCAACCGCCCGCCGCGCCTCACGGTGCGGGGCCTCAACCAGCGCCCCACCGTGGTCAATAACGTGGAGACCCTTTCCAACGTGGCCGGCATCATCGCCCACGGCGCCGAAGCCTTCAGGAAAGTGGGCACGCCCAAGAGCCCGGGCACTCGCCTCATCTCGATCTCGGGGCACATCAATCGCCCCGGTGTCTACGAGATCGAGCCGGGGTACTCGTTCCAGAAATTCATCGACGAGGACTGCGGCGGGATCCCCGGCGGGCGCAAGGTGAAAGCGATCATTCCCGGCGGCATCTCCACCAAGGTCGTCACCGGCGAGGAAGTCGCGCGCCTCACCCTCGACAACCAGGACCTCGAAACCGTCGGCTCCTCGCTGGGCTCGGGCGGCATGGTGGTGATCGCCGAAGGCACCTGCATGGTGCGGCTGCTGCAGGTGCTGCTGCGCTTCTACCACCACGAGTCCTGCGGGCAGTGCACGCCCTGCCGCGAAGGCATGGGCTGGATGCACCGCATCATCGACCGCATCGTCGCGGGCGACGG
>JANMYH010000325.1:0-2648 GCA_031381925.1 Burkholderiales bacterium | reverse complement strand
GTGCACCAGCTGCATGGGCAGCTCCTGGGACCGGAGCTTCTGGTAGGTGTCGGGCTGCATTATAGCGAGGGCCTCTCCCGGCCGCAGCCATTCGGCGGGAAAATCCTCGAGCTTCGCGACGTGCAGCTCGGGCTGCGCCTTCAGGCCCGTCTCGAACTCGTCGACGTAATCGACCAGGGTGAGGGTTCGCCCGATGTAGAAGGGCACCGTCTGGTCGTAGATCCTGACGCTATAGAGGCGCGTGGCGGGAGTGAGCAGGGGACGCATCTTCTCGGCCACCGCCAGGCCCGACTGCCGCGGCGCCATCTCCTCGAAGGCATCCTCGAGGCAGTCGACCATCACCATCGTCCCGATCGACACCACGATCAACGCGAGCCAGCGCCGGCCCCGGCGAAGCAGTATCGGCGCGCTCACGCCCACGGCGAAAAGGAACCCGGCGGCCGCGAGCGCCCACGGCCGGGCCTGGAGGTACAGCCCCCGCGTCCATGCGTCACGGGCCCCGTCCGGCGACTGCCACGCGACATAGCCCAGGAGGGCGGCGATGAAGGGGATCGGCACGAGGCACATCGCGAGCCTGGGCGTGGGCGCACCGACGAGGTAGCGCCCGAGCACCAGCGCGAGCGGGGGGAAGGCCGGCAGGATATAGGCGGGAAGCTTCGAGCCCGACAGGCTGAAGAACGCCACCACGAACGCGGCGAAGAGGATCGCCAGGCGCAGCGACTGGGGGCCGCGCCCGAGGACCTCGGCGCGCCACCCGTGAATCACCGCCCCCGGCAACGCGAACATCCACGGCAGGAAGCCCGCGAGCAATATCGGGATGAAATACCACCAGGGCTCGGTGCGCCTGTGGGAGGCCGTGAGGAACCGGCGGAAGTGCTCGTTCACGAAGAAGAACTCGGCGAACTCGGGGTTCGCGTAGGAGACGGCCACGAACCACGGCGCCGCGATCGCGAGGAAGACCACCAGGCCGTAGCCCCACTCGAGGCGCGCCAGCGGCGTGAAGTCGCGCCGCACCAGGCAATGCAGGCCGAGGGCGGCCGCGGGAAAGACGATGCCGATGAGCCCCTTGGAGAGCACGGCGAGCGCCATCGCCGCCCATGCCGTGATCATCCAGCGGCGGCGGGTCGCCGACCCGTCGGGGGCGGCGTCCGCGACCAGGAATGCGCAGAGCGTGGCGGTCGTCCAGAGGGTGAGCCCCATGTCGAGCGTCACGATCCCGCCCAGGGCCAGGAAATACGGGCTTGCGAGGAGGGCGAGCATCGACGCCACGCCGGTCTCCACAGTCCCCAGCCGCGCGCCGGTGAATCCCACGATGCCCACCGTGAGCAACCCGCAGAGCGCGACGTAGAGCCGCGCGGCGAATTCCTCGTCGCCGAAGATTTTCAAGGAGATCGCGCTCGCCCAGTACTGCAGCGGCGGCTTCTCGAAATACTTGATGCCGTTCAGCCGCGGCGTCAACCAATCGCCGCTCGTGAGCATCTCGCGCGAGATTTCGGAGTAGCGGCCCTCGTCGGGATTGGCGAGCGGCCGGTCGAGGTTGTCGATGCCGACGGCGAGCGCCACGGCGGCGAGAATCCACAGCGCGATGCGGCTGGCCTGTAGGTTCAGGTTCACGCTTCGAGCAGCACCACCACCGCGCCGCCGCCGCCTTCGACCGCGCGCGGCTCGGCGAAGGCCAGGACCTCGTCCCTGCGGGTGAGGAGCTTGCGAATGCGCCGCTTGAGCACCGGCTCCCTCCCCGGCGAGCGCAGTCCCTTGCCGTGGATGATGCGCACGCAGCGCACGCCCGAGCGCTTGCAGCCCGCGAGGAACACCGCGGTCTCGGCCACCGCCTCGTCGCCGGTGAGCCCGTGCAGGTCGAGGCTCGCCTGGATGACCCAGTGCGTGCGGCGCAGCTTCCGCAGGATGTCGCGCGGCAGCCCGGTGCGCAGGAACACCCCGTCGTCCTCGAACTCGACGTCGTCGCCGTCGGTCGCGAGGTTCGCGAGTTCCGAGAGCACCGCGCGCTCGTCCTCGATGCGCTTGGCGGGATGTGGCGCCGGCAGCTTGCGGAATGGCTCGACCCGGTTGGTGGGCGCCATCGGCAGCACGTCCTTCACGGCCTCGCGAAACACGATGTCCTCTCGGGCCTCGTGCTTCGCGGGGGCCTTCTTCACCCCAGGTTCTCGAGATACTTATCGGCGTCGAGCGCGGCCATGCAGCCGGTGGCGGCGCTCGTGACCGCCTGGCGGTAGACGTGGTCCTGGACGTCCCCCGCCGCGAAGACGCCGGGCACGCTGGTGGCGGTCGCGTTGCCGTCGAGGCCGCTCTTGGTGACGATGTAGCCGTTACGCATCTCGAGCTGGCCCGCGAAAATGTCGGTGTTGGGCTTGTGCCCGATGGCGATGAAGCAGCCGGTGAGCTTGAGGTCGCGCGTCTTGCCGTCGGAAGTGGACTTGATGCGCACGCCCGTCACCCCCGTCTTGTCGCCGAGGACCTCGTCGAGGGTCGCGTTCCACACGATGTCGACCTTGCCCTCGCCCTGCTTGGCGAAGAGCTTGTCCTGCAGGATCTTCTCCGCGCGGAATTTATCGCGGCGGTGGATCACGGTCACGTGCTTCGCGATGTTCGAGAGGTAGAGCGCTTCTTCCACGGCGGTGTTGCCCCCG
>JANMYH010000444.1:0-5609 GCA_031381925.1 Burkholderiales bacterium | reverse complement strand
ACGTCGCGGGCGAGGTCCGCCGAGCCGCGCTCGCCGGCCACCGTCGAGAACCGCACGAACACCGGCGTGCGCTTGCCGGCCTCGGACAGGAAGGCGGCGCGGGTGAGCTTGGCCTGCGGCGCGTAGCACTCGAAGAATCCGTGGGCGGCGGAGCCGCGCGCATGCACGATGCGTTCGGGAATGCGTTCGTGGTCGAAGTGGGTGATCTTCTCGCGGAGGATGAAGTCCTCCATGAGCGTCGGGCCGCGCAGGCCCGCCTTCAGCGAATTCTGGTTGTCGGCGACCGGAGCCCCGAAGTTGGTGGTTAGCCCGCGCGCGGTGCTGTCGACGCGAACCCGGTCGAGCGGCAGGTTGTTCGCGTTGAATCCCGCCATCGGAGCGCCATCGCCCAGCTTCTCGTTGGCCTCGCCTTCGGAGAGCGTGCTGCCGCCCACCGACGGATCGGCCGGCTCGGCGTGCTGGCCTTCCTGCGGCTTGCGCGCGGCCTCGCCGTGTTCACCGGGCTTGGTCCGGTTGAAGGGGAATTTGGCGGCGAGGTCCTGGGTAGCGGCCATCTTTCGCTCGACAGCGCTCGGCGTCGTGGCGGCTTTCGCGGAGTTCTTGGGCAATGCAGCGGTCTTCTTCTTCGCGGCCATTCTTGCTCTCCAAAACGTGCGGGGGATCACGACTGACACGCCCTCGCGATGCCAGTTCGGTAACAGGTAAAATTACCCCGTGTCGACGAACAAACCGCTCGTACGCAAGCATTCCGGCGATTTCCATTGGGAAAGCGTCGACGTGCTGGCGTACAAGCAGGAAGGCAGCGCGCCGTACAAGGACGTCACGCGCCAGGTCCTCTTCGAGGGCCGCGATCCGCCGGCGCAGCTACGCTATTTCGAGGTCGCGGCGGGTGGCCACACCACGCTCGAGCGCCACGAGCACGTCCACGCAGTGATGGTGATTCGCGGGCGCGGTCAATGCCTGGTGGGCGACAAGGCCTACGAAATCGGCACCCACGACCTGATCGACGTGCCGCCGATGACGTGGCACCAGTTCCTCGCCGCGAAGGATGAGCCGCTCGGATTCCTCTGCCTCGTCCCGAGCCAGCGCGACCGGCCCCAGATGCCGGCGGAAGCGGAGCTCGCGGGAATCGCGAAACCGCTGGGGAAATAGACTTACTTGGTGATGACCACCAGGACGTTGCAGGGCGAGTGCTCGATGAGGCCCTTGGCGGTGGAGCCGCGCCACCAGCGCTTGGCGAAGCTGTCGAGGTGGCGGTGGCCGACGACGATCAGGTCTGCCCCGATCCGCCCGGCGTAGGACGCGATCTCGACCACGGCCTCGCCGACGAGGAGCTCGCCCGAGGACGTGCGGCCCGCCTCGGCCAGCCGCCGCAGGCCATCGTCGAGGACGGCCTGGAACTCGCGCCGCTCCTCCTCCTCGAGCCCGACGTCGTAGACCCCTCCCTCGCCCCCGATGAAGGCCGCGGGGGGTGGCATGACCGCGACCAGGTGAATGTCGGCTTGGCCCCATTCGGCCATCTCGCGCGATTCGAGGAGGGCTTTCTGCCCGGTCTCGGACCCGTCGTAGGCCAAAAGGATTTTGCGGTACATGGCCCGGAGAATACTCCCCGCAACTCGTCACCGAAATCCCCCGGCTTAGCGGTCCCCATGGAGGTCCCCGCAAGACCCTCGAGCGGGCAGGCATCGCGGGGTAGTCCGTTCGGCAGGGAAGCGTCACCCGAGGGGGCCCGTGCGGCGTTAGGCCGTCAATGAACCCCCTCGCCCTTTTCTCGCTGGCGGCCGCCTTTGCCCTCGGCTCCTCGAGCGCCCTCGCCCAGGATCGCTACTCGCGCGACGGCGGTGCCCGCAACCCGGATTCCCAGCGCAGCTCGCGCGACGGCGGCTATCGCAGCGGAACGCGCGACGGCGCCTATCGCGGTGGCACGCGCGACGGGGGCTATCGAAGCGGCGGCTATCGCGACGGCGGCCATTACGACCACCGCTGGGCGCGTCCGCACTACTACTCGCGCTACTACCCGCGCACCTTCTATTATCCGTTCATCTACCCGGCGCCCCTCTTCGGCTACTACGAGCCGTATCCGATCTATGCCGCGGCGCCGCAGCCGCTCTACGTCGAGCGCTATCGCGTCTACGAGGACGAGCCCCCCGCGCCCCCGCCGCGCGCGCGCGAATACCGTGAGCCCTCGTATGCACAGGCCGAGCCCGCGCGCCCCACGCCGCCCCCCGCGCCGGCCGCTCCGCGCCTGGAGCGCTACACCCTGTCCGCGCAGGAGCTGTTCGAGTTCGACAAGTCGGAGTTGCGCAGGCCCCAGCCGAAGCTCGACGAGATCGCCCGCGCCATGGCGCAGGATGAGCGCATCGACAACGTCCTGGTCACCGGCTACACCGACCGGCTGGGAAGCGACGCGTACAACCTTGCGCTCTCGCAGCGCCGCGCCGACGCGGTCAAGAAGTACTTCGTCGACAAGGGCATCGCGCCCAACCGCCTGAAAGCGATCGGCAAGGGCAAGTCCAACCCGGTAGTGCAGTGCAACGACCGCGACCGCGCGCAGCTCATCCGCTGCCTCGAGCCGAATCGTCGTGTGGAGGTCGAGAGCATCACGATCGAACGCCGGGTGCCGGCCCTGGCCCCTGCCCGCTAATTGTAAAAATTTGTAAGGGGCGCCAACGACTTGGGCGCGGCGCCCGTTACACACGTAAGGGACGAAGCGGCACTCCCGCCCCGAATCCCGGTCGTACTTGTTCGCTTAGCAAGGAGATCCAAATGACGCTGAAGAAACCCCTGATGATCGCCACCCTGTCGGCCGCCGTGGTCCTGGGTGCCATTCCGATGAAAGCCTCCGCGGCCGACCCGCTCCTTGGCGCACTCATCGGCGGCGGCATCGGTGCCGCAATCGGCCACAACTCGCACAGCCGCAACGGCAGCGCGGTCGGCGGCGTGATCGGCGCGGTAATCGGCTCCAGCATCGCCGCGGATTCGAACCGCTATTACGGCGACCGCTACTACGATGACCGCCGCTACGACAACGGGTACTACGCGCCGGCCCCCTCGTATGGCTACGACTACGCGCCCTCGTATGGGTATGCACCGGCCTACGGCTACGCGCCCGCCTACTACGCACCGGCCCCGTACTACGGCACCTCGATCGTGTTCAGCTCGGGCCCCTCGTACCGTTACCGGGATTACGGCCACCGCTCCTATCGCGACCATCGCCGCAACTGGCGTTAATCGATCGCTTTGCCGCCGGGCGGCAGGCAGACGGAAGAAAGCCCCGCGAAAGTGGGGCTTTTTTTCGCCCGGACGGTGTCTATGAGCCCATGACCCCCTTGCGCAAGGCCGTGATCGGCACCGTAGTGACCCTCGAAATTCTCGTCCTCGGAGCCGCCGTTGCGCTGAAGGTGATGGTCGATCCGCAGCGGCTCGAGAAAGTGGCCCGCGACAAGGCGAAGGAGGCCTGGGGGCGCGACCTGGCGGTGGGCGACATCCAGTTCGAGCTATGGCCGCTGCCTGCCCTGTGGGTCCGCGACCTGAAGCTCGAGCACCCGACCGCCCCCCCGATCCGGGCGGCCACCGTGACCGCGGAGTTCGAGCTGCTGCCGCTGCTCATCGGCAAGGTGCGCTACCGCAACCTCTACTTCAAGGACGCGACGATCGAGTGGGAGGGCAAGCCGTTGCGCGTCGAGGAGGCGTTGGTCGAGTCCGAAACCGGCATGCACGACGTGCACATCACCGGCAGCCTGTGGCGCAACCGCCGCAGCGTGGCGCTCAAGGCGCAATTCGACGACCTGTCGCGATTGGGCAAGCCGAACGCGGTCACCAGCGGGCAGGTCGAGCTCGACTGGGGCCAGGCGCAGCTCACCGCGAAAGGCCGCCTGCCGATCGACGGGACGTTTCGCAATCCCGCCGTGGCGGTCGATGCCAAGGGCGAGTCCCTTCGCCCGATCTTCGAGTTCTTCGCGCTCGAGCAACGTCCTGTCGCGCCATTCACCGCGCGCTTCGAAGTGAACGAACGCGAGGGCCGCATCGCCTTCGACCGGATCGATGCCAGCTTCGGCCGCCTCAAGATCAAGGGGGATGCCCTGCACACGCCCGGCGCGCGGCCCGTGACCGACGTGCGCCTGGTCGCCGACCGCCTCGACTGGACGCAAACCTCCCTGGACCTCGGCCGCCCCCCCGTCCCCCCGTTGGATCCGCCGCAGATGTTCCGCGACACGGCGCTCGCGTGGCCCCTGGTCGTCGGCCTCGTGGGCAGCTCGGGCACGATCGACGCGACCTTCGGCACGCTGGTGCTTCGCAACGGCGTCGCGTTGAAGAACCTCCGGATGAAGGGCAAATTCGCCGACGACCGCGTCGACATCGCCACCTTCGCGACCGAAATGCTGGGCGGAACCGCTGCCGGCAGCATCCTGATCGAGGGCCGCAAGAAAAGCGCTCGACTCAACTTCGACGGAACCAACCTGATGCTGGAGCGCTGGTTCAAGGAACGCGGCAGCGCGACCCCCTTCACGGGGGGGCCGATGAAGGTGACCACGCGCCTCACCGCTTCGGGCAATTCGATGCGTGACCTGGCCGCGACGATCACCGGGCCCTTCAACGTGCGCATGGGGCCGGCCCGGTTGGCCTCGGAGCGCGCAGGCGCTGCGGAGGCCAAGATGACGAAGGCCTTTTCAGGCAAGGAATCCAACGAGATCGAATTCGAGTGCGCGAGCGTCGCACTGCCTTTCCAGGCTGGGCGAGCGAGCGCGGCGCAGCTGTTCGGGGCGCGTACCACCGCCAGCACCCTGATCACCTCGGGCTTCGTCGACATGCGCGCCCAGGATCTCGACCTGCGCGGGCGCCTGCGGGGCCGGTCGGGCGCCGTCGGCCTCGCGACCATCGCGGGGGACGTGAAGATCACCGGCAGCATCCGCAAGCCGAAGATGGCGCTCGACGAGACCGCCACCCCGAAAACCATCGCTCGAGGGGTCGCCGCCATCGCGACCCTGGGCCTGAGCGCGGTGGGCACCGCGAAGGCCGATTCCGAGGAGTCCCGCCGCAATGACCCCTGCGACGCGGTATTTGTAACAAAGCTTCCCCTTTCAGCGGCGGCGCGCTAGATTCAGCCTCATCTCGCGCAACCTGGAGCGGAGGAGACCCCGATGAGCAAAAAGCCCCTGTTGATCGCCACCGTAGCCGCGGCGCTGGTCCTCGGTACATTCTCGACGAAAGCCAATGCCGGCGATCCGATCGCCGGCGCCGTGGTCGGCACGGCCATCGGCGCGGCCGTGGGCGGCCCGGTCGGCGCGGCCGTCGGCGCGATCCTCGGCACCGCGATCGCGTCGGAGCCCTACTATCACCGGCGCCACTGGGATCGCGGCTACGACCGCTCCAGCCGCTACTACGACGATCGCCGCTACGGCGGGCGTGGCTACGACCGTGGCTACGATCGCGGCTATTCGACGCCGCCCGTGCGCTACTACGAACCGGCGCCGCGCTACGACCCGAGGGCCTATCGCGAGGCGCGCTACGAGCCGGCGCCGCGCTACGCCGACGATCGGCGCTACGAGTCCCGCGACCGCTACTACGACGACCGCCGCGACTGGCGCGACGAGCGCTACTACGACCGC
>JANMYH010000395.1:0-12731 GCA_031381925.1 Burkholderiales bacterium | reverse complement strand
CAGACGGAGCTGCGCGGCATCCACCGCGACGGCTCCGACGTGTGGATGGCGCTCAACGTCTCGCTCGCGCGCGACTGGGAGTTCCGCACCCACAACCTCATCGTGCAGGCCCAGGACGTGAGCGCGCGGCGCCGCGCCGAGTCCGAGCTGTACCACAACGCCTACCACGACAACCTCACGCAGCTGTCCAACGGCACCCACTTCAACGAGCAGCTCGCGCGCGCGATCGCGCGGGTGCAGCGCCATCCCGAGCAGCGCTTCGCGGTCATGTACCTCGATTTCGACCGCTTCAAGATCGTCAACGACTCGCTCGGCCACAAGGCGGGCGACGAGCTGCTGGTGAACCTCGCGCGGCGCCTGCAGTCGGTGCTGCGGCCCACCGACCTCATCGCGCGCCTGGGCGGCGACGAGTTCGCGATCCTGCTCGAGGACATCGTGCGCGAGCGCGACGCCGTCGACCTGGCCGAGCGCATCCAGAAGGAGCTCACGCGCGCGTTCCAGCTGGGCGACATGGAAGTGACGGTCTCGGCCGCGATCGGCATCACCTTCAGCTCCAACGGCTACCAAAGCGCCGAGCAGATCATCCGCGACGCCGACATCGCGATGTACAAGGCCAAGGGCCGGGGCAGGGCGCAGTACGCGCTCTTCGACACGAGCCTGCACGAGCACGTGGCCTCCCAACTCAAGCTCGAGGGCGAGCTGCGGCGCGCGCTCGGGCTCGGCCAGATCTACCTGCACTACCAGCCGATCTACGGGCTGCGCGACAGCCGGCTGATCGGCTTCGAGGCGCTGGTGCGCTGGCACCACCCCGACCGCGGCCACCTCGAGCCCGCGACCTTCATTCCCACCGCCGAGGAGACCGGGCTCATCGTGCCGCTCGGCAACTGGGTGCTGAACGAGGCGTGCCGGCAACTGAAGGCCTGGAAGGACGCGCACGGGTCTTCGGGCCTGCGCATGAGCGTGAACGTCTCCAGCCTGCAGCTCACCCACCCGGAGTTCGTCGCGAGGGTGCGCGAGGCGCTTGCCCACGCACGCCTCACCCCGGCCGAGCTCACCCTCGAGGTGACCGAGAGCGTCCTGGTGGACGGCATCGAGAATGCGGTGTCCACGCTGAACGAGCTGCGCCACCTCGGCGTGACCCTCAGCATCGACGACTTCGGCACCGGCTACTCGTCGCTCAACTACCTGGCGACCCTCCCGATCGACGCGCTCAAGGTCGATCGCTCCTTCATCAAGCGCATGGGCCTGGCGGGCGACGGCAACGAGATCGTGCGGGCGATCTTCAAGCTCGGCAACGCGCTGTCCAAGCAGGTCTTCGCCGAAGGCATCGAGACCGGCGACCAGCTGGCGCAACTGCGCGCGCTCGGATGCGAGTTCGGCCAGGGCTACCTGTTGTCACGCCCCGTGGACGCGGAGCGCGCGGGTATCGTCGTCGCGGGCGGCAATGCACCGTTCGCCCTCGCCTAGGCCAAGCGGACCGTTGAAGGCGAACCATTGGGGCCCCAGATGGGCCCAATGGTCATGCGCAAACTCCTGAATTCGACGGCCGCGGCCGTCCTGCTGCTGGCACCGCCCGCAGCGCACGCCCTCGGGGTCTTCGAGAACCCGCCGGCGGGCGTCACCGTGAGCGGCGCGGGCCTGGTTTCCGGCTGGCACTGCAGCGCGACCCGCATCGAGATCGAATACGACGGCGGCCCCGCGCGCACCGCCGCTGCCGCCGGCACCGATCGTCCCGATACCGTGGGCGTGTGCGCCGGCAAGCGCAACAACGGCTTCGGGCTGCTGGTGAACTGGGCGGACCTCGGTCCCGGCGTCCATACCGTGCGCGCGTTCGCGGACGGCGAACTGATGGATACCCGCACGGTGACGGTGGTGTATCTCGGGGCCGCGTTCCTTCCCGGCATCTCGGCCACGACGAGTGTCCTGGAATTTCCCTCGGCGGGCCGCGAGACGGTGCTCGAGTGGCGCGAGTCGCTCCAGAGCTTCGTGGCGAGGGAGGTCCGCAACGCGCCCTCGATGGGGGGCGCCTGGAACGGCGCCAACCTCGAGCGGCGCAGCAACTGCGCTCTAGCGCAGAACAACGGCACGCGCGGCACCTACGCGCAGTGGAACATCACCGTGGACCCGGTGAGCAACGCGCTGCGCATCGTGGAGACCGGGATCACCGGCTTGAGCTGCACCTACAGCGGCGTGCACCGGATCTCCGGCAACGCCCACCAGGTCACCGACGGCAACTACTCGTGCATCGACGGCAAGCAGGGCACGTTCAGCTCGACCGACATCCTGGTGGCGGACACCGCGCTGTCGATCCGGCTGGCGATCAAGCTGTCCGGCTCGGAGACCTGCGACATCGACGCCATCATCGGGGGTTCGCGCTTCTAAGCGGGAGCGTGAATACGAACCGGGCGCCGCCCTGCTCGCGGCGCTCCGCGCGAATCGCGCCGTTGTGGGCCTCCACGATCGCGCGGCTGATCGCGAGCCCGAGCCCCGCGCCCTTGCGCGAGGGCTGCGTATCCCCCCGCGAGAACGATTCGAACACCTGCTGCTCGCTGCCTTCGGGCAGCCCCGGCCCGGTGTCGTCGACGCTCACCTCGAGCATGTCACCGGTGACCCGCGCCGAGATCACGATCGGCGTCTCGGCCGGCGTGTGCTTGGCGACGTTGCCGATGAGGCTCGCGAGCAGCCGCTCGATCAACCGCGCATCGACCGGGACGGGCGGCAGCTCCGCGGGCGCCTCGATCGTCACCACGTGCGTCGACAGGATTCCGGCCAGGGTGGCGAGCGCCGCGTCGATGAGGTCGCGCGGCTTCTTGCGCTCGATCTGCAACTGCAGGCCGCCACTGTGGATGCGCGCCATGAGCATCGCATCGCGCGCCACGTCCACGTAGTGCACGCGCTCGAGCGCCGTGGCCACCAGGGCCGCGAAGATCTCGATCTGGTGGCGCTGCTCGGGGATCATCAGGTCGCGGGTGCGCTCGGGACGCACCGCCAGCACCCCGCGCGTGCGCGTCGGCGACTTGAGGGGAATGAAGAGGTACTCGTTGGTGGCGAGCGTGTCGGTGCCGGCGCCGGCCTGCTTCGACTGGTCGTATGCCCACTGCGCGGTGGTGGCGTCGAACGGATTGCTCATCGCGTGGGAGGTGGGCGAGACCAGGGCGCCGGTGGCGTCGGGGACCAGCACCGAGACCTTGCCGCGGAAATGGCGCGAGATGAACTCCTCGGTGAAGAGGATCACTTCGGGCGTGGTCTGGAGCTGCGCGAGGTCCCGCGCGAACTCGTAGAGAGTGCGCGCGCGCCGCTCGCGGTGCGCGGCCACCCGCACCTGGAAGCGGATGATGCCGGCCAGCTGCCCGATGATCGCGCCCACCGCGAGCATCACCGTGAAGGTGAGGTAATACTGGGGATCGGCGGCCACCAGGCTGAAGCGCGGCGGCACGAAGAAAAAGTCGAAGGCGATCACGTTGAGCACCGCCGCGATGATCGCGGGGCCGCGGCCCCATTGCACGCCCACCAGCAGCACCGTGAGCATGTATAGCATCGCCACGTTGGCGAGGTCGAAGCCCTGGCCGAGCGCGGTGAGCACCAGCGTGGTGAAGGCGCTCGCGAGCGCGGTCCACAGGTAGCGCGCGCGCTTCTCGGCGCCCCTGGGCACGGATAACGGCGGGCGCGTGAAGGTCGGCCGCTCCGGGCCGCGGCTCGCGGCGCCGACGTTGCCGATCTCGATCACGTCGAACTGGTCGCTCGCCGCCGCGATCGCGTCGCTCATGCTGCGGCCGAAACGCCAGCGCTTCGGCGTGCTGCGACCGACCACGACGGTGGAGATGTTGTGCTCGAGAGCGTACTCGGCCACGGTGTCGCGCACGTCGTTGCCGGTGAGGATGGCGGTATTGGCGCCGAGCTCCTGGGCGAGGCTCACCACCTTGAGGATGCGCCCGCGCTCGTCGTTGGGCAGGCGCTGCAGCTCTGGCGTCTCGACGTAGACCGCGGTCCATTTCTCGTCGAGCTGGCCCGCGAGGCGCGCGGCGCTGCGCACGACGTGGTCCGCCCCCGCGCCGGGGCCGATGCAGCACAGCATCCGGCCGTGGGTCTTCCAGGTGACCTTGATCGCGTTCGCGGCGCGGTAGCGCTGCACCTCGTCCTCGACCACCTCGGCCACGCGGCGCAGCGCGATCTCGCGCAATGCGAGGAGGTTGCCCTTGCGGAAGTACTGTCCTGCCGGCCCCTGCTCGACGTGCGCCACCGGGACCTGTCCCGCCTTCACCCGGACCAGCAGCTCGTCGGCCGACATGTCGACCATGACGGTCTCGTCGGCCGAATCGAAAAAGGTATCGGGAACCGTCTCGCGCTCCGGGACCCCGGTGATCTCGGCAACCACGTCGTTCAGGCTCTCGAGGTGCTGCACGCTCATCGTCGTGAAGACGTCGATGCCGTTGGCGAGGATCTCGTCGATGTCGTTCCAGCGCTTGGGATGGCGCGCGCCGGGGACGTTGGCGTGCGCGAGGTCGTCGATCAGCACCACCTCGGGGTGGCGGCGCAGCACCGCATCGAGGTCGAGCTCGCCGGAGCCCGCCTGGGGCACGACCTCGAAGCCCGTCGCGACGATGGCCTGTCGTTCGGCGTCGTGCACGTCGATGCGCCCAATGACGACGTCGCGCCCCGCGTCCTTGATGCGGCGCGCGGCGACGAGCATCGCATCGGTCTTTCCGGCGCCGGGGAAGGCGCCGAAGAAAACCTTGAGCTTGCCGCGGACGGACGCTTCAGCCATCCGCAATTCTAGCCGTTCAGAAGAGGCATAGAATGGCCCGATGGACGACGCGCTGTTCCTGGCCCGTGCACAGTTCGGCCTGAACATAGGGTTCCATATCCTTTTCCCCACGCTGACCATCGCGCTCGCGTGGTTCCTCCTCGGCTTCCGGGTCCTCTACCAGCGTACGCGCGATCCCGCCTGGCTCGCCACCTACAAGCTGTGGTTGAAGATCTTCGCGCTCTCCTTCGCGATGGGCGTGGTATCCGGCGTGGTGATGTCGTTCCAGTTCGGCACCAACTGGCCGCGCTACATGACGACGGTCGGCGCGATCGCCGGTCCCCTGCTCGCCTACGAAGTGCTCACCGCGTTCTTCCTCGAGGCGACCTTCCTCGGCGTGATGCTCTTCGGGATGAACCGCGTGCCCGACTGGGTCCACATCACCGCCACCGCGATCGTGGCCTTCGGCACCACCGTGTCGGCATTCTGGATCCTCGCGCTGAATTCCTGGATGCACACGCCCACCGGCCATGTCACCGACGCGGGCCAGGTGATCGCGGGCGACTGGCTGCAGGTGATCTTCAACCCCTCGTTCCCGTATCGCCTCGCGCACGTGCTGATCGCCTCGGGGCTCACCGCCTCCTTCGTGGTCGCGGGCCTGTCGGCCTGGCGCCTCATCCACGCGGTGTCCGACGCGAGTGCCGCCAAAACCCTGCGCGCGGGCCTGCTGGTGGCCGCGGGCCTGATCCCGCTGCAGATCGTCGTGGGTGACCTGCACGGGCTCAACACGCTCAAGCACCAGCCCGCGAAGATCGCGGCGATGGAGGCGATCTGGAAGACCGAGCGCGGCGCCCCGCTGGTGCTGTTCGCGATTCCCAACGAGGAGAAGCGCCGCAACGACTTCGCGATCGAGCTGCCCTACGGAGCGAGCCTCGTCCTCACCCACAAGCTCAAGGGCGAGTTGAAGGGAATCGACGCGTTCGAGCCCGACCGCCCGGCCGTGGCGCCGCTCTTCTTCGGCTTCCGGATCATGGTGGGCATCGGCGTGCTGATGCTGCTGGTGTCGTGGTCGGGCGTTTGGATGACGCGCAAGGGCCGGGCGCTACCGCACTGGATGCTGTGGGTGCTCGCGGGCTTCACGTTCTCGGGCTGGATCGCGACGCTTGCCGGCTGGATCGTGACCGAGGTCGGACGCCAGCCGTGGCTCGTGACCGGCATGCTGCGCACGCGCGATGCGGTGGGCGACATCTCCGGAGCCCAGCTGGGCGCGAGCCTCACCGGCTACATCCTCACCTACAGCACGTTGCTGGCGGCCTACTTCGTGGTTCTCACGCACATGGCGGGCAAGGGCGCGGCGACCGATCCCCCGGCCTCGTCGCACGCCGCGACGGTCGCGCCGATCGCCCGGGCTGGGGGCTAGCGATGGACCTCCTGCCGATCGTCTTCCTGGTCCTCATGGGCGCCGCGGTCCTCGCCTACGTGGTCCTCGACGGCTACGACCTCGGCGTCGGCATGCTGATGCCCGCGGCGAGCGATGAGGAACAGTCGGTGATGGTCGCCTCGATCGGACCCTTCTGGGATGCGAACGAGACCTGGCTGGTGCTCGGCATCGGCATCCTGCTTTCCGCATTCCCGGCGGCGCACGGCATGGTGCTGGGCGCGCTCTACCTGCCGGTGGTGGCGATGCTGATCGGGCTGATGCTGCGCGGCGTCGCCTTCGAGCTGCGCGTGAAGGCGCTCGGCTGGCACCGCGAGCTCTGGAACTGGCTCTTCTGGGCGGGATCCTTCGCCGCGTCGTTCTTCCAGGGGGTGATGCTCGGGCGCTACATCACCGGCTTCGAGCCCGGCTTCTTCTACTGGACGTTCGCACTCCTGGTGGGGGCGAGCCTGTGCGGCGGCTACGTCCTGCTGGGCGCCACGTGGCTGATCCTCAAGACCGAAGGGGCGCTGCAGGCCAAGGCGGTGGCGTGGGCGCGCTGGGGGTTGCTGTGGGTTGCCCTGGGCGTGTTGCTGGTAAGCCTCGCCACCCCGCTCATCAGCCAGACGGTGCGCGACAAGTGGTTCGATTTTCCGCGCACCTTCGCCCTCCTGGTGCTGCCGGCGGCGACCCTCGCGCTGGGGGCATGGCTCTGGATCACGACGGGGCGCATGAAGCGTGGCGACGCAAGCCACGACTGGCGCCCGTTCGCCGCGGCGGTGGGGATCTTCACCCTCGCCTTCCTCGGCCTCGCCTACAGCATCTATCCCTACGTGGTGATCGACCGGCTCACGGCCTGGGAAGCCGCGGCGCATCCGTCCGCGCTCAAGGTGCTCCTCCTCGGCGCGGCGGTGGTGCTTCCATTCATCGTGTTCTACACCGCGCTCTCGTACCGCATCTTCCGCGGCAAGGCCAAGGCAGGGCTGTACGACTAGGTGATAGGATCCCCGCCGACACGGGGATGACGCGCCAGGAATCCGGCGCGTCACTTCTCGATCAGGTGCTTCTTGTCCTTCACGTCCTTCCAGTCGTCGGCGTCCGGCGGGGCGGGCTTGCGCTCGACGAGCGGCTTCCAGAGTTTGGCGAGCTCGGCGTTCAGGGCGGTGAATTCCTTCTGGGCGGCGGGGACATCGTCCTCCGCGAAAATCGCCTCGACCGGGCATTCGGCCACGCACAGGGTGCAGTCGATGCATTCGTCGGGATCGATGACGAGCATGTTCGGGCCCTCGCGGAAGCAATCGACCGGGCAGACGTCGACACAGTCCGTGTACTTGCACTTGATGCAGGACTCGGTGACCACGTACGTCATTGAAGCCTCTCGGAAACCGGGATTCGCCGCGGGAAAAGGACACGCATTTTAGCAGAGCGTCCGCCCCGCCCCAACCCGGGCTTTTGCCACCGCGGGCGGGTTTGGTCTACGATGGCCCCATCCGATCCGCCCCCAGACTCATCCTCCTGGCGGAATCCCCCAAAATTCGAGACCGAGGCCCCAGTGAGCGAGAAAATCATCCACATCACGGACGACACCTTCGAGCAGGAAGTCCTTCAATCCCATACCCCGGTCCTGGTGGACTACTGGGCGGAGTGGTGCGGCCCGTGCAAGATGATCGCCCCGGTCCTCGACCAGATCGCGAAGGACTACGAGGGCCGGCTCAAGGTCGCGAAGCTGAACATCGACGAAAACCAGGTGACCCCGCCCAAGTACAACGTCCGTGGCATCCCCACGCTCATGCTTTTCAAGAACGGCTCGCTCGAGGCCCAGAAGGTCGGGGCGCTGTCGAAAACGCAGCTCGCTGCGTTCATTGACAGCAATATTTGAAACCGATACCCTGATTCTGTCCTGGCTGTTCGCTCGAACAGTCTCCAAGCGTTCCGCGGCATCCCCTTCGCAGCCAGGCTGACCCCAAAACCGCTTTTCCGCTTCACCGGCCCGTGCGGTCTTCCGGGCCCGTTCATCCAACCTCCAGGCAGGACCCCCCGGAATGTATCTATCCGACCTCAAGCTGAAACACGTTTCCGAGCTCGTCGACATGGCGATCGCCAACGAGCTCGAAGGTGCCAACCGCCTTCGCAAGCAGGAGCTCGTCTTCGCGCTCCTCAAGCACCACGCGAAGAAAGGTGAGGCGATCTTCGGCGACGGCACGCTCGAAGTGCTGCAGGATGGCTTCGGCTTCCTGCGCTCGCCCGACACGTCCTACCTCGCCGGCCCGGACGACATCTACGTCTCGCCCTCGCAGATCCGCCGCTTCAACCTGCACACGGGCGACTCGATCGAAGGCGAGATCCGCACCCCCAAGGATGGCGAGCGCTACTTCGCGCTGGTGAAGGTCGACAAGGTCAACGGCGAGCCGCCCGAGAACGCGAAGACCAAGATCCTCTTCGAGAACCTCACGCCGCTGCACCCCGACGAGTCGATGAAGCTCGAGCGCGACATCAAGTCGGAGGAGAACCTCACTGGCCGCATGCTCGACATCGTCGCCCCCGTCGGCAAGGGCCAGAGGGGCCTCATCGTCTCCCCGCCCAAGGCCGGCAAGACGGTGCTGATGCAGCACATTGCCCATGCGATCACCGCGAACCATCCCGAGGCGGTCCTCATCGTGCTGCTGATCGACGAGCGCCCGGAGGAAGTTACCGAGATGAGCCGCACGGTGAAGGGCGAAGTGGTCGCCTCCACGTTCGACGAGCCCGCCACGCGCCACGTGCAGGTCGCCGAGATGGTGATCGAGAAGGCGAAGCGGCTGGTCGAGCACAAGAAGGACGTGGTGATCCTGCTCGACTCGATCACGCGCCTGGCTCGCGCCTACAACACCGTGGTGCCGGCCTCCGGCAAGGTGCTCACGGGCGGCGTGGACTCCAACGCCCTGCAGCGCCCGAAGCGTTTCTTCGGCGCGGCGAGGAACGTCGAGGAGGGCGGCTCGCTCACCATCATCGCCACCGCGCTGATCGACACCGGCTCACGCATGGACGACGTGATCTACGAGGAATTCAAGGGCACCGGCAACATGGAGATCCACCTGGATCGCCGCATGGCCGAGAAGCGCCTGTACCCGTCGCTCAACGTGAACCGCTCGGGCACCCGGCGCGAGGAGCTCCTGATCCCGCCGGAGATTCTTCCCAAGGTGTGGATCCTGAGGAAGCTCCTGTTCGGCATGGACGAGCTCGAGGCGACAGAATTCCTGCTGGACAAGCTGCGCGCGACCAAGAACAACGACGAATTCTTCAATTCGATGAAGAAGGGGTAGCACCCCGCGGCGCGCGTTTCGGGAATTTCCAGCCCAGGGCAACAAAGTGTGCGGCGGCGAGTCCAACAACCTCGTCGGGAAAGAATGCGCCGGCCGGAGAAAATCGCGCCAGCTTACGACCCCGATGGCACCTCGGCGCGGAAAAACCCTGTCCGCTCAAGGGCCTGGGCTCACACAAGGCAGGGTAACAACCCCTTGCTTTGATTGGGGTTTTCCGGGATAATCGGGGTTTCCCAGGGCCGACTCGGAGTTCGTGCCCACCCACAAGGCGACGCAAATGAAAGACGGAATCCACCCCAACTACCGTGAAGTGGTGTTCTTGGACACCAGCTGCGACTTCGGCTTCGTGACCCGCTCCACGGTCGCGACCAACGAAACCATCAAGTGGAAGGACGGCAAGGAGTATCCGGTCTACAAGATCGAGATCTCGGCCGAGTCCCATCCTTTCTACACGGGCAAGCAGAAGATCGTGGATACCGCCGGCCGCGTGGACAAGTTCAAGAAGCGCTATGCGCGCAAGAGCACGGCGAAGGCGGCCGAGTAGTCCGCTCCTCGCATGCAGCGCGAAAAGGCAGCCTCCGGGCTGCCTTTTTTCATTGCGGGAAAAACCGGGGTCAGAGCCCGATTTCGTGATTCACCAGGGCTAACGGATACCATTCGCGCATGAATTGGGATCTGACCCCGAGAATCGCCTACGACGGCACGCGCACCCCGCTGAAGACGGTGCTCTTCGTGCTGGTCTGCCTCGCGTGGCTGCTGCCGGGGCTGGTCGGCCACGATCCCTGGAAAGTCGACGAGGCGGTCGCCTTCGGCGCCGTGGCCGAGATGGTGCGGTCCGGGGACTGGATCCAGTTCCGCATCGCGGGCGAGCCGTTGGTCGACAAGGCGCCCCTCTTCCTCTGGACCGCGGCACTGCTCGCGAAGGCCCTGGGAGGGTTGATTCCCCTGCACGACGCCGCGCGGCTCGCCTCGGGCCTCTACGTCGCGCTGACGCTGGGATTTCTCTCGGTCGCGAGCCTCGAGTTGATGGGCGAGCGCGCGGTGCGGATGAGCGTGCTGCTCTTCATCGGCTGCCTGGGCCTGCTGATCCGCGCCCACGAAATGACCACCGACCTCGCGGGCCTCGCGGGCGTGGCGATGGCGCTGTATGGCCTGGCGCTCGCGTTACGCCGCCCGGTGGCCGGAGGCGCGGTGGCGGGCGTGGGATTGGGAGTCGCCTTCCTCGGCGACGGCTTCCTGCCGCTCGGCATGGTCCTCACGCTTCTGGCGATCCTGCCGGTTGCCGCCCCCGCGTGGCGCACGCGCCAATATGCGACCACCGCGGCGGTGGCGCTCGCGTGCGCGGCACCGCTGCTCGCGCTCTGGCCATTCGCGCTCCACATGCGCTCCCCCGTGGCCTGGGCCCTTTGGAGCGACGCCGCCGCCTATTCCTGGAACGAGTCGTTCGACCAGGGAAACGGCCTCGGCATCCTCTACTTCCTGAAACTCCTGCCCTGGTATGCCTGGCCCGCGTGGCCGCTGGCGGCGTGGAGCGTGTGGCGCGCGCGCCGCACCCTCGGCGCGCGGCGCGACCTGCAGCTGACCCTCATCGCGTTCATCGCTTTCTTCCTGGTGATCTCGGTCTTCGGCGGCTCGCGCGAGGTGAACGCGATGCCGCTGCTGCTGCCGCTCGCGATCATGGGCGTGGCGGAGCTGGAGTCGATTCCGCGGGGCGCGGCGAGCGCGCTCGACTGGTTCGGCATGACCACCTTCTTCCTGTTCGCTGCGGTGGTCTGGATCGGCTGGGGCGCGGCGATCACCGGCCGGCCCGAGATCGCGGCCGCGTGGCTGCAGAAGGAGGTCCCCGGCTTTACCTACCGGTTCAACTTCCTCGCGTTCGCCCTCGCTGCGCTGCTCACGCTCATCTGGCTCACGGTGGTGGCGCGATCGCTGCGCTCGACGCGGCGCGCGATCGTGAACTGGACCGCCGGCATCACCATGGCCTGGATGCTGATGATGACGCTCGGCGTGCCCCTCGTCGACCAGGCCCGCAGCTACCGCGCGGTGTCCTCGCGGATCGTGGCCGCCCTTCCGCAAAACTTCACGTGCATCGCCCGGCGCGGGGTGGGCGATGCCCAGCGCGCGCTCCTCGACTACTTCGTGAACCTGCAGACCCTGCGCGACGATTCACCGTCGGCCCAACGCTGCCGGGCCCTGCTGGTGCAGGCGACGCCGCTGCGCATCCCCGCCGTCGGCCCCGAGTGGACCGAAGCCTGGCGCGGCTCGCGCCCCGGCGACCGCCACGAGCTTTTCATCCTCTACAAGAAATGAAAATTGGTGTCAGAGACCATTTCCGCGGGAAATGGTCTCTGACACCAATTTTCATCCCATGCGCTCGTCGAGGAGCTCGATCCAGTGGCGGATCGGGGTGGGGGTACCGGACTGGATGTGGGCGAGGCAGCCGATGTTGGCGGTGGCGATGAGCGCGGGCCTCCCGGACTCGAGCGCACGCACCTTGTTGCGCAGCAGCTGCGTCGAGAGCTCCGGCTGCAGGATCGAATACGTGCCCGCCGAGCCGCAGCAAAGGTGTGCATCGTGCACATGGGAGAGCGTGTAGCCCGCATCGGTGAGGATCGGCTCCACCACGCCCTGGATCTGGAGGCCATGCTGCAGGCTGCAGGGCGAGTGGAACGCGATCTTCTCGGCCGGGCGGCCCCGGATTTTCTCGGCGACCGCCGCGCGCTCCGCGAACACCACTTCGGATACATCCCGCGCCAGCTCGGAGATGCGCGCGGCCTTCGCGGCGTACGACGCATCGTCGCGCAGCAGGTGCCCGTATTCGGCCACCATGGTGCCGCAGCCGCTCGCGGTGATCACGATCGCCTCGACGCCTTTCTCCACGTGGGGCCACCAGGCGTCGATGTTCGCCTTCACGTAGGCGAGCGCGTCGTGCTGGTAATTGAGGTGGTGGGGCACTGCCCCGCAGCACACCGATCCGCGCGCCTCCACCAGCGAGATGCCGAGCCGGTCGAGCACCCGTGCCGTGGCCGCGTTGATCGAGGGCGCCATCGACGGCTGCACGCATCCGGCCAGCACCAACATGCGCCGCGCGTGCAGCGCGGCCGGCCACGCGCCCGCCGCGCGGCTCGCGGGAATCTTTCGCCGCAGTTCTGCGGGCAGCAACGGTGCCACGAGGCGGCCCACCGCGAGCGCCGCCGCGAAGAGCCCGCGTGAAGGCAATGCCTTGGCGAGGAGCCAGCGCTTCACCCGCGCGCCCGCGGGCCGCGGA
>JANMYH010000192.1:0-8859 GCA_031381925.1 Burkholderiales bacterium | reverse complement strand
GTCCAAAGCCGGAAATCCGTGTCGTCGATCCGCTCGAGCACCTGGCGCGAAAGGCTCGTCCCGACGAAAGCCAGCACCACCATGATTCCCGCCGCCAACGGCGCCACCTCGCCGCCCGTCGCCACCACGATCCCGCCGAAGTAGATGATCTTCGAGAGATGGGTGAGGCTCTGGGTGATCGCCTTGGTCGCGACCACTGCGTGCCGGCCCATCTTCGAGCGGATGAAGAATACGTCCAGAACCGGGCCCGAGACGCCGGCCACCAGGGAAAGCCCCGTGCAGATCGCCCCGCACAAGGTGGAATGGAAGCGTCGCTCGACGTTCAGGTGCAGCTTCTCGGGGAGGGCGAAGCCGATGAACGGCATGACGCCCAGCATGAGGAGCGCGACCGGCTTGCTCGCCACGAGCTGCACCAGCGCGAAAGCCGCGAGCGCCAGCAGGGCCCCCAGGCCGTAGCCGCGAAACACGCGCCAATCGATGGCGTCGCGCAGCATCAGCGCGCGTCCGGAGTTGGAGGCGAGCTGCGTGATTCCGTGCAGCATCATCGCCGCCGGCAGCGGCAGGAGCGCGATCAGCACGCCCATCAGGATCATCCCGCCCGCCATCCCCAGGATTCCCGAGATGAACGACGTCACCAGGGTGGAGAAGGCGATGATGGCGAGGACGGGGAGCGTCATGGGGGGCATTGTGGGGGTCGTGGCCCCGGGGGAGTGGACAATTTGCCCGCACTTTGGGCCAAATGCGTTCCAGGACATGAAAAAGATCGCCATTGTCGTTTTCGACGAAGCCCAGATCCTCGACGTCGCGGGGCCGATGGAAATGCTCCGCGGCGCGACGCTCGCGGTGCGCGAGCGCCGTGCGCAAACCGCACCCGCCTATGAAACGCGGATCGTCGCGCACCACCGGGGGCCGGTGCGGACCTCCTGCGGCCTCACGATCGTCGCGACCGACGCCTTCGCCACCGCGGGAGACGGGGTCGATACGTTGATCGTGGCGGGGGGTGTGATGGATGCAGCACTCGGGGACGCAGCACTCCTCGATTACGTGCGCGCGACCGCGGCCCACGCGCGCCGCGTGGTCGCGACCGGCACCGGCACTTTCGTTCTCGCGACCGCGGGGCTGCTCGACGGCCGGCGCGCGACCACCCACTGGCGCGCATGCAAGTCGCTCGCGAGCCTTTTTCCCCGGGTCCGCGTCGAGCCCGACCACGTCTTCGTGCGCGACGGCAAATTCCTCACCTCCGCGGGCGCATCGGCCGCGCTCGACCAGTCGCTTGCGCTGGTGCAGGAAGATTTCGGCAAGGACATCGCGATGTCGGTGGCGCACCGCAAGGTGATGTTCCTGCGGCGCACCGGCGGCGAGAGCCAGGTGAGCACGCACCTGGCCGCGCAGATGATCGGCCACGAAGGGCTCGCGGCACTCGCGACGTGGATCCTCGCCCATACCGAGATGGAGCTCACCGCCGAGCGGCTCGCCGAGCAAAGCGCCATGAGCGCGCGCAGCCTCTCGCGGCTCTTCTCCAGGGAGCTCGGGATGACGCCCGTGGGCTTCATCGAGCGCGCGCGCGTCGAAGTCGCCCGGCGCCTCCTCGAGGAAAGCGACATGCGCATCGACGCCATCGCGAGGAAGTGCGGCCTCGGCAGCGAGGAGCGCCTGCGCCGCACCTTCCAGCGCTGCCTGGGGATGACCCCGCGCGAGTACCACGACCGGTTCCGGGAGCGCGGCGTTATTTCCGAGAACTGGCCGCTCCTCGTGGAACGCGCCACTCCGGCGTAGGTCCGACCGCGATGCGATTGCTGCTGGTGGAAGACGACTCGATGATCGGCGCGGCCGCGCAGCAGGGCTTGCGCGACGAGGGCCATACCGTGGATTGGGTTCGCGACGGGCGCGAGGCCGAGGCCGCGGTGGGCGGCAAGGTCCACGACGTGGTGCTGCTCGACTTGGGCCTTCCCCGGCGCGACGGCCTGTCGCTGCTGCGCGAGTGGCGCGCGAAGGGCATCGACATCCCGGTGGTGATCATCACCGCGCGCGATGCCGTGACCGATCGCATCGCGGGACTCGACGCCGGCGCCGACGATTACCTGGTGAAGCCTTTCGACCTGGACGAGCTTTCGGCGCGCGTGCGGGCGGTGGCGCGGCGGCGGGCCGGGCGGGCGGAATCCGTGCTGCGCATCGGGGCGCTCGAGATCGACACCGCCACCAAGCGCGTGAAATGGAAGGGCGCCGAGGTGGCACTCTCGGCGCGCGAGTACGCGCTGCTGGATGCGCTCGCGAACCGGCCCGGCGCCTACCTCACGCGCGCGCAGCTCGAGGAACGGCTTTATGGATGGGACGAGGAGATCGCGAGCAACGCGGTGGAGGTCCATATCCACGCGCTGCGGCGCAAGCTCGACCCCGCGCTGATCCGCAACGTCCGTGGCCTCGGCTACACCCTTGCGAAGGAGGCCTGATGTCGATGCGCCGGCGCCTTCTCGTGTGGCTCCTGTCGAGCGTGCTCGCCGGCGGCATCGCCGCGGCCGCCGTGGTCTTCTACCAGGCGCGCCAGCAGGTGAACGAGCTTTTCGATTACCAGTTGCGCCAGCTCGCGCTCACGCTGCGCGACCGCGACTACATCCCCAGCCAGCTGGCCGAAGCGCTGCAGACCGACGGGGTCGATTTCGCGATCCAGGTTTGGTCGGCCGACGGGCGGGCGCTCTACAACTCCCATCCCCAGTTGGGGGTGCCCGCGCCGGCCGCGCCGGGATTTGCCGATGTGCAGACGACCTCGGGGCGCTGGCGCGTCTTCTCGATCTGGCACCGCGGCCTCACCATCCAGGTGGCGCATCACAACCTGGCGCGCGACGTCATCGCCTACTCCGCCGCGGCGCGCACGCTCATTCCGTTCCTGCTCGCGCTCCCGCTGCTGGGCTTCCTGATCTGGTGGCTGGTGGGACGGGAGGTGCGATTCCTCGAGGCCACCGCGAGGGACGTGGCGCGGCGCAGCCCCGAATCGCTCGAGCCGATCCCGGGCGAAGGGGTGCCCGAGGAGATCCGTCCGCTCGTCGATGCGCTGAACGGGTTGCTCGACCGGCTCGGCGCCGCGATCTCGCAGCAGCGGCAGTTCATCGCGGATGCCGCGCACGAGTTGCGGACGCCCCTCACGGCGCTGCGCCTGCAGCTGCAGCTCGCGCAGCGTGCGAAGGACGAGGGCGAACGGCACAAGGCGCTGGCCACGCTGGGCGAGGGAATTGCACGCGCCACGCACGTGGTCGAGCAGCTGCTGGCCATGGCGCGGGCGGATCCCTCCGCGAAGGCGGTGGCCGCGAAGCCCGTCGACCTCGACGAGCTTGCACGCGAAGTCCTCGAGGCCGAGCGGCCCATCGCCGACGAGAAGGGAATCGAGCTGCGACTCGATTCGAGCCTGAGCGGGGCTGACATCCTGGGGGACCGCATCGCCTTGCGCGCGATGATGGAAAACCTCATCGACAACGCCCTCCGCTACGGAAAACTGGGGTCTGTCCCCGGTTTTCGCGTCATGGTGCATATATACAAGGACAACAACCACGCGTTCCTCGAGGTCGAGGACAACGGCCCCGGGATTCCGCCCGACGAGCGCGATCGGGTGTTCGACCGGTTCTACCGCGGCGAATCGGCCACGGAGGGCGGCAGCGGCCTGGGGCTGGCGATCGTGCGCAGGATCGCGGAGCGCCATGGCGGAAGCGTGGAACTTCTGGAGGGGCGGGAGGGTCGGGGGCTGCTCGCAAGAATTCGCCTGCCCTTAAGCCCCGCTTAAGGATCCGTCCCCACACTTCGATCTGACGCCCCCCTCGGGCGCATCCCAGATCGGAGTGAACATGAATGCCAAAGTCCTCGTCGGTGCGCTCATCGCAGCCGGCGTCATCGGTACCGGAGCCGCCGCCTATCGCGGCCAGCTCGAGGCGCCGATGGCCCAAGCCCATGCAAACCCGGTCATCGCAGGCGGCGTTGCCGCTCCCGCGGCGAACCCCGGCGCCACCAGCCTGCCCCTCACCGGCTTCAGCGACATCGTGAAGCGCGCCGGCCCCGCCGTCGTGAACGTGAGCGTCAACGGCGTCCGCAAGGCCAGCACCGAAATGCAGCAGATTCCCGAGGAATTCCGCGAGTTCTTCCGCGGCTTCGGCGGGCGCGGCGGCCAGCGCGGCCCTCGCGGCGGTGAAGACACGCCGATGCGCGGGCAGGGCTCGGGCTTCATCGTGAGCCCCGACGGCTACATCCTCACCAACGCGCACGTGGTCGAGAACGCGGAGAGCGTGACCGTGCGCCTCACCGACCGGCGCGAGTTCAAGGCGAAGGTCGTCGGCACCGACAAGACGTCCGACGTCGCGGTGCTGAAGATCGAGTCCTCGCAGCTCCCGACGGTGCGCCTGGGCAAGTCGTCCGAGGCGAACGTGGGTGAGTGGGTGGTCGCGATCGGTTCACCCTACGGCTTCGAGAACACCGTAACCGCGGGCATCGTGAGCGCCAAGTCACGCTCGCTTCCCGACGCGTCGTACACGCAGTTCATCCAGACCGACGTGGCGGTCAATCCGGGCAACTCCGGCGGCCCGCTCTTCAACCTCGCCGGCGAGGTGATCGGCATCAACTCGCAGATCTACTCGCGCAGCGGCGGCTTCCAGGGCATCTCGTTCGCGATTCCCATCGAAGTCGCGCTCAACGTGAAGGACCAGCTGGTCAAGAACGGCAAGGTCACGCGCGGCCGCATGGGTGTGACGGTGCAGGAGGTCAATGCGACCCTGGCCGATTCCTTCAACCTCGATCGTCCCCGCGGTGCGCTGATCTCCGGTGTGGAAGCGGGCAGCCCGGCGGAAAAGGCCGGCCTGCAAGTCGGCGACATCATCCTCAAGTACAACGGCGCGAGCATCGAGCGTTCGTCGGACTTGCCAGTCCTGGTGGCCGACACCGCTCCGGGCAAGACGGCGTCCGTCGACGTGTGGCGCAAGGGTTCGACCAAGACCCTCACGGTTGCCACCTTCGAAGGCAAGCCGAAGGCCGAGCAGACCGCCGGCAATGAGCCGAAGGGTGCTGCCACGGGCCGCCTGGGCCTCGCGGTGCGTCCATTGACGCCCGAGGAACGTAAGGAGAACAAGGGCCGCGCGGGCCTGGTGATCGAGGAGGTGGCGGGTGCGGCGGCGCGTGCGGGCCTGCAGCCCGGCGACCTCGTGCTGTCGCTCAACGGCAACGCCGTGACTACGCCCGACGAACTGCGCGATCACGCCGTGAAGGCCGGCAATCGGGTGGCCCTCCTGATCCAGCGCGAGGGGCAGCAGCTCTTCGTCCCGATCGAGCTGGGTTGAGCATCAAAGAGTAGTAGTTGGTAGTTGTGTGTAGGTAGTAGGTAGTAGGCACTAGGTACCAGGTAACAAGGTGGGTGCTGCACCGGTCGTGCCCCGAGCGCGACCGATGGACTCGTTTCCCTCCACCGGGGAGTTCCGGCCGGTGCGAGGGGAACGATCCATGAATCCGCCGGGCCCGCGTCCAACGGTGCTATCGGATCGCGGACCTCTTCGAGACGATCGCGATCTACGAAAACCGCGCGATCTCGGCCACCTATCGCGACAAGGGCGGCGGTGTCCTCGGTCCCGACGAAGGTGACCCAACTGTGAGTTCTCCCTCTCCCCCGGGCGCCCAAGGAGTGGAACGTGGCGTGGGAGAGGGTCGCTACTTCACCTTCACCAGGAACTCGTCCAGCATCGCATTGAACTCGCGCGGCCGGTCGAGGTGCGGCCAATGGCTCGTGCCTTCGAGGAGCGTCCGCGGAATGTCGGGACGGACGTTCTGCAGGTCGTTGGGCGTATTGCCGCGCGTGGTGTACACGATCAGCTTCGGGCCGGGATAGCGATCGAGCGACGCCAGCGGGTCGTCGGCGAAGAGCGCCTTCATGATGGCGATCGAGTCGTCTTTCTCCACGCGGTCCATCTGCCCGAGAATCTGGGTGCGGACGTGGGGCTGGGCGCCCTCGACCAGCTTCTCCCAGTAGCCCTTCATCGTGGTCTCGTAGTTGGCCTCGACCGAGGCCATCACCTGCTTCGCCTGTTCCGGGGGAATCCTGCCGGGCGTGCCGACGAGCACGAGGCCCGCGACGCGCGCCGGATGCCGGCCGGCGTACTTGATTGCCACCGCGCCGCCGAGGCTGTGCCCCACCAGCACGAAGCGCTTGAGCGCGAGCTTGTCGACCACCGCCTCGAGATCCGCCACGAACGACTCGACGGCGTAATCGTTGTCCCTGGGACCCGCCGACTTGCCGTGGCCGCGCAGGTCGACCGCGAGGGCCCGGCGGTTGTGACGCACGTGGGAGAGCTGCGACGCCCAATGTGCCGTGTCCCCGTTGAAGGAGTGCAGGAAAACCACTGGCAGGCCTTCCTTGCCGCCGCCGTCGTCCACGTAGATCGCGCCCACGGGGCCGGCCACGCTTTGCTCCCCACCAGGGGGCGTGCTGGGTTGCGCGCCGAGCCGGGCGCAGCCCACCAGCAGCGCGATCGCCAGCGCCGAACCTGCATGGACCAGCCGCATGGCACGACTCCTTCAAGGAACGATCCGGTTAGAGGCGCCGGACGGTGGCGGGGTTCACTACCTCTATGGCATAAATGGGGGATGCCGGACGTCCCGCCCACCCCGCGTTTTTTCGCCTCCCGCGCCAGGTTCCGCGCGTGGCTGGCCGCGAACCACGCCCGTAAGCCCGAGCTGTGGGTCGGCTTCTGGAAAGCGCATACCGGCAGGAAAACCGTGACCTACGACGAGGCGGTGGACGAGTCCCTCTGCTTCGGTTGGATCGACGGCCTGGTGAAGGGTGTGGACGGCGAGGCGTACATGCAGCGCTTCACCCCGCGTCGGCCGCGCAGCATCTGGAGCGCGATCAACATCCGCAAGGTCGAGCGGCTGCGCGAGGCGGGCCTCATGGCGCCGGCGGGACTCGCGGCATTCGAGGGCCGCGATCCGAAACGCGCGGGGCTTTATTCCACCGAGAATCGCCACGTGCAGCTCTCGAAGGAGTTCGTGAAGCGCTTCCAGTCACGCCGGAAAGCGTGGGCATTCTTCGAGAAGCAGCCGCCGGGCTACCGGCGCGTGGCGGCCTTCTGGGTGATGAGCGCCAAGCGCCCGGAGACCCGCGAACGCAGGCTCGCGCAACTCATCGCCGACTCCGATCGCGGGGTGCGCGTAGGCGCGATCGGGTGACTTCGAAGTCAAGGAAATTAATAAGTTAAATGCCTAGGGCAACGGGGCTGCAGGGGCCATGCTTGAACCTGTCAACTGAAGGATTTCAACATGGATACCTACGATTCGGACCCGAAGAACGATACCCAGAGCAAGGACATCGTCGTCAACGTCGCCAACGCAGGCAACTTCGGCACGTTCTACAACGCGCTCAGGGCCTCCGATTTGCTCACGACGTTCAAGGGCACGGGCCCCTTCACGCTGTTCGCGCCGACCGACGCCGCCTTCGCGAAGCTTCCGCGCGGCAAGCTCGAGGAGCTGCTCAAGGACAAGGCGCAGCTGAACCAGGTGATCAACCTGCACGCGCTCAAGGGCGCGCTGCTCGCCAAGGACCTCACGGCGAGCGACTCCACCAGCGTGCAGGGCGGCACCCTCACGTTCGCGGAAATGGACTCGGGCTTCACGGTGAACGGCGCCAGGGTTTCGAGGCAGGAGATCGAGGCCAGCAACGGCGTGATCCACGGCATCGATACGGTGATGACGCTCACGCATTGAGTTCCAGGGGTTGGAAGGCTTGGGGAGGCTTCGGCCTCCCTTTTTATTGATAATGCGGCAATGACCGAGCATCCCCTGCGCCGCGCCTTGCTGCTCTTCCTGCTCGCCGGGATCTGCTTCAGCACGCTCGACACGGCGGCGAAGTACCTCGTCCGCGATCACACGTTGTTCCTGGTCGTGTGGGCGCGGTACGCGGTCCAGATGCTGGTCGTAACCCCCGTCGCGTGGCAACGGGCCGGCGCCGGGTTCTGGCGCACGGCGAACCTGCGAATGCAGCTGGCGCGCTCGCTATGCCTGGTGGTGGCGACGGCGTGCTTTTTCGGGGCGCTGCGTTTCCTGCCGCTCGCGGAAGCCTCGGCCATCAGCTACCTCGCGCCGATGTTCGCCATCATGCTGTCGATGAAGGTGCTCGGCGAGCGCCCGACCCGTGCGCGGTGGCTCTCGTGCATCGGCGGCTTCATCGGCATCGTGATCCTGGTGCGTCCCGGCTCGGCAGTGTTCCACCCCGCGACGGCTCTCCTCGTGCTCTGCGCCCTCTCCAACGCGCTCTACCAGTTGCTTACGCGCAAGCTCCCTGGAGATTCGCCTTACACGACGCTCTTCTACACCGCGCTGGTCGGAACCGTGGGACTCTCCGTCGCATTGCCGTTCACCGGCGCGTTCGGGGACGTGAGCGCCTTCGACGCCTTCCTCTTCATCCTCCTCGGCGTGCTGGCGGGCATCGGGCACTGGATGTTGATCACCGCGTACCTCAAGGCGCCGGCCTCGCTGCTGGTGCCGTTCACCTACCTGCAGATGATCTGGGCGACGCTCTACGGCTACCTGATATTCGCGCAGCTGCCGGATCGAATCTCGGCGGTCGGGATGTCGGTGATCGTCGCGAGCGGTGTGGCGCTGGTTGTGCATGAGCGGCGCATGGCGCGCACATTCGGTGGCGGGGGGCGGGGCTGATGCGTAACGGCCGCCGGGTGGGTCTTGCCGTCGTATTCCTGTGGTTCCTGATCGGCGGCATCGCCCATTTCGTCGCAACGGACGCGGAGATGCGGATCGTTCCGCCATACATCCCGTGGCCGCGCGCTGCGGTGCTGGTGAGCGGCGTGTTCGAGCTGATGGGCGCGGCAGGGCTGCTGTGGC
>JANMYH010000313.1:0-2549 GCA_031381925.1 Burkholderiales bacterium | reverse complement strand
GTTCTCGATGCGCACGTTCTCGATGTCGCTGCGGTTGCCGATGGTCGAGCGCCCGTAGCTGTGCCAGTCGTAGGCGATGCCCTGCAGGCGCTTGAACATCACGCCGAAGGGCGAGTTCTCGCCGCTCTCGTACTCGTTGCGCACCACGGTCATCTCGCTGTCGAGGTCCTTCTTCGCAATGTAGGAATTCACCATGCGATCAGCCTCGAGCTCGATCGCCCACGCCAGGTTGTCGTCGCCCGCCTGGAAGATCTCGTAGTAATTGGTGCGGTCGAGCCACGTGGTGCCGTTGAAGGTCACGCCGCGCTTGTTGAACTCGGCGTCGATCGCGGGATGCTTCGGCGTCCCCTTGAAGACCAGGTGCTCGAGCAGGTGGGCCATCCCGGTCTCGCCGTAGTTCTCGTGGCGGCTGCCGACGAGGTAGGTGATGTTGACCGTGACGGTGGGCTTCGAGGGATCCGGGAACATCAGGACCTTCAGGCCGTTGGGCAGGCGGTGCTCGGTGATGCCCTCGACGTCGGCGACCTTCGTGGGCTGGCTGCCGACGCGCTGGCCCGGAAGCTGGGCGGGCGGTGCAAGCTTGGGGGATTGGGCACCCGCCTTCGCGGGTGAGACAGGAGCCTTCGCGGGGGCCACAGCGGGCTGGCCGAGGGCGGAGCCGAACGACAATGTGAGGAAGAGACCGGCAAGAGCGGAGCGGATCGGAGTCATTTTGGGGGTGTCGCGGAAGGTTGATGATTATGGCAGAGCGAGGGGCGGTACCTGTCACCGTCTATGACGCGGCGCGTCATGGACGGCGCTTCCTTTCCCTCTCAAGGAGAAGGGCCCTATGACGCCGGACGTCATAGTACCTTTCGAGGTCCTCCGGGGTGATGTCGTTGCCCCGTGCAATCGGGAGGAAAGGCAACGTCTCCGGCTGCGGGCGCGATCGCATCGCCTGCTCGGCGCAGGCGAGATCGTAGTCGGCCTGGAGCCCCATCCAGTAATGAGCCGAGATTCCGAAGACCTCCGCGAGCATCAGCGCGGTTTCAGGCGTGATGGCGCGCTTGCCGAGCACGATCTGATTGATGCGGCACGGCGCGACTCCCATGCGAAGCGCCAGAGCGTTCTGGCTGATTTCGAACGGCTGCATGAACTGCGAGAGCAGGATCTCGCCCGGGTGCACGAGCCGGTTGCCGATGCGAGATCGTACGAGGGACGGACTGGGCCGCATGGCAAACAAACGCCCAAGCGCCTCCCTGCGATGACTGCCGACGAAGACTACTTGAGCCGGCGCCTGCGAACCTCGTACAGGCACACCCCGCTCGCCACCGAGACGTTCAGGCTTTCCACCGTCCCCATCATCGGCAGCGACACCAGCAGGTCGCAGCTGTCCTTGGTGAGGCGTCGCAGGCCCTCGCCCTCGGCGCCCATCACCATTCCGAGGGCGCCGTCGAGCTTCTCCTGGTAGATCGTCCGGGGCGCGGCGTCGTCGGTACCGACGAGCCAGATGCCGCGATCCTTCAGGTCCCGCATGGTGCGCGCGAGGTTGGTCACCACGATGTACGGCACCGACTCCGCCGCGCCCGAAGCCACCTTGATCGCCGCGCTGGTAAGCCCCACCGCGTGGTCCTTGGGGGCGATCACGGCATGGGCGCCCGCCCCGTCGGCCACGCGCAGGCACGCACCCAGGTTGTGCGGGTCCTGGACGCCGTCGAGGATCAGCAGGAGCGGCGGCTCCTCCAGGCCCTCGAGCACGTCCTCGATGAACTTCGGCATGTCGAGCTGCTCGGCCTGCGCGACCACGCCCTGGTGGCGCATCCCGCCGCTCATGCCGTCGAGGCGCTTCGCATCGACCGGGATCACGCGGATGTCGTGCTTCTTGGCGAGCGCCCGCAGGTCACGCATGCGCCCGTCGTTGCGCGAGGCGTCGATGTAGATCTCGCTCACCGTGTCGGCCTTCTGGCGCAGCCGGCTATTGATGGCGTGGAACCCGACGAGCGTCGTCATTTGTACTTCTTCATCTTCTTGTCGATGTCGCGCGGCTTCTTCTTCGCTTCCTTCGGGCCCATCGACTGCGGCTGCGGCGCCTCCACCAGGACGAAATCGATCTTCGACTGCTCGAGGTTCACGCGCACCACTTTCACCTTCACGCGGCTTGCGAGCTGGTAGCGCACGCCCGAGCGCTCGCCGCGCAGCATGTGCTTGTGCGCGTCGAACTGGAAATAATCCTGGCCGAGGTCGGAGACGTGCACGAGCCCATCCACGTACAGGTCGTCGAGCGTCACGAAGAGGCCGAAGCTCGTGACGCCGCTGATCGTCCCCTCGAACTCCTCGCCCACGTGGTCCTGCATGAAGTAGGTCTTGAGCCAGGCCTCGACGTCGCGCGTGGCGTCGTCGGCGCGACGCTCGGTCTCGGAGCAGTGCACGCCGATCGCATTCCAGTCGCCCGCGTCGTACTTCTTGCCGGCGAGGATCGCCTTGATGCCGCGGTGCACGAGGAGATCGGGAAAGCGGCGGATGGGCGAGGTGAAGTGCGCGTAGGCGTCGTAGGCGAGGCCGAAGTGGCC
>JANMYH010000337.1:0-2859 GCA_031381925.1 Burkholderiales bacterium | reverse complement strand
CATGAACGGCGAGGCCGTGGCGCTTCCCGCGGCCGCGCGCCCCTGGGCCCGGCGACTGGCCGACGGGCGCCGGCTGCCGGGCCCGATCGAGGCGCCGGCCGCGTTCTGGGACGCCGCGCACGAGTGGTACCGTCAAGGCTTTGTATCGCTGGAGGAAGAGCCGACATGAGCGAACAGGACGACGCGCGGAAACCGAGCTATCGCGCCATTTCGGGGATCAACGAATCGCTCGAGGCCATTGCGGAGGTCATCGCCTCCGCGGAGCGCACCCTCCGGGTGTTCGACATCTCGTTGTCGAATCGCGGGTTCAACTCGCCGGCGATCGCCGAGAAGCTGCGCCAGTTCTTCCTGGCCGGGCGCGCGCACCGGCTGCACATCGCGCTGCACAATACCGAGCTGCTCGAGCGCGAATCACCACGCCTGCTGCTCCTGCTGCGCCAGTTCCCGATGTCGATCGCGATCCACCGGACCCTCGCCCAGGCGCGCAACGCCATGGATCCTTTCGTGGTCGCCGACGACCGCGGCGTCTGGCACCAGATGCACCACACGCAGCCGCGGGCGATCGTCGCCCTCAATTCCCCCAGCGATGCGATGCCCATCGCGCAGCGTTTCGACGAAATCTGGGAGCTTTCCGAGCCGGCGGTCTCGGCGACCACCCTCGGCCTCTAGGCGTCGCGCCAGCCGAAGCCGTCGAGCTGGCTCGCCACGCCGATCCATTCCTCCTCGCAGCCAGCCGCTTGCGCGAGCGCATTGCGCGCGAGCGCTGGCGTGTTGTTCTGCTGCGAGAGATGGGCGGCGATCAGGTGGCGAAGGCGCGAGCGGTCGAGGCTTCCCACCAGGTGCCGTGCGCCCGCGTTGTCGAGGTGGCCGAAACGGCCCGCGACGCGCTGCTTGAGGCTCACCGGGTAGGGCCCCGCCATCAGCATGTCGAGGTCGTGGTTGCACTCGATCACCAACGCCTCGCACCCCGACAGTTTGTCGACCACGTGCTGGGTGATGCAACCCAGGTCGGTCACCACACCCAGGCGCGAGGCGCCGTCCGAGAAGACGTATTGCACCGGCTCGCGCGCGTCGTGGGGAACCGGGAAAGGCTCGACCGCCAGGGCGTCGATGGCGAAGGGCGAATGCGAGTCGATGTAGCGCACCAGCACCGCGGGGAAGTCCTCGGGCAGCCACTGCGCGGTGCCCCGGGTGAGCCAGACCGGGATCGCGTAGCGCTTCGCGAAGCGCGCCACGCCCCCGAGGTGATCGTCATGCTCGTGGGTCACCACGATCCCGGTGAGGTCGCGGGGCGAGAGACCGACACGCTCGAGGCGCATGCAGGTCTCGGCGATCGAGAACCCGCAGTCCATCATGACCCGCGTCGTCCCGCATTCCACCACCAGCGCATTGCCCGAGCTGCCGCTGCCCAACGACGTGAAACGCATCAGATGCTCGCCGGCGTTGAGCGGCGCAATATCGTCCGCTCCAACACCGTTCCCGCTACTTCAGCTGCTCAAAGAGCAGCGTCAGGATTTTTTTGCCAGTGGACGACGATTCGGAAGCTCCCTGCGAGTTCTGCACCTGGACCTGCGACATGCTCGCCCCCGCGTCGCTCACGTGGATGCGGTATTGCGGCTGCGCGCTCTTCGGCGCCACGCGCCAGAACATGAGCTTGTCGGCGAGGGTTTCCTTCTGCCCGGCCTTCAGGTCCACGTCTGGATCGATGTAGCGCACGAAGAAGAGGCCCTTCGAACGGTCGCGGTCCTCGACGGTGAAGCCGACGCGGTCGAGCGCGAGGCCGACGCGGCGCCAGGCGCGATCGAAGGCATCGTTCACGACCAGCGGCCCGGCGCCCGAATTCTCGAGCACCGCGTTGCGCGCGTCGGGCACGACCGGTGCCTGGCCCGAGCGCAGCGCGGCCGGGGCCGCGGCGGCGGCGGCGGCGATCTGGGTCTGGGCGACACCCATCTTCACCAGCATGCGCGAGAGCATCTCCGCCTCGAGCTCGCGATCCGCGGGGCGCGACTGCCACACGGTGCGGTCCTGGTTGCCGGTGGTGTAGACCTCCTCGATCTGGCGGTTGCTCACGAAGACCTCGGTGGTGCCGGGCTCGGCGCCCTTCTCCAGGCGGGTGCGGAACTTGTCGCGCCGCGGCGTCGAGAAGAGGTTCGGGATCACGCGTCCCACAGTGCGGCGCACGATGTCCTCCGGGATCTTCGAGCGGTCGTCGTACCACTCGGTCTCCATGATCCCGGTGTTGGGCTCCTCGCGCGCGAGCGGATACCCGGAATCGACCCAGAACTCGCGGATCACCGGCCACACCTTGTCGGGCTCGCCCTTGATCACCAGCCAGCGCTGGTCACCGAAGCGCTCGAGCCGCGCGCCGTCGACGCGCGGCAGCACCGTGGACGTCGTGTTGGGCGAAACCGCCGCCGCCGCGCCCGACGAGCGCTGCGAATAGGCGGAATACGTGGTCTGCGCGCGCGGGTCGGGAATCGCGTAGCGATCGTCCATCGTGGGCGCGGTGAGCTCGGGAGGGACCTCGAGGGGCTGGGCGGCGCGCGCTTGCGCCCCCTTGTAGTCGCTGGACTTGCTGCCGAACCCGGAGCAGCCGGCGGCCGCCGCCAGTACCGCGGCAGCGAGGACGATTCGGTGGAATTGCGTCATGGGGTGTCGATCCTTCGTCAGTTGAGGCAGCCGGCGGCGCGCAGCGCGCCGGCGACGGTTTCGTGGTGTGCCGGGGCCAGCGGCGTAAGCGGCAGGCGGATGCCTTCCGCGATGCGGCCCATGCGGTGCAGCGACCACTTCACCGGGATGGGGTTGGACTCGGCGAACAGGTGCCGGTGCAGCGGGATCAATCGGTTGTTCAGCGCGATG
>JANMYH010000315.1:0-1828 GCA_031381925.1 Burkholderiales bacterium | reverse complement strand
CCGATCATCACCTTCATCAACAAGCTCGACCGCGAGGGCAAGGAGCCGCTCGAGATCCTCGACGAGATCGAGCGCGTGCTGAGGATTCCGACGGTCCCGTTCACCTTCCCGATCGGCATGGGCAAGCGCTTCGGCGGCGTGTTCGACATCGGCTCGGACCGCATGCGGGTGTTCCGCGCCGGCGAGGACCGCGCGGGCGAGGACCGTGCAGGAGGCGAGGAGGAGGTGATCACCGGTATCGGCAACCCGGAGAACATCGAGCGCTTCGGCGACGAGTTCCGGCATGCGAAGGAGGGGATCGACCTCCTCACCGGCGCCACCGGGGGCTTCGACCGCGAGGCATTCCTCTCCGGGCACCAGACGCCGGTCTTCTTCGGCTCCGCGATCAACAATTTCGGCGTGCAGGAGGTGCTCGACGCGCTGGTCGAGCTCGCGCCGCCTCCGGGGCCCAAGCCCGCGCTCACGCGCGTGGTCGAGCCTACAGAGGACAAGTTCACCGGGGTGGTCTTCAAGATCCAGGCGAACATGGACCCGTCGCACCGCGACCGCGTGGCGTTCGTGCGCGTGTGCTCGGGACGCTTCGAGCGCGGCATGGCGCTCAAGCTCTCGCGCACCGGCAAGGACGTGAAGACCGCGAGCGCGGTCTCGTTCCTGTCGCAGCGCCGCGAGATCCTCGAGGACGCATGGCCCGGCGACATCATCGGGCTGCCCAACCGCGGCGTGCTGCAGCTGGGCGACACGCTCACCGAGGGCGAGACGCTGCAATTCACGGGGCTGCCGTTTTTCGCGCCGGAGATCTTCCACAACGTCGAGGTGAAGGACCCGATCCGCAACAAGCAGCTGCGCACCGGACTCCAGCAACTGGGCGAGGAGGGCGCGATCCAGGTTTTCCGCCCGCACCAGGGAGGCCCGCTGCTGCTGGGCGGCGTGGGCCAGCTGCAACTCGATGTCGTCGCTCACCGGCTCGAGGGCGAGTATGCGGCGCAGGCCCGGATGACGCCCAGCAACTATCGCCTGGCGCGCTGGGTGAGCGCCGCCGACCCCGCCGAGCTCGAGCGCTTCATCGAGGCCAACGGCTATCGCGTCGCCTACGACGTGGTCGACGCACCGGCGGTGCTCTACACCCACCCCTCGGAGCTGCGCGCGGCGCAGGAAATCTGGCCCAGGATCGAGTTCCACGCCATGCGCGAGCATGGCGGGCGGGTCGCGCACTCCAACCGCCTGGCCGCCTAGCAGCCGGACTAGGCCATCTGGCGAGTGCGCGCGAGCAGCCTGCGCTTGGCCACCTGGTGGACGGTGGTGAGGCAGAGCGCAAGCCACGCCGCGGTCGAAGCCATCGCGGCAACCACGTCGCTCAGGTAGTGCGCGCCCAGGTACATCCGCGAGAACGCCACCAGCAGGATCGCCAGGACCGCGCCCACGATGATCGCGACGCGCTGGCGCGGATCATAGAAGCGCGAGACCAGGAAGGCGGCCAGCACGCCATAGAACGCAGTGGCACCGGCGGTGTGCCCGCTCGGAAAGCTGTAGCTGTTGAGCGTGACCCACGGATCGTCGAAGTGCGGCCGGGCGCGCTCGTAGGCGTGCTTGAGCATGATGTTGAGCGCGAGTCCCCCGAGCACCGCGAGCAGGACGCTCAACATCCAATACCACTGCTTGATCCGCGCCAGCGCGAGCGCGAGGACCCCGGTCATCGCGCCCAGTCCCACGGTGGAGTTCATGTGGGAGATCGCGAGCATGAAGGCGGTGAGCTCGGCCGAGCCGTGCCGGTGCAGCCAGGCGGCGACCCGCCCGTCGACGAGGACCAGCGGGGCGTGGCTCGACACAT
>JANMYH010000306.1:0-4420 GCA_031381925.1 Burkholderiales bacterium | reverse complement strand
GAAAACGAACGTCGCCGTCTCGGTCGGCGAAAACCCCTGCAGCGCGCGCGACGATGAAAGCGTGCTCAGGATTTCGCGAACGCGGTCCCACTCGCTGCCTTCTATCGCCGCTCCGGTACTCATCGCCTCGACGCTGGCGCCGAGGAACTCCTTCGAGACGCGGCGCGACTCGACCTCGTGAATCGGATCCTTGCGCTTCTGAAACGCGGCCTGCTCGCGGATCCACTCGGCAAGTATTTCGGCCTCGTTCTTGCGGATGATGGCGGCGAGGCCGCCTTTTACCTGTTCTTCTTTCATGGCGATGGCGGCGACGCCGCTAATTTCCTGTGCTTCTTTCATGGGTAATCCCTTCGAAAGTTCGTGTGCCTGGCGCGTGCCCCAATGGATGCCGCGGGCCGGCAAGGGGTGGCGCGCCAAGGACAGCGCGCTGCGGGGGGTATATCGATTGTCCCCCCATGCGAGGGTCTCGTATGTGCGCTTTCCGACATAGCGCGAGGCATCGGTACAATCTACTGATGACCCGCAAGCTCCGTTTCACCAAGATGCACGGCCAGGGCAACGACTTCGTGGTGCTCGACGGCGTGCGCCAGTCGATCGCGCTCTCGCCCGGGCAGGCGCGCGCGCTCGCCGACCGCCACCTGGGCATCGGCTGCGACCAGGTGCTGCTGGTGCAGCCCGCGCAATCGCCCGGGAACGACTTCCGCTACCGGATCTTCAATGCCGACGGCGGCGAAGTGGAGCAGTGCGGCAACGGTGCACGCTGCTTCGCGCGCTACGTGCTCGATGAAGGCCTGAGCGACAAGCGCGAGATCCGCGTGGAGACCGCGAGCGGCGTGATCGTCCCAAGGGTCGAGGATTCGGGGCAGGTGACGGTCGACATGGGCCCGCCGCGCTTCGAGCCACGGGAAGTGCCGTTTCTCGCGGATGAGCCGAAGCTCACCTACGAACTGCGGGTGGCGGGCTTCCCGGTCGAGGTGAGCGTCCTGTCGATGGGCAATCCCCACGCAATCCAGCTCGTCGAGGACGTCGAGCGCGCACCGGTCGCCACGCAGGGTCCGCTGATCGAGCGCCACCCGTCGTTCCCGCAGCGCGTCAACGCGGGGTACATGCAGGTGCTGTCGCGCGGCCACGTGAAGTTGCGCGTGTGGGAGCGCGGAGCGGGTGAGACGCTGGCATGCGGAACCGGCGCGTGCGCGGCCGTGGTCGCGGGTATCCGGCGCGGGCTCCTCCACCCGGAGGTGCGCGTGACGACCCGGGGTGGCGACCTCCTCATCCGCTGGTCCGGTGGCGAGCGGCCCGTTATGATGACGGGCGATGCGGTGCGGGTCTTCGAAGGCGAGATCGAACTCTAGGGAGTGGCGTTGCTTACAGCCGAACAGGTGGCCGAATTCCTCCAGCAGAATCCTGGATTCTGGGAAAACCACGTCGATGTGCTGATGAACCTGCAGATCCCGCATCCCCACGGCGGCCGCGCGGTGTCCATCGGCGAGCGCCAGCTGGTCGCAGTCCGCGAGAAGTCCAAGCTCCTCGAGGACAAGCTGCGCGAGCTGATCCAGTTCGGCGAGGAAAACGACGCGGTGGGCGACAAGGTCCACCGGCTCGCGTGCCGCCTGATCGAGGCGCCGAGCCTGGATGCGGCCCTCGATACCCTGTACCTGGACCTCCTCGACCATTTCGCGGTGCCGCACGTCGCCGTGCGACTGTGGCGCGTGGCCGAGGAGAATCCCGACACCAAGGAATTCGCCGCCGTCGCTGCCGAGATGTGCGAGTTCGTCGAGCGCATGGACGCCCCCTACTGCGGCAACCACGCGGTCTACGAAAGCCAGGCCTGGTTCGGGGAAGCGGCTGCGCACGTGAAGTCCTTCGCGCTGGTGCCGCTCAAGCGCGACCGGCTCACCTTCGGCGTCGTGGCGCTCGCCTCCGAGGATCCCCGGCGCTTCTACGCCGAGATGGGGACGCTGCACCTGGGGCGCATCGGGGAGCTGACGAGCCACGCGCTCTGGCGCTTCGTGACACCGGTCCGTGAGCACGCCACCTAGCGCCCTCGAGCGCTATTTCTCGCACCTGCGCAACGAGCGGCGCCTGGCCGGTCACACCCTGGCCGCCTATGCGCGCGACGCGAAGCTGCTCACCGGCCTGGCCGGCAGCCGCGCTCTCGAGGCGCTCGGCGCCGCCGATATCCGCCGCTTCGTGGCCACGCTGCACGGCAAGGGGCAATCGCCGCGTTCGCTCGCGAGAATCCTGTCGAGCTGGCGCGGCTTCTACGACTGGCTCGCGCGCGACCGAGCTGTGGCTTCGAATCCGTGCGCGGGAGTCAAGGCGCCGCGTGCCCCGCGCAACCTCCCCGAAGTGCTCTCGCCCGACGATGCGGTGCGGCTGGTATCCCGCGAAGACGATTCGCCGCTGGGCCGCCGCGACCGGGCGCTCTTCGAGCTCGCCTATTCGTGCGGCCTGCGGGTGGCGGAGTTGACCGGGCTCGACCTCGGTGCGATCGATGCCGCCACCGGCGAGGTGCGCGTCACCGGCAAGGGTGCCAAGACCCGCATCGTCCCGGTGGGCGCGCCCGCGCTGAAGGCGCTGGCCGCATGGCTCCCGGTCCGCGCCGGACTCGCGAAGACGGCCGAGCGCGCGCTCTTCGTCGGGCTCGCCGGTCGGCGCCTCGCGCCGCGCGAAGTGCAGCGGCGGATCAAGCTGTGGGCGGCGGCGGCCGGCATCGCGGTCGATGTCCATCCGCATATGCTGCGGCACTCCTTCGCGTCCCACGTGCTGCAATCGTCGGGAGACCTGCGCGCGGTCCAGGAGATGCTGGGGCACGCCAGCATCGCGTCGACCCAGGTCTACACCCACCTCGACTTCCAGCACCTCGCCAAGGTCTACGATGCGGCGCATCCGCGCGCCCGCAAGAAGAAGGCCTAGGATTGCCTTACCGATCCCACGCAACCCGCACGAAGGCAACGACGATGGCTTCAACTCCCGCCCCGGACCTCATTCCCGTCACCATCCTCACCGGCTTCCTGGGCGCCGGGAAGACCACGCTCCTGAACCGCATCCTCACCGAGCAGCACGGCGAGAAGATCGCGGTGATCGAGAACGAGTTCGGCGAGACCGGCATCGACAACGACATCCTGGTGCGCGACAAGCAGGAGCAGATCGTGGAGATGAACAACGGGTGCGTGTGCTGCACCGTGCGCGGCGACCTGGTGCGCATCCTCGGCGACCTGGGCAAGCGCAGGAAGCAGGGCAAGCTGAAGTTCGACCGCGTGATCATCGAGACCACCGGCCTCGCCAATCCGGGGCCGGTCGCCCAGACCTTCTTCATGGACGAGTCGATCCATGACCAGTACGTGCTCGACGCAGTCGTGACGGTTGTCGACGCCAAGCACGCGCAGAAGCAGCTCGACGAGCACGACGAGGCGCGCCGCCAGGTGGGCTTCGCCGACCGCATCCTGCTGTCGAAGACCGACCTCGTGGATGAAGCGAAGGTCGACGACCTGGTGAAGCGCCTGCGCCAGATGAATCCGCGCGCCCACCAGTCGCGGGTGCACATGGGCCAGGCCGACATCCGCGAGCTCCTCGACATCCGCGGCTTCAACCTGAACGCCGCGCTCGAGGTCGACCCCGAGTTCCTCACCAGCGATTACCACGAGCACGACGACGACGTGACCTCGTTCGTGTGGAAGGACCCGCGCCCGATGCACATGGAGAAGATCGAGACGTTCCTGTCGCTGATGGTGCAGAACTACGGCGAGGACCTGCTGCGCTACAAGGGCGTCCTCAACGTCCAGGGCGAGCCGCGCCGCATGATCTTCCAGGGCGTCCACATGCTGATGGGCGGGACTCCCGGCAAGCCCTGGGAGTCGGGGGAAACGCGCGAAAGCGTGATGGTGTTCATCGGGCGCAAGATCCCGCGCCGCCTCTTCGAGGAAGGCCTCGCCTACTGCGTGGCCTGAATTTGCCCCGGGATGGCGGGGGTATACTGGATTGCGACCCGGTTGACTCCCCTTGAAGCGATAACGATGCTCGCGCGCACCCCGGCAATTCTTTCCGCACACGACCGCTCGAGCAACGCACCCGCGGTGCTTCCCTAGCCGCGCATGGCCACCCCTGCCGTCGGCGGCGTTCCCGGAGGCGCACGGCCGGCCGCGCGCATCGCGCGGCTGGGGTCCGACGAGTATCACTCGGCACCCCTGCCCAAGGCCCAGGAAGCGGCGGTGCTCTATTCCGCCAACCACGCGCCCGCGGCGATCGCCCTGCTGCGGGAGGAGATCAAGGACCCGATGGGCCGCAACAACAAGCAGGCCTGGCTCATGCTCCTCGACCTCTTCCAGCTCGCACCCGATCGCGAGGAGTACGACGCGCTCTCGATGCTGTTCACCGTGAAGTTCGAGCAGTCACCGCCGGCGTGGACGGAAAGCGGGGA
>JANMYH010000299.1:0-4652 GCA_031381925.1 Burkholderiales bacterium | reverse complement strand
CCTGCTGATGCTCATCAACGACATTCTCGACCTGTCCAAGATCGAGTCGGGTACGGTCGCGGTCGACGTGGGCGAGGTTCGCCTCGACGAGCTGCAGCGTTTCGTCGAGCGCACCTTCCGCCACGTGGCGGAGACCAAGGGTCTCGCTTTCGAAATCCGGATGGACCCGCGGCTGCCGAAGTCGATCTCCACCGACGCGAAGCGCCTGCAGCAGATCCTGAGGAACCTGCTTTCGAATGCGTTCAAGTTCACCCACAAGGGCGAGGTCAACCTGGTCATCCGCTCGGCGAGCGCCGGCTGGGCCGCCGATAACGACGACCTCAACCGCGCCACCGATGTGCTCGAGTTCTCGGTGACGGACACCGGCATCGGCATCCCCACGGACAAGCAGCAGATCATCTTCGAGGCGTTCCAGCAGGCCGACGGCTCCACCAGCCGCAAGTACGGCGGCACCGGCCTGGGGCTGGCGATCTCGCGCGAGCTCTCGCGCCTGCTGCGTGGCGAGATCCGCCTGGTGAGCGCGCCCAACAAGGGCAGCGTCTTCTCGCTGTACCTGCCGCAGGCCTTCCCGCCGTCACGCTTGCCGCGCAAGTCCTCGGATGCGGCCGCAGTGGCCACGGCAGCCATCGCGGCGGCGCGCCACCTCGATCGGCGCGAGGAGACCCCGGCCTTCGATGACACGTTGAGCCGCGCCGGGTCGATCGAATCCCATCCGCCGCCGCCACCGTCGATCAACGAGGCCGATGACGACCGCGAGTCGGTCCACCCGGGAGACCGCGTGGTGCTGATCGTCGAGAACGACCTCGCCTTCGCCCGAGTGCTGCTGGAAGCGGCGCGCGAGCAGGGTTTCAAGGGAATCGTCACCACCCAGGGCACGACCGCGCTGTCGATGCTCACCGAGTACCACCCCTCGGCGATCCTGCTCGATATCTTCCTGCCCGACATCGAGGGCTGGCGGGTGCTCTCGCGCCTGAAGAACGATATCTCGGTGCGCCATACGCCGGTCCACGTCATCTCCACCGAGGAGGCGCGCGGGCGGGCGCTCGATTCCGGCGCGCGCCGTTTCGTGGCCAAGCCGCTGCAGAGCCGCAAGGCGGTCGACGAGGTGCTCGAGGAAATCTACGAGTACGCGTCGAACGACCGCCGCAGGCTGCTCGTGGTCGAGCCCGACGGGGCGCGGATGAAGGCGATTCGCGATTACCTGGAAGGCATCGAAAACGTCGAGATCGTGGGAGAGAGCGATGGCGCCCGCGGCGCGGAGTTGATTCGCGCGGGCAAGCTCGATTGCGCGGTGGTCAATCCCGACACGCCCGACCTGGACCTCGCGACGCTCATGGACGAGATGCGGGACATGCAGATCGGCGCGCCGCCCGTGATCGTGTTCGGGCGGGAGCTGGCCGCCTCGGTAGGCGCGGCGAGCGTGGCGCTGGACCACATCCCGGGCGTGCGCGAGGTGCATTCCCTGGAGCGGCTGCTCGACCAGGTGGTGCTCGCGCTGCACGTCGACATCACCCACGTCGGCGACCGCCACCGCAAGGTTCTGGAGGATATCTACGGCTCGACCAAGGCGCTCGCCGGCCGGCGGGTGCTGATCGTCGACGACGACATTCGCAACATCTTCGCTCTGTCTTCCGTGCTGGAGGACTACGGCATGGACATCAAGACGGCCGACAACGGCCGCGAGGCCATCGAGCACGCCCGCAAGGGCGACCTGGACGTGATCCTCATGGACATCATGATGCCGGAGATGGATGGTCTCGAAACCACCCGGGAGATTCGCAGGATTCCGAGCTGCAAGGACCTTCCGATCGTCGCCGTCACGGCCAAGGCGATGAAGGGCGATCGCGAGCGTTGCATCGAGGCGGGCGCGTGGGACTACCTGTCCAAGCCCGTCGACCGCGACCAGCTGCTCACGGTACTGAAGGCATGGCTCCAACGATAAAGGCTCCCATGAATGCCCAAACCGTCGCAGCGCACGCCGACGAGGAAGTCGCGTCCTCGGCGCTGGAGCGCTCCCACATCCTCATCGTCGACGATCGCCTCGACAAGCGCGTGGTGTTCCGCACCATCCTCGAGGAGCTCGACCAGAACATCGTCACCGCCTCCTCCGGGGAGGAGGCCCTGCGGTGGCTCCTCGACAACGAGTGCGCGGTGATCCTGCTCGACGTCAACATGCCCGGGATGGACGGGCTCGAGACGGCGGAGCTCATCCGGGCGCGGCGCAAGTCCGCGCATACGCCGATCATATTCATCACCGCCTTCGCCGACGAGATGCACACCGCGCGCGGCTACTCGCTCGGCGCGGTCGACTACATCCTCTCGCCGGTGGTGCCGAACATCCTGCGCAGCAAGGTGAAGGCGCTGGTGCAGCTGCACCGGCTCAACGCAGAGCTGAAGAAGCGCTCCGACGAGCGCGTCGCCCTGGTCAAGGAGCAGGCCGCCCGCACCAGCGCCGAGGAGCAGCAACGCCGCGCGAGCTTCCTCGCCGAGGCTACACAGGTCATGGCGAGCTCGCTCGACGTGGACACGATCCTCAAGGGCGCCGCGGGGCTGGTGGTGCCGTTCCTCGCCGATTACAGCGCCATCGTCCTGATGAACGACGACGGCGCGCCGCGTGCGCGGCGCACGGCGAACGTTGCGGGATGGGATCCCTACCTGGGCGATCGCCGGTCTTCGTTCGAGGCGATGCTCGCCCGCGAGCAGGATCGGGTGATCGCGGCCGGTGAGCACTCGTGCTGCGCCCGGCTCGCGCTGGCGCCCGATGCCGACGCCGCGGACGACGCTCCCGCGGGGGAGATCCACGCATTTCCGCTGGTGACCCGGGGCAAGACGCGCGGCGCCCTCCTGCTCGCGCTCGGACCCTCGGCGCGCCGGCTCGCCGGCGCCGATTTGTCGCTTGCCGACAGCCTCGCGGGCCGTGCCGCGGCGTCGCTCGACAACTGCCTTCTCTATGAGGAGATCCAGAACGCCGACCGGCGCAAGAACGAGTTTCTCGCCACGCTCTCCCACGAGCTGCGCAATCCGCTCGCGCCGATGCGCGCCGCGCTCCACATGCTTCGCGTCAACACGATCGAGCCGCAGCGTGCCAAGGCCCTTCTCGAGACCATGGACCGCCAGGTGGGGCAGATGACACGGCTGGTCGAAGACCTCCTGGACATCTCCCGCATCACGCGCGGGGTGATCGAGCTGCGGCGCGAGGCGGTCGACGTCGCCGCCGAGGTCCGCAACGCGCTCGAATCCTGCGAAGGCCCGCTGGAGATCGGCCGTCACGAGGTCGTGGTCAGCCTGCCTCCCGAGCCCTTGAAGGTGATGGCCGACCGGGTCCGGTTGCAGCAGATCCTCGAGAACCTCATCCTGAACGCGGTGAAGTACACCGAGCCGGGAGGGCGCATCGAGGTGTCCGCCTCGAACGAGGGCAACGAAGTGCTGATCCAGGTACGCGACAACGGCATCGGCATCGCCCAGGACAAGCTCCTGCAGGTTTGGGACCTGTTCGTGCAGGTGGATGAATCGCCCGAAAGGACGCGCAAGGGCCTCGGCATCGGCCTCGCGCTGGTGAAAGACCTGGTGAAGCGCCATGGCGGCGCGGTGCAGGCCAATAGCGAGGGCCTGGGCAAGGGCAGCGTCTTCAGCGTGCGCCTGCCGCGCGCGGTGCGCGCCGAGGCGAGCGACATTCCCGCCACGCACGTAACGCCCCTCACGGCGGCAGATGGGGGCGCGCGGCGCGTGCTGATCGTCGACGACAACCTCGATGCGGCCGAAACGCTGGCGATGATGCTCGAGATCCTCGGGCAGCAGACACGCCAGGCCCACGACGGCAACAAGGCGCTCACCGTCGCCACGGAGTTCAAGCCCGAAGTCGTGTTCATGGATATCGGGTTGCCGGGCATTTCGGGGCACGAAGCGGCGACGCGCATGCGCAAGGACCTCGGGATGACCGAGGCCTACATGGTCGCGCTAAGCGGCTACGGCACCGACGAAGACCGGCGCAAGTCGCTCTACTCGGGCTTCGACGCGCACGTGGTCAAACCGCTCGATCCCTCGGCGTTGCCGGGAATTCTCGCCACGGCCGACAAGCGCCGGGCGCAGAACAGGGTGGTATGATTCCTATCGCAGGACATCGAGCGAGGCTTGAAAGGGCCGCAATGGTTATGAGACCGCCAACTACGCTGGTTTCGCACGGAAGGAATCCGTAGGCGGGCTCGCGTCCATTTGTCTTGTGAGGAAGAAGCGCGGCTCGTCCGCGCTTTTTTTGTTTTCACCCTCTCCCTTCGGAGGGGGCCGGGGAAAGAGGGTCAGCATATGGTTGCCATCACGCTGCCGGACGGATCGGTCCGGCAATTCCCAGCGCCCGTTACAGTGGGAGAGGTCGCCGCATCCATCGGTCCGGGTCTTGCCAAGGCGGCCCTCGGCGGCAAGGTCGACGGCAAGCTGGTCGACGTGAGCCACCGCATCGGGGGCGACGCCAGGCTCGCCATCGTGACCGACAAGGATCCCGAAGGCCTCGACCTGATTCGCCATTCGACCGCCCACCTGCTCGCCTATGCGGTGAAGGAGCTCTTCCCGGAAGCCCAGGTCACCATCGGCCCGGTGATCGATAACGGCTTCTATTATGACTTTGCGTACAAGCGCGCCTTTACCCCGGAGGACCT
>JANMYH010000263.1:0-11242 GCA_031381925.1 Burkholderiales bacterium | reverse complement strand
CGTGTTCATGTAGGCCTCGTTGTCGTAGCAGATGTAGAGCACGTCGTCGTTGCGCTCGAACATCCCCGACAGGCAGCCGAACCCGATGTCGGTAGTGCCGCCGTCGCCGCCCTGCGCGATCACTCGCACGTCGGGGCGTCCAAGCGCGCGCTGCGCCGCCGCCACGCCGGTGGCCACCGCGGCCGCATTGCCGAAGAGCGAATGGATCCACGGCACCTGCCACGAGCTCTCCGGGTACGGCGTGGAGAACACCTCCAGGCAGCCGGTTGCATTCACCGCGATCAGCTGGTTGTGGGTGGCGCGCATGGCGGCGTCGATGGCGTAGCGCGCGCCGAGCGCCTCGCCGCAACCCTGGCAGGCGCGGTGCCCGGAGTTGAGTGAATTGGTGCGATGCATGTCGGCCTGCACCGTGCGCTGGCTCTCGGCGAGGAGGCGGTTGCCGACCGTGAAGGTGCCGGTCTGGTAGTACTTGATGATGGTCTGCTCTTCCATGGCGCTTTCCGGGGGATTCAGGCGATGCCGGAAGCGACGGTGCCGATGCGCCTCAGGAGCGCCTCGGCCGTGGGCCCCGTGCGCCGCGTGCGGCTTTCGCGTTCCAGCTCGTGGCTGACGAGCTCCGCGTTGAGGTCGAGGAAGGTCACCTGCTCGAGCTCGTCGCGCTCCGCGTCCTCGAAGAGCCGGGTGAGTGAAGCCCGGGTGATGGCACGCCCGCCGAGCCCGGCGATGACCGTGTAACCCTTGAGCAGGATTCCGGAGAGCGATTTGCGCACCCCATCGGAGACGATGCCCCCGAGCCCCACCGCGAGGCACTTTTCCAGCACCACGACGCGCCGGGCGTTGCAGAGGGCTTCGCGCATCGCCGCCAGCGGAAAGGGACGGAACGAGCAGATGGAGACCGAGCCGATGCGTGCGCCGCCCACGCGCATCTCGTCGACAACCTCCTGGATGGTGCCGTTCAGCGAGCCCAGCGCCACCACGATCGTGTCCGCGTCGTCGGTGCGATAGGTGCGGATCAATCCGCCCGAATCGCGGCCGAACGTCGCCTTGAACTCCGCGGCGAGCTCCGGGATCACCCCGATCGCACGCAGCTGCTTGTGGTGCGCGAGATAGCGCACCTCCGTGAAGGCCTCGGGACCGACGAGCGCGCCGATGCTCACCGGATCCGACGGATCGAGGATCTGGCGCGGCACGTAGGGCGGAAGGTAGTCGTCCACCTGCTGCTGCGTGGGAATGTCCACGCGCTCGTAGGCGTGGGTCAGGATGAAGCCGTCCATGCACACCATCACCGGGCAGGCGAGCTCCTCGGCCAGGCGGAACGCCTGGATGTGCAGGTCGAGTGCTTCCTGGTTGGTTTCCGCGTAGAGCTGGATCCAGCCCGCGTCGCGCATCGACATGCTGTCGGAGTGGTCGTTCCAGATGTTTATCGGCGCGCCGATCGCGCGATTGCCGATGGTCATCACGATCGGCAGGCCCAGGCCCGAGGCGTTGTACACCGCCTCGGCCATGAAGAGCAGCCCCTGGCTGCTGGTGGCGGTATAGGTGCGCACGCCGCCCGCCGAGGCGCCGATCGCCACCGACATCGCGGCAAACTCGCTCTCGACGTTGATGAACTCGCACCGATCCAGCTCGCCCGACTTCACCATCTCGCCCAGGCCCTCGACGATGTGCGTCTGGGGCGTGATCGGATAGGCGCAGATGACCTGCGGGCGGCAAAGCGCGATCGCCTCGGCGACCGCGCGCGAGCCTTCAATCTGCTTGAGCATGGACCGCCTCCTGCGGGGCGCTCGAGAGATCGTATGCGCGCTGCGCGGCGGCGACGTTCTTCTCGGCGATGGCTTTGGGGAACTTGTCGCGGATCGCGGCGATGACCGATTCGATCCTGATCACCCCGGTGATCGCGGCGAAGCCGCCCAGCAACGCCGCGTTGGGAACGTCCCGGCCGACGTGCTTCAACGCGAGCTCGGAGGCGGGGAGTGAAAACAGGCGGTATTGCTGCGCGCCGCGGGCGAAGCTTCCGAGGCCGAGCTGGTCGAAGGTCCGGGTGGAGTTCAGCAGGATGAAGCCGCGCTTGGGCAGGCCGCTGAAGAGGTCCACCTGGTGGAGCAGCGTGGTGTCCTGGACGATCAGCGCGTCGGGCTCCAGCACCGGCTCGCGCAGCCGGATCGCCTTGTCGTCGATGCGGCAAAAGGCCATGACGGGGGCACCCATGCGCTCGGAGCCGAAGCTGGGAAACGCCTGCGCGTGGCGTCCCTCGAGGAACGCCGCCACCGACAGCATCTCGGCGCCGGAAACGACGCCCTGCCCCCCGCGGCCATGAATCCGGACCTGGAACAAATGCACCCTCCTTTCGAAGCATCGTGGGCGCATTGCGGGGGGCGGCTTTGATGCATGTCAACACTCACCGACGCGGTTCGCGCAGGCTTCCCTGATGAAGCGCAGCAGTGCACTGATCGCAGGCGTGGGGCTTGGCGACCGGACGCGCAAGAGCCGATGGCCCGCCCGCCTCGACCTGACCCAGAGCCTCACCGGCCTGCTCCTCGCCCTCTTCATGTGGGGCCACATGCTTTTCGTCTCGTCGATCCTGCTGGGCAAGGACGCGATGTGGACCATCACGAAATTCTTCGAGGGCTATTTCTTCTTCGGCCGGTCGTTCCCGTGGGTGGTCTCGATGGTAGTGGCCGGGATCATCGCCCTCATCGTCGTCCACGCGGTGCTCGCGGTGCGCAAGTTCCCCGCCAACTACCGGCAGCTCTCCACCTACCGCGCCCACATGCGGATCATGGCCCACGAGGACACCACGCTCTGGTTCTGGCAGCTCATCACCGGCTTCGCGATGTTCTTCCTCGCCCCGGTGCACCTCTATGTGATGCTCTCGCGGCCCGACCGCATCGGCCCGTTCGAGTCCGCCGACCGGGTGTGGACCGACCACTTCTGGCCCCTCTACATCCTGCTGCTCCTCGCCGTGGAGTTGCACGGCGGCATCGGCCTTTACCGCCTCGCGGTGAAATGGGGCTGGGTCTCGGGTCCCGGTGCCGACCGTACGCGGGTGAGATTGAAGCGGCTCAAGTGGGCGATCACCATTTTCTTCCTGGTCCTGGGCTTCACGACGCTCGCGGCCTACGTGAAGATCGGCATCGAGCACCAGGGCCGCTACGGCGAGCCCTACGTGCCCACTCACCTCCGGGCCTCCCGATGAACATCGTCTACACCGACGTGCTGGTCATCGGCGGCGGGCTGGCCGGCCTGCGCCTGGCGATCGCCGCGCGCCGCCGCGGCCACGACGCGATCATCCTGTCGCTCGTTCCGGCCAAGAGATCGCACTCCAAGGCGGCGCAGGGCGGCATGCAGGCCTCGCTCGGCAACGCCTCCAAGGGCCAGGGCGACAACGAGGATGTGCATTTCGAGGACACGGTGCGCGGCTCGGACTGGGGCGCCGACCAGGAAGTGGTGCGCATGTTCGTGAACACCGCGCCCAAGGCCGTGCGCGAGCTCGCCGCGTGGGGCGTGCCGTGGACGCGAATCCGCAAGGGCGACCGGCAAGTCGTCATCAATAACGAAAAGGTGACGATCACCGAGCGCGACGAGGCCGACGGCCTCCTCTCGCAGCGCGATTTCGGGGGCACGAAGAAATGGCGCACCTGCTACGTCGCCGACGGTACCGGGCACGCGATGCTGACCGCCGTGGCCGACCAGGCGATCGCGGAATCCATACCGGTGCACGAACGCACCGAAGCCCTCGCCCTGATCCACGAGGGTGGAAGGTGTTACGGCGCGGTGGTGCGCGACCTCGTCAGCGGGGTCCTCAGCGCATACGTCGCCAAGGCCACCGCGATCGCCACGGGGGGTGCCGGGCGCCTCTACCGCAACACCACCAACGCCACGATCTCCGAGGGCGTCGGCAACGTGATCGCGCTGGAGACGGGCCACGCGGCGCTGGGCAACATGGAGGCGGTCCAGTTCCATCCCACGGCGATTTTCCCGGCAGGCATCCTGGTCACCGAAGGCTGCCGGGGCGACGGCGGGTTGCTGCGAGACGTGGACGGGCATCGCTTCATGCCCGACTACGAGCCCGAGAAGAAGGAGCTCGCCTCGCGCGACGTGGTGTCGCGGCGGATGGAAGAGCACATCAAGCGCGGCAAGGGTGCGCGCTCGCGCTTCGGCGAGCACCTCTGGCTCGACATCACGCTGCTTGGCGAGCACCACATCAAGCACAACCTGCGCGAGGTGTGGGAGATCTGCCACTACTTCCTCGGCGTGGACCCGGTGCGCGAGATGATCCCGGTACGCCCGGCGCAGCACTACACGATGGGCGGCGTTCGCACCAGGCCCACGGGCGAGAGCCCGACCTTGAGGGGCCTATTCGCGGCGGGCGAGGCGGCGTGCTGGGACATGCACGGCTTCAACCGGCTGGGCGGCAACTCCGTGGCCGAGACGGTCGTAGCCGGAATGATCGTCGGCGAATACATCGCGGACTTCTGCTCAACCCCCGCGGGCGACGCGTCCATTCCCACAGCGCTGGTGCGGGAATTCGTCGAACGCGAGCAGGCGAAGCTCGACGCCATGATCCGGCGGGTCAAGGGCGAGGACGCTAGCGCCATCAAGCGCGAGATGCAGGAAATCATGACCGCGAAGGTCGGCATCTTCCGGACCGGCCCCGAGCTCGACGAGGCGGTGGATGCGCTGCGCAAGCTCCTCGTGCGCAGCCGCCACATCGCGCTGCGCGCCCATTCGCCCGGCGCCAACCCGGAGCTGGTGACCGCCTACCGGGTGCAGAAGATGCTCAAGCTCGCGCTCACCGTCGCGCACGGCGCGCAGGTGCGCACCGAGAGCCGCGGCGCCCATTTCCGCCAGGACTTTCCGCGCCGCGACGACGCGCAGTGGCTCAAGCGCACGCTCGCCACCTGGAACGATGAGTACGACACGCTTCCTACGCTTGCCTACGAGCCGCTCGACGTGAAGCGCATGGAGCTCGCGCCGGGGTGGCGCGGCTACGGCGCCAAGGACTACATCGACCATCCCGACACGCCGCGACGCCAGGCCGAGATCGAGGCGGCAAGGGTGCGGCACGCGGGCGCCGACCGCTTCACCCTCCAGGAGGCGCTGATGCCCTACGAGCAATTGCTCCCCGGCGTGCTTCGCGGCCGCAACGAGCGCCTCGACGAACGCTTCGACGCGAACCCTGCCGAGCGCTTCCCGCAGGCGGCGGAATGACCATGGCCGCTACAGCGCCGAAACGCACCCTCAAGTTCCACATCCTGCGCTACAACCCGCAGGTGCCCAGCGACGCGCCGCGCATGCAGGCCTACGAGCTCGAGGAAGCCGACGGCATGACCCTCTTCATCGCTCTGAACGAGATACGCGAGCAGCAGGACCCGTCGCTGCAGTTCGACTTCGTCTGCCGCGCGGGCATCTGCGGAAGCTGCGCGATGATGATCAACGGCCGCCCCACCCTCGCCTGCCGCACCGTGACCAAGAATCTCGGGGTCGAGACCACGCTGGCACCCCTGCCGGTGTTCGAGCTGATCGGCGACCTGTCGGTGAACACCGGCAAGTGGATGCGCGCCATGAGCGAGCGCCTCGAGACATGGGTCCACGCCAAGCCCGGGGGCGTGGACTTCAAACGCATCGAGGCGCCGATGGACGCGGACCTCGCCGAGAAGATCTACGAGCTCGACCGCTGCATCGAGTGCGGCTGCTGCGTGGCCGGATGCGGCACCGCACGCATGCGCGAGGATTTCGTCGGCGCCGTCGGCCTGAACAAGATCGCGCGCTTCCGGCTCGACCCCCGTGATGCGCGCACCGACGACGACTACTACGAACTCATTGGCGACGACAGCGGCGTATTCGGTTGCATGTCGCTGCTCGCCTGCCACGACGTCTGCCCCAAGAACCTGCCGCTCACCACCCAGATCGCCTTCATGCGCCGCAAGATGGCGGGCATGGGCCTAAAACCAATCAAGGGACCCACGCCATGAGAACTCGCCTATCCATGGCCAATCCCCGGAAATCCTACGTTTGCACCCTCGCGGCCGTCGTCATCGCGGTCTTCGCCGGCGCTCTTTTGCTGACACTCTCCACGAGCCTGCCCACGGGAGAGGCGCTTGCGCAGGCCCAGGCCAAGAAGCCGACGAAGGTCCAGGCCGCCAAGAAGGACGAGCCCTGGCCGATCAACGACGAGGTCGATGATCCCGCGGTTTGGGGAAAGGCATTTCCCCTTCACTACGAGCTCTACAAGAAATCCGTCGACATGGAGCGCACCAAGCATGGCGGCAGCGAGGCGATCCCACGCACGCCTACCGCGTCCGATCCGCGCTCGATCGTGTCGCGGTCGAAGGTCGACGAGGATATCGGCCTGAAGACCATGTGGCAGGGATACGCGTTCGCCACCGACTTTCGCGAGGAGCGCGGCCACGCCTACATGCTCGAGGACCAGAAGTACACCCAGCGCCAGGTGGTGGTTGCGCAGCCGGGCGCTTGCCTGAACTGCCATGCCTCGACCTATCTCGCCAACAAGAAGGCCGGCGACGGAGACCTCACCAAGGGTTTCGAGAAGATGAACGCGATGCCTTACGGCGAGGCGGTCAAGCTGGTGCAGCACCCGGTCGCCTGCATCGACTGCCACGACGGCAAGACGATGTCGCTGCGCGTCACCCGCCCCGCTTTCATCGAGGGCATGCGCGCCTACAAGGCCTCGCAAGGCATCCCGAACTACGACGTGAACCAGCAGGCAACGGGCGGGGAGATGCGCGCCTACGTGTGCGGCCAGTGCCACGTCGAGTATTACTTCAAGGGTCCCGAGAAGCGGCTCGTCTTTCCCTGGTCGAAGGGCCTCAAGGTCGAGGAGATCCACGCCTACTACGACGAGATCGGCTTCCGGGACTGGACCCACAAGGACACAGGCGCGCCGGCCCTGAAGGCCCAGCACCCCGAGTTCGAAATGTGGAGCCAGGGCATTCATGCCCGGGCCGGCGTCACGTGCGCCGACTGCCACATGCCGAAGACGAAGTACAAGGGCGAGACCCTGAGCGACCATTGGGTGCGCAGCCCGGTGCTGAATCTCAAGGACGCTTGCCTGGGCTGCCACCAGAAACACGACGCGAAGGTGACCGAGAAGGAGCTCAAGGCCCGGGTCGAGCAGATCCAGGACCGCCACTGGGCGCTGCGCCAACACGCCATGACCGCCCTCATGGGCCTCATCGCCGACCTCAAGGCGGCGAAAGCCGCGGGCAGGAGCGACGCCGAACTTCTCACGGCGCGCTACCTCCAGCGCCGCGCGCAGTTCTACCTCGACTTCGTCGAGGCCGAGAACTCGACCGGCTTCCACGCGCCCCAGGAGGCCGCGCGAATCCTCGGCGAGTCGCTCAACTACGCTCGCCAGGGGCAGCTTGCCGTCCGCGACCCGAGCTTCCAGCCCACGGTGAAAGTGATCGACATCGCGTCGCCCGCGGCCGCACCAGCCCCGAAATAGGACGCAACTGCCGAGGAACGCAGCGGGTTTGAAGCGCGCCTGACGCTTTGGGCGCACAATTTTGCGGGCAAAGGGGACTCCATGCGACTGGCAAAATTCGTTAAATTCCGGGAAGAGAAGTTCGGCGGCGTGCTCTTCGAGACGAAGAGCGAGAAGGTGTACACGCTCACGCCTACGGCCACCGCCGTGGTGCAGGAGATCGCGGCCGGGTGCGCGCCGGAGGAAATCGCCCCGCGCCTGGCCGAGCGCTTCGCGGGCCCCGACGGCGCCATCGAGCGGGAAGTCCGCGCGTTCATCGCCGAGCTGCGCGACAAGGGACTGGTGGAAGGTTGAGCGCGCAAATCGCCGCCTCCGAGGCCCTCGCTGCGCCGCTCTACGTCGCCTGGCAGATCACCAACGAGTGCAACCTCGCGTGCCTGCACTGCATCGAGGAGAGCGGCCCGGGCAAGGCGTTTCGCGACGAGCTCGGACGCGACCAGGTCTTGCGCGTCATCGACGACCTGATGGACAACGAGGTCCCCTACCTGTCGTTCTCGGGGGGCGAGCCCATGGTGCATCCTCACTTCTTCGAGATGGTCGAACGCGTGACCGCCCGGGGCAGCCAGCTGAAGGTCGAGACCAACGGGCACTTCCTCACGCCCGACAACTGCCGGCGACTGAAGGACCTGGGGGTGAAGGCGGTGCAGGTCAGCCTGGACGGCGCCTCGACGGCGACGTTCGGCCGCATGCGGGTGCACGGGAAATTCGACACGGCGATGGACGGGATCCGCAACCTCGCCCAGGCGGGCGTGCCCATCGAGATCAACTTCTCGCCGGCGAGCTTCAATGTCCACGAGGCGGGGCGGGTCGTGGACCTCGCCTTCGAGCTCGGCGCCTGCAGCTTCTATTCAGGCAAGACGATGTTCACGGGAAACGCGGTCAAGGCCTGGCGGCACCTGGCCCTGAGCGATGAGCAGTACGCGCAGTTCTTCCGCACGCTGGCCGCCAAGCGCGACGAGTACCAGGGCCGCATGCGCGTCACCTACCACGAGGCGGGGCTCCTCGAGGAGTTGCGCTACCGCCTGTTGCACCCGGCTGCGCTCCTGATCGTGCTGCCCAACGGCCTGGTGAAGCTGATCAACGCGCTGCCCTTCGTGTGCGGGGACCTGCGCACCGAGCCCCTTTCGCAGGTCTGGGAGAACTTCCGCCGCGCCTGGCACGATCCCCGCGTGGCGACCTTCGTCGATGAGCTCGCCGTCGACCCGGGCCGCACCCGCACGCTGCACCAATGGGTGCGGGTTTGAACGCGCTTTCTCCCTCTCCCATTGGAGAGGGCGGGGGAGAGGGTCAACCTGCCTCGCCTGCGCGCCGCCTGATGCGCGTCTTCAGCGTCGTGCGCTACCGCTTCTTCCTCTATGCGGGGCTGCTGCCCTATCTCCTCGGCGCGGCGTGGGCCTACGCCATGGCGGGAGCCTTCGACGCCCCGGTCTTCTGGTGCGGGCTGGGCGGGGTGGTGCTGAGCGTCATCGGCGTGGAAGCGTTCAACGAGTATTTTGACGCGCGCATGGGCACCGACCGGGTGTTCAATCCCGAAGACGTGCCGCCGATCGCCACCGCCGTCTTCTGGATCGGGACCGCAGCATTTGCCGCGGCGCTCGCGGTCGGCATCTACCTCGCCATTCGCGGCGGCTGGCCCATCCTCGCCTTCGCGCTCGCCGGGGGCGCGGCGGCGATCTTCTACGAGGCCCCGCCGATCCGCTGGTCGTATCGCGGGCTCGGCGAGCTGGTGATCGCGCTCTCGTACGGGCCGTGGATGGTGCTGGGCAGCCTCTACCTTCACACCCAATCGATGGCGTGGCCCGCGCTCGCCGCCTCGCTCGTGCCGGCGTGTTTCATCATGGCGCTCGCGGTGGTCAACGCGATTCCCGACTTCCACCAGGACCGGCTCGTCGGCAAGCGCAACCTCGTGGTGCGGTTGGGCCGCGAGCGGGCCGTGTGGCTCTATCTCGGCCTCGCCGCCGCGGGACTGCTCGTGATCGTCGTCGGCGTTGTCGCGGGCGCATTTCCCGGGCTATCCCTCGTTGCCCTGATCGCCGCACCCCTGGTGGTGGCGAGCGGCCGCTGCGCGCGGCTCAACTTCGCGAAACCGCGACTCTTCCTGCCGGCGATGCGCTCGATGGTGCTCGCCTACCTCGTCGCCACCGGGCTCTTCACCGCGGCGATCTTCCTGCAGGCGTGGGGCTAGGTCCATGGCGCACCGCATCGACAGCCTCCGCGCGCCGTTGCTCGTGACCTGGCAGCTCACGCGCGACTGCGACCTCGCATGCCTTCATTGCTGCACCGAATCGGCGCCGGGCAAGCGCCTGGGTGACGAGCTCTCGGGTGACGAGGCGCTCGCGCTCGCAGCCGACATCGTCGCGAACCAGGTGCCCTACGTGATGCTGTGCGGCGGCGAGCCGCTGGTGTCGCCGCACTTCTTCGCCATCGCCGAAGCCCTCGGTGCGGGGGGCGTGCATCTCAAGATCGAGACCAACGGCCAGCGCTTCGACGAGGCGGCCGCTGGCCGCCTCGCGCGGCTCGCGATTCGATCGATCCAGGTGAGCCTCGACGGCGATACCGAGGCGGTCTATGGACGCCAGCGTCCCGGCGGATCGCTCGCCAAGGCGCACCGGGCCTGCAAGGCGGCGCGCGACGCGGGCCTGCCCCTCGAGATCACCTTCGCCCCCACGCGTGTCAACATCCACGAGGCCGAGGCGGTGATCGAGCGCTCGCGGCAACTGGGCGCCTTCCGCTTCAATACCGGGCAGCTCATGCGCATCGGCACCGCGGCGCGCCACTGGGGCCGGCTGGCGCCCGCGCCCGCTGAATATCGTGACTTCCGCGCCATTCTGGAGCGAGAGGTGTCCAAACCGGGCATGGAGCTGTGCTACGAGCCCTTCAGCATCGAGGATGGACTGCGCCAGAGCGCTTCGGAGCCTCCGGCCACTCTCCTGGTGCTGCCCAATGGGTGGGTAAAAGTTGCTGCGTCCCTGCCCCAGGTGTGCGCCGACCTGCGGAAAACGAAGTTGCGTGAGGCGTGGGAATGTTATCGAAGCGCATGGCGCGGAGCTACAATGGCTTCGGCCGTACGCGATGCGATCCAGGATGATGTGCGTCACGGACAAGCGAACACGTGGCGTTTGCTACCTGTCGTCAACATTTGAAAGAAGGAGAGCCCCCATGAGCGAGCAGAGCCTTTCGATCCAGAAACCCGGCGCCCCGCCGGAGCCCGTCACCCGCAAGCCGTCGCCGAGCGACAAGCAGCCGTGGGCGACGCCGAAGATGGAGGATGTCTCCGAGGAAGTGATGGCGCAGCCGTACATTCGCTTCACCTGAACCAGCCGCACCCCATGGAGGGGCGCTCGGTCGATGCGTACCGGGCGCCCCTTTTCATTGCGTGGCAGCTCACCAACCGCTGCCGCGCGCGCTGCATCGCGTGCTGCGAGGAATCCGGCCCCGACAAGGCGTGGCGTGACGAACTGTCGCGCAACGAGGCCCTCGATCTCGCCCGCGACATCGCCGCAGCCGCCATCCCCTACGTCGCCTTCGGCGGTGGCGAACCCCTGGGCGTGCCACACGCCTGGGAGCTCTTCGAGATCTTCGCGCGCGCCGGAGTCTCGCTCAAGCTCGAGACCGAAGGCAGCTACATCGACGACGAAGCCGCCGACCGCCTCGCCGCGCTGCCGGTGCAATGCGTGCAGATCTCCGTCGACGGCGCGACGGCGGCCACCCACGAGCGCGTGCGCCCTGGATCGA
>JANMYH010000241.1:0-3644 GCA_031381925.1 Burkholderiales bacterium | reverse complement strand
GAGGTGCGCGTCGTCGACCGGCAGAAGGGCGCCGGGCTCGAAACCTCGTTCGCCAACGGCGGCCAGATCTCGGTGAGCCATTCCGAGCCGTGGGCCAATCCCGACGCGCCGCTGAAGCTCCTCAAATGGCTGCGGCGCGAGGATTCGCCGCTCCTCTTCCGGCTGCGGCTGGACCCGCACCAGTGGATCTGGGGGCTGCGCTTCTTCTACGAATGCATGCCGTGGCGCACGCCGGTCAACAGCCGCCTGATGGTGACGCTGTCGGCCTACAGCCGTGCCCAGCTGGACGCGCTGCGCGCGCACACCGGCATCCAGTACGACTCGCTCGAGCGCGGCATCCTGCATTACTTCACCGACCGCGCGAGCTTCGACGACGCCGCGGCGAGCGCACCGGAGCTGCGCCACCACGGCCTCGAGCTCGAGATGAAGACCCCCGACGAGGCGGTGGCGATCGAGCCCGCGCTCGCGCATTTCCGCGATCGCATCGCCGGGGCGACATACACGCGTACCGACGAGTCCGGCGACGCGCACATGTTCACTGCCAACCTGGCACGACTGTGCGCCGAGCGGGGCGTGGAATTCCTGTACGGACGCGACATCGCGCAGCTGCGTACCGAGGCAGGTCGCGTCACGGGCGTCCGGATCGAGGCGGGCGGCGAGCCCGAATCGGTGCTCACCGCGGATGCCTACGTGGTGGCGCTGGGAAGCTACTCCCCGCTCCTCACGCGCCCGATCGGCATCGACCTGCCGATCTACCCCGCGAAGGGGTACTCGGCCACCGCCGATGTCGTCGATCCCGCCCGCACGCCGACGGTGAGCATCACCGACGACGAGGCCAAGATCGTGTTCTCGCGCCTCGGCAAGCGGCTACGAATCGCAGGGACCGCCGAATTGTCGGGCTATACGACGTACCTGAACCCGGTGCGCTGCCAGGCGCTCATCCGCCGCGCGGAGGCGGTGTTTCCGGGCGCGGCCGATTACGGCAACGCGAAGTTCTGGACGGGGCTGCGCCCCTCGACACCCTCCAACGTGCCGTTGATCGGCAAGACGCGATACCCGAACCTGTACCTCAACACCGGCCATGGCACGCTCGGCTGGACCATGGCATGCGGGTCGGGCAAGGCGGTCGCGGATATCATCTCCGGGAAGAAACCGGAGGTGGAGTTCCGATGGTCGAGCTGAAGGACATCCAGGCGGCCGCGAGGGTGATCCACGGGCACGTGGTGAATACCCCGTGCCTGCACTCGCGCACGCTCTCCGAGATCACCGGCGCGCAGGTCTTCCTCAAGTTCGAGAACCACCAGTTCACCGCGTCCTTCAAGGAGCGGGGGGCCTTGAACAAGCTTGCGTCGCTCGATGCCACGCAGTCCAAGAAGGGTGTCATCGCGTGCTCCGCCGGCAATCACGCGCAAGGCGTCGCCTACCACGCGCATCGCTTGGGAATCCCGGCGGTGATCGTGATGCCGCGCTACACGCCCTACGTGAAGGTCGAGCACACCCAGAAGCACGGGGCCGAGGTGATCCTCGAGGGCGACAATTTCGACGCGGCCAAGACCTATGCCATCGACCAGGCGGGCAAGCGCGGCCTGACCCTCGTGCACCCGTACGACGACGAGCTGATCATCGCGGGCCAGGGCACCTGCGGCCTCGAGATGCTCGCCGAGCATCCCGAGCTCGACGCGCTGGTGGTGGCGATCGGCGGCGGCGGGTTGATCTCCGGGATATCGATCGCCGCCAAGGCGACCAAGCCGGCGATCGAGGTGGTCGGTGTCGAGATGGTGCGCTTCCCGGCGATGTACCACGCGATGAAGGGGACCGAGCCGCAGTTCGCCGCCTCAACCATCGCCGAGGGCATCGCGGTGAAGGAGCCGGGGCGCCTCGCACGCGAGATCATCGCGAAGAACGTGGCCGAGATCGTGCTCGTCGACGAGGGCGACATCGAGGAATCGATCGTGATGCTGCTCGAGATCGAGAAGACCGTGGTCGAGGGCGCGGGCGCCGCTCCGCTCGCCGCGCTGATGCGCAACCGCGATCGCTTCCGCGGCAAGCGCGTGGGGCTGGTGCTGGGCGGTGGGAACATCGATCCGCTGGTGCTCGCGGAGATCGTCGAGCGCGGCATGGTGCGCGCCGGGCGCCTCGCGCGGGTGCTGGTCGAGCTGCGCGACCTGCCCGGATCGCTCGCGAAGGTCACCGCATGCGTGGCCGGCGAGAATGCCAATATCGAGGAAGTCCACCACCAGCGCGCCTTCACCACGCTGGCGGTGCAGAACGCCGAGGTCGATTTGGTCCTCAAGACCCGCAACCACGAGCACGTGAAGCAGATCGTCGCCGCGCTGAAGAAGATCGGCTTCAACGCCCGCGCCCACCCGGTCGAATGACTAGTGTCATCCCCGCAAACGAATCGTGTCATCCCCGCGTAGGCGGGGATCCAATTTCCCAAGGAGAACTCACCAATGACCATCTTTCGCCACAACGTCGGAAAGCGCCTCTCGGAGGCCGTCGTCCACAACAACACCGTGTATCTCGCAGGCGAGGTGCCCGACGACACGTCCAAGGACATCACCGGACAGACCGAGGAGGTGCTGGCGAAGATCGAGAAGCTGCTGAAGGACGTCGGCAGCGACAAATCGAAGCTCCTCTCGGCGCAGATCTTCCTGCCCGACATGAAGGACTTCGCCGGCATGAACGTCGCCTGGGAGAAATGGATCGTCGCGGGCCAGACGCCGGCGCGCGCGACCATCGAGGCGAAGCTCGCCAACCCGGCCTACAAAGTGGAGATCATGTGCATCGCCGCACTCTGAATCGGGGAGAGGGTCCATGAAATTTCTCATCACCGGCGGGGGAGGTTTCATCGGCTCCCGCGTCGCCCAGGCGCTCAAGGCGCGAGAGCCGAAGGCGCAGATCACCCTGCTCGACATGGCGTTCCCGCCCGGTCTGGACAAGGAGTTCACCTGCATGGCGGGCGACGTGGCCTCCCCGGAGGTGATCGCGAAGGCGCTCGGCTCCGATACCGATAGCGTCTTCCACCTCGCCGCGATCGTGAGTGGCGGGGCGGAAGCCGATTTCGACCTCGGCTACCGCGTGAATCTCGACGGCACGCGCGCGCTGCTGGAAGCGTGCCGCAAGCTCGCAAGACCGCCGAAGTTCGTCTACGCGAGCTCGGTGGCGGCGTTCGGCGGCGTGCTCCCCGAGGTGCTCGACGATTCGACCACGCCGACACCGCAGACCTCCTACGGCGCGCAGAAAGTGATGGGCGAGTACCTGGTGGCGGACTTCACTCGCAAGGGGATGGTCGACGGGCGCTCGATGCGCTTGCCCACCATCGTGGTGCGGCCGGGCAAGCCGAACCTCGCGGCATCGTCGTTCGCGAGCGGCATCATCCGCGAGCCGTTGAACGGTGTCGTCTCCGAATGTCCGGTTCCCGATACCACCGGCGTCTGGATCCTTTCGCCGAAGCGCGTCGTGGAGGCGTTCCTCCACGCCCACGACATGCCGTCGTCGGCGTGGCCCTCGAGCCGCGTCGTGAACCTGCCCGGCATCACGCTCTCGGTGCGCGAGATGATCGACGCCATGGGGCGCGTGGCCGGCAAGGATGCGGTGTCGCGCGTGAAATTCGTGCCGGACGCACGCATCCAGGGGATCGT
>JANMYH010000295.1:0-1604 GCA_031381925.1 Burkholderiales bacterium | reverse complement strand
GAGGTGCTGTTCGAGTCCCTGATCGAGCTGATCAACACCGCCATCGACGAGAAGAGCCCGTACACGGGCGGCCACTGCAAGCGCGTGCCGACGCTCACCATGATGCTCGCCGAAAGCGCCCACAAGGCCGCCGCCGGGCCGCTCGCCGAGTTCCGCATGTCCGAGAAGGACCGCTACGAGCTCAAGATCGCGGGCCTGCTGCACGATTGCGGCAAGATCACCACACCCGTGCACGTGGTCGACAAGGCGACCAAGCTGCAGACGATCTACGACCGCATCGAGCTCATCGCCACGCGCTTCGAGGCGCTCAAGCGGGAAGCGGAAGTGGAGATGCTGCGCGCGAAGCTGAAGGCGATCGAGCACCACGACGAGGAAAGCGCGCGGCGCGCGGAGGAAGCGTATTCGGCGAAGATCCGCCAGTACGACGACGACCGCGCGTTCCTGCGCCAGACAAACATCGGCAGCGAGCGCATGCGCCCGGAGGACCAGGCGCGGGTCTCGCAGATCGCGCGCTACTCCTGGCGCAACGAGCGCGGGGATGTCGACCGCTTCCTCTCGAAGGACGAGGAAAACAACCTGAACGTGGCCTATGGCACGCTCACCGGCGCCGAGCGCGAGATCATCAACCACCATATCGTCGCCACCATCAAGATGCTCGAGGCGTTGCCCTGGCCGCGCCACCTGCTGAACGTTCCCGAGTACGCTGGCGGCCACCACGAGCGCATGGACGGCAAGGGCTACCCCAAGGGGCTCACGCGCGAGCAGATGAGCGTCCAGGCGCGCGTGATGGGCATCGCCGACATCTTCGAGGCGCTCACGGCGAAGGACCGCCCCTACAAGAAGGGCAAGACCCTCTCCGAGTCGCTTGCGATCCTCGGGCGCATGAAGGAGAACGGGCACGTCGACCCGGACCTCTTCGACATCTTCGTGCGTGACAAGGTGTACCTGCGCTACGCGCACGAGTTCCTCGATCCCGAGCAGATCGACGACGTCGACGAACGCGGGATCCCCGGATATCGGTCCTGAAGGCCCCGGTCGTTGCCCAGTTTCGTCACTTTTGCCGTGAAAGCGCAACGCCAAGCGTCCGCCACGCATCGCCTCGTGACAGTGTTCCGCGAGGTGTTCCACGCATCTCGGGAGGGGTTTCCAGATGCCTCTCAACCCATTGATATAAAATAGAATTACCAGATCCCTGTAGGGATGTGGGGCGGCGGGTGGAAAGGGGATTCTCGAGCCTCCTTGGCACGGCGGTTGCATAGTGTCCCCGCACACACACCAAGTGTGACCGCGGCACCTTCCAATACCCTAAGGAGTTTCTGTCCATGAAAAAAGTCCAACAAGGCTTCACGCTTATTGAATTGATGATCGTTGTCGCGATCATCGGCATCTTGGCCGCCATCGCGATCCCGGCGTACCAGGACTACACCGTGCGCTCGAAAGTGACCGAGCTGATCAACGCGGCCGGCGTGTGCAAGACGACCGTCGCCGAGTATTACCAGACCAAGGGCGTGATGCCGAACAACGAGACCGTCGCCGGTTGCACCGACACGGGCACCGTCAACAGCAACCCGCCGAAAGTCGCGGGCACGGGCGAAGTCCAAGTC
>JANMYH010000293.1:0-19124 GCA_031381925.1 Burkholderiales bacterium | reverse complement strand
CAGCTTGAAGTCGGGGTTCTCCGCGAGGAACGCCTTCACGATGTCCTCGTTTTCTTCGACCAACAGGCTGCAGGTGCCGTAGACGAGGCGCCCCCCGGGCTTCACCAGCGCGGCGGCGGCGGCAAGGATCGCTCGCTGCTTCACGTTGAGCTCGACCAGGCCCTCGACCGTCTGGCGGGTCTTCAGGTCGGGGTTGCGCCGCAAGGTCCCCAGCCCCGTGCACGGGGCGTCGACCAGCACGCGGTCGATCTTGCCGCGCAGGCGCTTCACCTTCGCGTCGTTCTCGCTCGCGATCCGCTGCGTGAAGACGTTCGAGAGCCCCGAGCGCTTGAGGCGCGGCGCGAGATTGGCGAGCCGCTTGTCGGAGATGTCGAACGCGTAGAGCCGGCCGCTCGAGGCCATCGCCGCGCCCATCTGCAGCGTCTTGCCGCCCGCACCGGCGCAGAAATCCACCACCATCTCGCCGCGGCGCGGCTCTACCAGGAGGCCCAGGATCTGGCTGCCCTCGTCCTGGACCTCGACCGCGCCGTCGAGGAACATCGGGTGGCGGTTGAGCGCGGGCTTGTCCTTCAGGCGCACGCCGAGCGGCGAGTGGCGCGTGGGCTTCGCTTCGATCTCGTCGAAGGCGAGGCGGTCGAGGACCGCGTCGCGCGGCGCCTTCAGGGTGTTGACACGCAGGTCGAGCGGCGCGGGCTGCTGCAACCCGCGCGCGAGCTCGAGGATCTCGTCGTCGCTGAAAATTCGCCGCAGCCGCTCGATCACCCAGTCGGGAAGGTCGGCGCGGATCTCGAAAGGCAGCTGCTCGAAGTCCTGGGCCTTGAGCCGGGAGAGCCACGCCCGCTCGTCGCCGTCGAGGACCGCCTCGATCTGGCTCGCCCCGATCCCCTGCAGCTTGACGAGTGTCGCCAATGCGACCTCGCGCGGGGTGCCGTTGGGCGTGAGGTGCTCGAGCAGCCTGCGGCGCCGCAGCGCCGCGTAGACGGTGTCGGCGACCAGCGCCCGGTCGCGCTGGCCGAGGGCGCGGTTGTCGCGGAAGAACTGGCTGAGCTGCCCGTCGGCGGGCGCGCGCGCCGGAAGGACCACGGTGAGCGCGGCGACGATCGACTCGAGCTGCTGGCGGGAAAGGCTCATTCAGGAAATCCTCAACGCGTCGTGACCCGCGTGGCGACCTGCTCCACCACGAGGCGGTTGCGCGCCGCTGGAAAGCGCAATTTCACGGGAAGGTAGTGCTGCTCGATTCCCAGCCAAACGTCGACCACTTCATTCGCATTGTCGGGCGCCGCGTGGCGCAGGTGCAGCGCGCGCACGCGCCCGAGGGGGATCTCGATCTCCTCGACGCCGAGCACATTCAGCTGGAAGCGGTACATGCGCCGCTGGGTGAAGACCTGGAGGCCAAAGCTCTCCGTGGGCGGCGGCAAGTGCGCGAGCTGGAAGATCATCGACAGCCAGTCGACGGTGTTGTCGTCGAGCGGCGTGGTCTTGCGCTCGCCATTGCGGTCGAAGGTGATCCTGCGCCCGGGCCAGTCGAACTCGAGCCCTTCGGGGGGGCCGCCGGGCTTGCGCTCGGAGAAGCGCTCGGGACGCAGGCCCGCGGCGGTCACGGTGCCGTGGCTCTCCTGGACGATCTGCCCCTCGAGGAAGAGCGTGAAGAACCCCTCGGCCTCGGCCTCGGCGCGAATCCGGTAGGTGTCTCCTTGCCGGTCCCAGTGGTAGGTGGCGCGCCCGTCGGCGAAGGCGGAAGTGAGCTGGTAGTCGATGGTCACGCTCGCGGGCAGCGACTCGACCGGAAATTTCTCGGGCTCGAGCGCCTTCACCCCACGCGATGCTCCTTGGGTGCCCGCCGGGACCGCGGGCTGTGCAAGGGCGAGCACCTCGGGCCTTTCCGGTGGCGCAGGCGCGACCTTCGCTTCTGCGACGGCAGTGCGTGCAGGCTCCGCCGGCGCGACCGCGGGTTCGGCCGGAGCCGCGGCCCCGAAAGCCGCCATAGGAGGCGGGGGTGGCGCGAGCCGCGACTGCGGATGCGGTGACTTCGGCCGGCGGGGACGCACCGTCGCGGCCGGTGCGGGTGCGGCCTGGGCGCCCGCGCCCGCCGTTGCGAGCGTCGCGCCCATCGCATCGAGGCTCGCCGAATAGGCTGCTTGCGCCGGCTCGTCGACGATGGCGATGCGGGGTGGCAAGCCCACGAACACGGCGGCGTGCGCGATCGCGGAGGCGAGCAGCGCCACGGCCGCGATCCGGTTCCGGGAGAGGAGCTCGGCGGCCTTGGGCATCGCGCCTAGCGGGTCTGCAAGGCGACGATCGTCTGCTCGAGGCGCAGGCCCTTGGGATCGTCGAACACGACGCGCACCGGAAAGTTGTGGTGATCCTTGGCGAGCCACACCTCGGCCTTGCTGTCCTTCGGCGTGTAGGTCACGCGCTCGACGTGCAGCGTGTCGAACTCTCCCATGGGCGTGGCGATGCGCACCTCTTCGACCAGCCGGTAGGTGTAGTGCTCGACCTTGCGCCCGTTGGACATCGCGATCACCAGGTTGCCAGCGCGCGGCTTGAGGTGCATGAACTGGTACATCATCGAGATGCGGTCCTGGGTCTCGCGTGGCAGCTGGTGCTCCGAGGTCTCGCCCCTGAAGCGCGACTGCATCACGCCGCGCTCCCAGTCGAACGTGGCGCTCACGTCGCGCTTGCCGTCGCGCGCGCGGCGCTCGTCGAACTGCAGCGGTTGCAGCCCGTTGGCGACCACGCGACCCGCGCTTTGGAGCGTGATCTGCTCGTCGTAGACCACTTTCAGGATGCCTTCGGAGCGCGACACGCTCGAGATCGAGTAGGAGTCGCCCTTGCGGGTGAAGGACTCGGTGACGCGCCCGATGGTGATGCCCTTGTTGGTGAGCTGGTACTCGGCCGTGATCTCGTTCGGGATGGCGAACGCGGGCAACGCGGCGAGGAGGAGGAGGAGGGCGACGAGCTTCTTCATGGATGATCCCGGGGCGAAACGACGCAGTCCGTAGAAACGCCCGAGCCCCTCACGCGGACGACGTCGCCGGGAAGAAACTCCACGCGGTCCTCGAGGAACCAGCGCACCGCCTGGGGATAGATCCGGTGCTCCGCCTGCAGCACGCGCCCGGCGAGCGACTCCTCGGTGTCGGCCGGGAGCACCGGCACCGCGGCCTGGATCACGATCGGGCCGCTGTCGAGCGAAGGAGTCACCACGTGAACGGTGCAACCGTGGAGCTTCACGCCCGCGTCGAGCGCTTGCCGGTGGGTGTGCAGTCCCGGGAACGCGGGCAGCAGCGACGGATGGATGTTGAGGATGCGGCGCGGAAAGCGCCCGATGAAGGCCGGCGTGAAGATGCGCATGAACCCCGCGAGCAGCAGGAGGTCCGGCCGATGGGCCTCGACGGCATCGCCGAGCGCGGCATCGAACGCCTCGCGGGTGGGATAGGCCTTGTGGTCCACGACCTGGGTGGCGATTCGGCGGGATTGCGCCCATTCGAGCCCCTTCGCCTCGGGCCGGTTGGAGACGACCGCCTTCACCTCGAGCCCGGTGTCGGCCTCCACGATCGCCCGCATGTTGCTCCCACGCCCGGAGATCAGGATGACCGCGGACTTCAGACGATCACCGTCTGGGGCGTCCCCGGCTCCCGCGGCACGATCGCGCCGATCTCGTATGCGTCGACGCCGTGGTAGGCGAGGCTGTCGATCGCCGCCTGGGCGTCGGCCCTGGAGACGACCAGCACCATGCCGATGCCGCAGTTGAAGGTGCGGTACATCTCGGCGTCCTCGATGTTGCCGTGCTTGCGCAGCCACTTGAACACCGACGGCATCGTCCAGCGCGATTGGTCGATCACCGCGCCGACGTTCCCGGGAAGCACGCGCGGGATGTTCTCGGTGAGGCCGCCCCCGGTGATGTGCGCGATTCCCTTCACCTTGACCCTCGCGAGGGTCGCGAGCACCGGCTTCACGTAGATGCGCGTGGGCTCGAGGAGCGCGTGCCCCAGGAGCGTGTCGCCCTCGAACGGCTCGAACAGGTCGGCGCCGCTCACCGCGATCACCTTGCGTACCAGCGTGTAGCCGTTGGAATGCAGGCCGCTGGAGGCGAGGCCGATGACCACGTCGCCCGCGCCGATCTTCTTGCCGTCGATGATCGCCGCCTTGTCGACCAGGCCCACGGCAAAGCCCGCGAGGTCGTACTCGTTCGGGTCGTACATGCCCGGCATCTCGGCGGTCTCGCCGCCGATCAGCGCGCAGCCCGCCTGCTCGCAGCCGTGCGCGATGCCCATGACGACGTCCGCGGCCACGCCCACGTCGAGCTTGCCGCAGGCGAAGTAGTCGAGGAAGAAGGCCGGCTCGGCGCCCGAGACCAGGATGTCGTTCACGCTCATGGCCACCAGGTCGATGCCGATGGTGTCGTGCTTCTTCATGCGGAACGCGAGCTTGAGCTTGGTGCCCACGCCGTCGGTGCCCGAGACCATCACCGGGTTCTTGTATTTCTTCGACACCTCGAAGAGCGCGCCGAATCCGCCGATCCCCTGCAGCACCTCGGGGCGCATCGTTTTCGCGGCGAAGGGCTTGATGCGCTCCACGAGGGCGTCGCCGGCCTCGATGTCGACGCCGGCGTCGCGGTAAGTCAGTTGGGGGTGCTTGCCGCTCACGGGAAGCCCAGTCGTTCGGGAGGCGAAATTTTACCGGAAAACCCGGGGCCGACCCGGGTTTATTGCACGTGTAAGGCGAGGAGCCAGGTGCCGACCTATGGGCGCTATCCCCCCCAACCCTTCAGAAAGGAATTGAAATGCGCTCCCTCAACAAGACCCTCGCGATTGCCGCGATGGCCGCGGCCCTGTTCGCCGCCCCCGCCGTCCAGGCTGCCGGCGAGTCCATGGACGCCAACCAGTTCGTGAAGATGTGCGACACGGACAAGGACGGCATGGTGTCGAAGGCGGAGGTCATGAAGATGGTCGAGAAGATGTTCGACAAGCAGGACACGAAGAAGATGGGCAAGCTCGACAAGAAGCAGGTGGAATTCTTCCTGCAGGAGCTGATGAAGGGCGGCGGCTGAGCCGCACGCCGTTACGCGTCGCCTGAGCCCTGCATGGCCGGCAGGGCTCGCTTGGCGAACTCGAGCATCCGCTCGATCGGCACCTTGGCCCGGCGGCCGATCTCGGGATCCACGTGGACTTCGTGGCCGGGCGCGCCCTCGAGGGTATCCAGCAGGTTGCCCAGGCCGTTCATCGCCATCCAGGGGCAATGCGCGCAGCTCTGGCAGGTCGCACCCTTGCCGGCGGTGGGAGCCTCGATGAAGGTGACGCCAGGCAGGCGCTTCCTCATCTGGTGGATGATGCCGCCGTCGGTGGCGACGATGTATTCGGGGGCGCCGAGGCGCTCGGCGGCCTGGATGATGCCGGTGGTCGAGCCCACGGCGTCGGCGAGCGCGATCACGCCGGCGGGGGATTCCGGATGCACCAGCACCTTCGCCTTCGGGTGCTTGAGCTTCAGCTCCTCGAGCTGCTGCGCCTTGAACTCGTCGTGCACCACGCAGGCCGCATTCCACATGAGCATGTCGGCGCCAGTGATCCGCTGCACGTAATCGCCGAGGTGCTTGTCGGGCGCCCAGAGGATCTTCTTTCCCTGGCGGTGCAGGTGCGCGACGATCTTCTCGGCGATCGACGAGGTGACCATCCAGTCGGCGCGCGCCTTCACGGCGGCGCTGGTGTTCGCATAGACCACGACCACCCGGTCGGGATGCGCGTCGCAGAACTTCGAGAACTCGGCGGCGGGCGTGGCCAGGTCGAGTGAGCACTCGGCCAGGAGGTCGGGCATCAGGATGCGCTTCTCGGGATTCAGGATCTTGGCGGTCTCTCCCATGAAGCGCACGCCCGCCACCACCACCGTCTTGCCCGGGTGCTCGTGGCCGAAGCGCGCCATCTCGAGGGAATCCGAGACCGTGCCGCCCGAAGACTGCGCGAGGTCCTGCAAGTCCGGATGCACGTAGTAGTGCGCCACCAGGACCGCGTCGCGCTCTTCCAGGAGCCGCTTCGCGCGCTCGATGAGGGCGGGCTTCTTCTCGGGTGCGATGAACTCCGGCGGCTTCGCCGGCGCGAGGCCGATGTCGCCGTTCACGCGCTCGAAGCGGATCTGGATGGGTTTCGCGAGGGCCATGACGACGATTTTAGGTTAAAATTCAGCCATATCAGCGCCGTGCGCAAAAAACAAGCGCGGCGCGCCCGGGCCAAGCCGGCCGACGGAATCCTCCGACGCGGCGCAGGTCCTGCGCGAACCCCCCCATGAGGCAGCTCCTCCTCGACTTCACCCAGGCGCCCGCGCCAACCTTCGCGAACTTCGTCCCAGGCGGAAATGCCGAGCTCGTGCATGCGCTCGGCGCCGCGCAACGCGGCGATCTTCCCGAGCGCGTCCTCTACGCATGGGGCGAGCACGGCGCGGGCAAGACCCACCTCGCGACGGCGTTTGCGCAGGCCGCTTCGGGGCGCGCGCCGGAGTACCGCGTGATCGACGATGTCGAGCGGCTCGACGACGCCGCGCAGGTGGCGCTTTTCAACGACTTCAACCAGGGCGCCTTCGCTTTCCTGCTGGTCACCGCGAGCGCGGCCCCGCGCGAGGTGGCGATTCGCCGCGACCTGTCGACGCGCCTCGCCACGGGACTGACCTATCGCGTGCTGCCCCTCACCGATGACCAGAAGCGCGCGGCGCTCGCGGCCCACGCGGCGACCCGCGGCTTCGCACTCTCCGAAGAGGTTTCGGCCTACCTCCTCACGCACGCGCGCCGCGACATGGGCTCGCTCATGGCCGCGCTCGATGCGATCGACCGCTACTCGCTCGAGACCGGCCGGCCGGTGACCGTGCCGTTGCTCAAGGCGGCCATCCAATCGCCTGCTCCCTCTGCCATCGGAGAGGGCCGTGGAGGGAGTCGGGGAAAGGGTCGATGAAGAAGCTCGCCCTCTTCGACCTCGACAACACCCTCCTGGAAGGCGACAGCGACTACGAGTGGGCACAGTTCCTGATCGAGGAGGGCGTGCTCAAGGCCGACGAATACCACGCGAGGAACGACTGGTTCTACGAGCGCTACAAGGACGGCACGCTCGACATCCACGAGTTCCTCGAATTCCAGCTGGCGCCGATCGCCCGCCGCCCCCGTGCCCAGCTCGACGACTGGCATGCGCGGTTCATGCAGCGGCGCATTCGCCCGATCATCCTGCCCAAGGCGCCGGACCTGCTTGCCCAGCACGCCGGCGCGCTCACCGCGATCGTGACCGCGACCAACCGCTTCATCACCCAGCCGATCGCCACCGAGCTGGGCGTGCCGCACCTGCTCGCCACCGACATCGAGGAGATCGACGGCGTCTTCACCGGCAAGCCGCGCGGAACGCCGACTTTCCGCGAAGGCAAGATCGCGAGGGTGAACGAGTGGCTGGCCGAGAAGGGCACGCGGCTCGCGGACTACGAGAGCTGGTTCTACAGCGACTCGCTCAACGATCTGCCGTTGCTCGAGCTCGTCACCCACCCGGTGGCGGTCGATCCCGATCCCACGTTGCGCGCGAAAGCCGAGGAGCGGGGATGGCCGATAATTTCATTGCGATGACCCTCTCCCAAAGGAGAGGGAAACCATGATAAAAAAATACATCGACAGGCTGTTCGGCCGCCGCGAACAGGTGACCCACAAGGACGCGCGCCCGGTCATCTACGGCAACGACAAGCACGACATCCGCAAGGAAGACATCAGCCGCTGCGCCCGGCGCACGTGCGAGGAGCTGCAGCGCGCCGGGTATGCGGCGTTCGTGGTCGGCGGCGCGGCGCGCGACCTGCTGCTAGGAAGGAAGCCGAAGGACTTCGACCTCGCCACCAGCGCCACCCCCGACCAGGTGCGCTCGGTCTTCCGCCGCTCGCGCATCATCGGGCGGCGCTTCCAGATCGTGCACGTGCTGTGCGGCGCCGAGATGGTCGAGGTCTCGACGTTCCGCGCGCACTTCACCCGCGAGGCCGACGAGGACAACCGCGACGAGCACGGGCGGATGCTCTCGGACAACGTCTTCGGCACGCAGGCCGAGGACGCGCTGCGCCGCGACTTCACCGTCAATGCGCTGTTCTACGACCCCGTGAAGGAAGAGGTCTGGGACTACGTCCACGGCATGAAGGACCTGAAGGCGCGCAAGCTCGTGATGATCGGCGACGCGGCGACCCGCTATCGCGAAGACCCGGTGCGGATGATGCGTGCCGCGCGGCTGTCGGCGAAGCTCGGGCTCACGATCGACGCCAAGACGCGCGAGCCGATCCATGCGCTCAAGCACCTGCTCGAGAACGTGCCGCAGGCGCGGCTTTTCGAGGAGATCCTGAAGCTGCTGCTGTCGGGCAACGCGGTCGAGTGCGTGCGCGTGCTGCGCGAGCTCGAACTCCACCACGGCCTGCTCCCGCTGCTCGACACCGCGCTCGAGGACCCCGACACGGGCCCCTTCGCGATGGCGGCGCTGCGCGCCACCGACGAGCGTCTCGCCGACGGCAAGCCGGTCTCGCCCGCCTTCCTGCTCGCCGCCCTCCTGTGGGGCCAGGTCGAGAAGAGCCTGAAGAGGTACGAGGACAAGGGACAGTCCACCGTGCCCGCGCTGCACTCCGCGATGCACGACGCGCTCGACGCGCAGCGCGACACGCTGGCGATCCCGCGGCGCTTCGACGCGACGATGAAGGAGCTCTGGCTCATGCAGCCGCGCTTCCTGCAGCGCGGCGGCCATCGCCCGTTCCGGCTCCTCGAGCATCCGCGCTTTCGCGCCGCCTACGATTTCTTCGCGTTGCGGGCCGCCTCCGCCAACGCGCCGCAGGAGGCCGCGACCTGGTGGGAGCGCTTCCAGGACGTGAGTCCCGACGAGCGCGAGCGCATGCTGCTGGGCGAGGACGAAGGCCAGAAGAAGAAGCGCCGGCGCCGTCGCGGCGGCAAGAAGAAGCCGGTCGACGCGGGGCCGCCGTCGTCGGACATGGGCTCCGAGACGTGACCCGTGCGGCGGTTGCGCTGGGCTCCAACCTCGACGATCCCGAGACGCAGGTGCGCAGCGGCTTCGATGCGATCGCGTCCCTTCCGCAGACCCGCTTGCTCGGCCGCTCGCGCCTTTACCGCACGGCCCCGGTCGGCTTCGTCGACCAGCCCGACTTCGTGAACGCCTGCGCGCTGGTCGAGACCGAGCTCGCCCCGCGGGCGCTGCTCGAAGCCCTACTGGGGGTGGAGAAACGCCATGGGCGCGTGCGCGAGATCCCCAACGGGCCGCGCACGCTCGACCTCGACATCGTGCTTTACGGCGACAGCGTGATCGACGAGCCGGGGCTCAAGGTGCCGCATCCGCGCGCGCACGAGCGGGCGTTCGTGCTGGTGCCCCTGGTCGATGTGTGGCCCGACGCCGTGATTCCGGGAAAGGGCGCGGCGCGCGAGTGGCTGCGGAAGGTGACCCGGTGAGGCAGCGCCACATCGTGGTCGAGGGCCCGATCGGCTGCGGCAAGACGAGCCTCGCCACGCGGCTCGCAGAGCGGCTCAATGCCACCCTGGTCCTCGAGGATCCGAAGGCCAATCCATTCCTGCCGCTTTTCTACCGCGACATGCGGCGCCATGCATTGCCCACCCAGCTCTTCTTCCTCTTCCAGCGCGTGCAGCAGCTGGAGGGCGTGCGCCAGCCCGACCTCTTCGAGAAGCCGATCGTCACCGACTTCACGCTCGCGAAGGATCCGCTGTTCGCGCGCCTGACGCTCGACGACGCGGAGTACGCGCTCTACACCAAGATCTACGACCACGTGAAGCCGCAGGCTCCGGTGCCCGACCTCGTGATCTACCTGCAGGCGTCGATCGATACGCTGGTGCACCGGGTCCGCAAGCGCGGCAACCCGATCGAGGCCGGGATCGACGAGGACTACCTGCGGCGCCTGTCCGAGGCCTACACCCGCTACTTCCACAACTACACCGACAGCCCGATGCTGATCGTCAACAGCGAGCGGCTCAACTTCGTCGACAACCGCGAGCATTTCGACATGCTGATCGAGCGGATGAACGCGATGCGCGGCGGGCGGGAGTTCTTCAACAAGGCCTGACTACCTCCCGAGGACGATTGCCGGCATCGGAGGCAGGACCTTGCCCTGCTTCACCCGCATTGAAATCCGGTGCAGGTTGGCGGAATCCGCCAGCGGGTCGCCGCTTAGCACCAGGAAACTGGCTTCGAACCCCTCGCGCAGCTCGCCCAGCTTGCGGCCGGGGAAGATGGTCTTCGGCGTATCCACGGACCAGGCGCGCAGCAGCGAGAGCGGATCCATCATGTCGTGGCGGATGAGGAAGTTGACCTCGTCGCGCGCGGTGACGAAGCGCCGTTCGCCGCTGATGCCGTCGCTGCCGATGGCGATCTTCACGCCGGCCTCGCGAAGCGTCTTCAGGTTGGCGACCTGGTTCGCTCGCATCGGCCCGATCCAGCCCCCGGGCAGGCTGGGCGAGAGCCGTTCGGTGGTGCTCGCCGTGGTGACGACGGTGATGCCCCTCGATGCCGCGAGCCGCGCGACCTCCCGCGTGATCACGTAGGACGACAGGTCGGGACTGAAGCGCTGGTCGGGTTGCGGCAGGTGGTTGATCTCGTCGACGCCCGCGGCGACGGCATTGGCGAAGTCGCGCGCGGTGTCCACGTGCGTGGACACCCGCAGTCCGGAGGCATGCGCCTTGCGCACCACGGCCACGAGGATCCGCGGATCGAGTCCCCGGTTCGGCTTGCCGTCGGTCTCGCGGGCGAGCGGCTCGCGACCCTCGTACTCCTCGGAGAACAGCAGGAAGGTCTTGATGAAGTCGGGCTTGCCCGCGAGGATTCGCGGCCATTTCGCCTCGAGCTCGGCCTCGTCGGCGACGACGAAATAGGCGCGGTTTTCCATGTCCCCGGCCGTGAGGCCCTTGAACACGCCGAGCGACGCCAGGTACTCGTGGAGCGGCACCGGGTGGCCCCCGGGCGATGTGATCCCGCCATTGGAGAAAACCACATCGATGCCGTCGGGCCGTGCGAGACGCTCACGCACCGCGGGCGTGATCAGGTCGGGGATCGCGTTCGGGTTCTTCACGTAGAAGATCCCGGCTTCGAGGAACACCGTGACCTTGTCGCCGAGCGCCTCGGACGAATCGATCCCGTGGTGGTGCGCCTCGCCATACGCCGGCACGACGTGGCGCTCGCCCAGCTCCACGGTGCGGTCGATCCGCGGGGGCGCCCCCGCGACGAATGCGCCGTCGACCGTGTACTTCGTGCCCGGGACGAAGCCGGTGCCGTCGAACCAGAGGGCGTTGCGCCATGCGACGGTTTCGGCGGGTGCGGCCAGCGGGACGAGCACCAGGAAAAGTGAAAACAGGCTTCGCGCGGTCATGGGCGCCGATTTTGAGGCAGAATTCCGCCTCCACGCCCTGCGGTAACAAAGCGAAACGATGCGTATCACCGTCCCCCAGCTGCAGGAGCGCGCGCGTTCCGGCGAGAAGCTCGTGATGCTCACGTGCTACGACGCGAGCTTCGCGGCGCTTTCCGACGAGGCGGGTGTAGAAATCCTGCTGGTCGGCGACTCGCTCGGGATGGTGATCCAGGGCCACGACTCCACGCTCCCGGTCACCGTGGAGCAGGCCGAGTACCACGTGAGGTGTGTTGCGCGCGGCAGCTCCAGGGCACTGGTCCTGGCGGACCTGCCGTTCGGATCGTTCCAGGGCTCGCCCTTGCAGGCGTTCACGAATGCCGTGCGGCTGATGGCGGCCGGCGCGGGCATGGTCAAGATCGAGGGCGGTGCGCCGATGGTGGAGACCACGCGGTTCATGGTCGAGCGCGGCATCCCGGTCTGCGCGCATATCGGCCTCACTCCGCAATCGGTGCATACGCTCGGCGGCTACCGGGTGCAGGGCAAGACCGAGGACGCCGCGGAGCGTCTGATTGCCGATGCGCGCGCGCTCGAGGCGGCGGGTGCCGCGATCGTGCTGATGGAGGCCATGCCGGCGGCGGTCGCGCGCCGCGTGACCGGGGCGCTCAAGGTCCCCACCATCGGCATCGGCGCGGGAATCGACGTCTCGGGACAGGTGCTCGTGGTCTACGACATGCTCGACATCTTCCCCGGCCGCAAGGCGCGGTTCGTGAAGAACTTCATGCAGGGCGCGCCCTCGGTAAAGGCAGCGATCGAGGCGTACGTGAAGGCGGTGAAGGACAAGTCCTTTCCCGGCGCCGAACATTCGTGGACCTGATCCACACGTCGTCCGAGCTGCGCGCCCGTCTCAGGAACGAGCGCTCGATTGCCTTCGTGCCGACGATGGGAGGCTTGCACGCGGGCCATCTCGCATTGGTGGAGATCGCGAGGAAGCATGGCAAATGCGTGGTGGTGTCGATCTTCGTGAACCGCCTGCAGTTCGAACCCGGCGGGGATTTCGACCGCTACCCGCGCGAGCTGGACAACGACTGCAAGAGGCTCGAGCGGACCGGTTGCGATGTGGTCTTTGCGCCCGACGAGCGCGAGATGTACCCGGTACCCCAGGAGATCGTCGTCACGCCGCCGAAGGCCGCCGCGCAGCTCTGCGGGCAATTCCGGCCCGGCCATTTCCAGGGCGTGGTGACGGTCGTCACGAAGCTGTTCAACATTGTCGCGCCGCACGCTGCGGTTTTCGGCAAGAAGGACTACCAGCAGCTGCAAGTCATCCGGGCCCTGGTGAAGCAGCTCAACTTCGGCATCGAGATCATCGGGGCAGAGACCGTCCGGGAGAAGGACGGCTTGGCGATGTCGTCGCGCAACGGGTATCTCACTGCGCCGGAATGGGCCGAGGCGGTGCGGCTCAGCCAGAACCTGCAGCGCATCAAGTCACGGATCGAGGCGGGCGATCGCGATTTCGGCGCTCTCACGCGCGCGGCGGTCGCGGATTTGACCGGGCACGGCTGGCGCGTGGACTACGTGGAGGTGCGCAACCGCGCGCAGCTCGCTTTCCCGGCGGCGGACGATCGCGAGCTCGTGGTTCTCGCCGCGGCGTGGCTGGGCAAGACGCGCCTCATCGACAACCTCGAGGTGGGGTAGCTCAAGCCCCCAGCTTCTCGCTGATCCGGCGCGCCGCCGCTTTCACGGGCGCCACGTGATCCTGGCGGAACCGGTTCGTCGGCATGGTGAGCGTCACCACGCCCGCGAGCTCGCCGCCCGCCTTGAAGACCGGTGCGGCTACCCCGGCCAGCTCCGGCGAGCGGTCACCGACCACCGCCACCACGCCGTCTCGCCGGATGCGGTCGTAGAGGCTTCCCGCCTCCCCGGAGTACGCCATGAGCACGCGCCCGCCTGCGCCGCGATCGAGCGGCATCACGTCGCCCACCTTCACGTGGTCGCGAATGGGTTGCGGGGAGTCGACGCGGTAGAGCACCAGCCGCACGTCGCCCTGGCGCACGTGATAGACGGCGCTTTCCCGCGTCTCGTCGACCAGCTCGCGCAGCACCGGAAGGACCACCGCCTCGAGCGAGAACGACCGCGTGTAGATCGATTGCAGCCGCGCGACCTCCGCCCCCAGGGTGTAGCGTCCATCTTCCAGCCGCTGCACCAGCCCGAAATGAATGAGCGAAGCGAGAAGCCGCAGCGCGGTGCTCTTGACCAGGTGGGCCCGCTCGGCAAGCTCCGAAAGTGAAAGTGAGCGGTCGCCCTCCTGGAATGCGCCCAGCAGGGAGAGGGCGCGATCGACCGCGGCCACGCCCCCCGCCAAGGCCGATGATTTCCTGGGAGCCTGAGTGGGGTACCGCGGCATTGACAATCCTCGACGTCGTTGACTATTATTCTATCCATAAGATTATCAGTCTATCTGATAGAACGCAAGCACCCCAAAACTGGAGAGAGCAATGCAGATCCTCGTGAGCGAAGTGGGACCCAGGGACGGCTTGCAGAGCATCAAGCGGGCGATGCCTACGGAGGTGAAGCACCGCTGGATCCGGGCGCTCGCGGCCGCGGGACTGAAGGAGATCGAGGTCGCCTCGTTCGTGCCGCCGAAGCTCCTGCCGCAGATGGCCGACGCCGCCGAGGTCGTGCGCGAGGCGCTCAAGATCCCCGGCCTCACGGTGCTGGCTCTCGTTCCGAACATGCGCGGCTTCCAGGACGCCGTGGCCGCGGGCGCGCCGAAGGTCACGCTAACCGTCTCGGCCTCCGAGGCCCACAGCATGAGCAACATCCGCATGACGTGCGCCCAGGCGATCGAATCGGCGAAGCGCATCGTGGAATTCCGCGACAGCCTGCCGCGCGAGCAGCAGCCGCTGATCGAAGTCGGTGTGTCCACCGCGTTCGGCTGCACGCTGCAGGGCGACGTCGACGAGGATTTCGCGATCGACATGGCCGTAAAGTGCGCCGCGGCGGGCGCCGATACCGTCGGCCTCTCGGATTCGGTGGGCTACGGCAATCCCGCGCAGGTGAAACGCATGTTCAAGCGCCTCATCGCCGAGCTCGGCGACAAGGCGGGAGGCGCCCACCTGCACAACACACGCGGCCAGGGCCTCGCGAACGTCGTCGCCGCGCTGGACGCGGGCGTCACGACATTCGATGCTTCGCAGGGCGGCATCGGCGGCTGTCCCTATGCGCCCGGCGCCACCGGCAACATCGTGACAGAGGACCTCGTGTATCTCCTCGAGTCGATGGGCCTCGACACCGGAATCGACATCCCGAAGCTGGTGGAGGCGCGCAAGTGCCTGGTCGAGGGCCTGCCCGGCGAGGCGATCTACGGTTTCGTGCCCGACGCCGGGCTCGCGAAGAACTTCCGCCCCGCTGCCGAGCTCACCACGCCCTAGGAGTCGCCAATGGAACGCAAGCTGCCGCTCGCCGGCATTCGCGTCGTCGAGTTTTCCCACATGGTGATGGGCCCGACCTGCGGCCTGGTCCTCGCCGACCTGGGCGCCGAGGTCATCAAGGTCGAACCCGAGGGCAAGGGCGACCCCACGCGCTACCTCAAGAGCACGGGCGCGGGTTTCTTCTCGTCCTTCAGCCGCAACAAGAAGAGCGTTACGCTCGACATCGATTCGCCCGAAGGCCTCGCGACGGCGAAGAAGCTGATCGCGACCGCCGACGTGTTCCTCGAGAATTTCCGGCCCGGCGCGCTGAAGGCGAAGGGCCTCGGCTACGCCGCCGCCGCGAAAGCCAATCCACGCCTCGTGTACTGCTCGCTCAAGGGTTTCCTGAGCGGCCCTTACGAGAAGCGCACCGCACTCGACGAGGTCGTGCAGATGATGAGCGGGCTCGCGTACATGACGGGTCCCGTGGGCAAGCCGCTGCGCGCGGGTGCGCCGGTGAACGACATGATGGGCGGCATGTTCGGGGCGATCGCGATCCTCGCGGCGTTGCGCGAGCGCGACCAGACCGGCCGCGGCCAGTACGTGCAGAGCGGACTGTTCGAGAACGCGGCGTGGCTCGTATCGACGCACATGATGCAGCACGTGGTGAGCGGCAAGGAGCCTGAGCCGATGTCCGCCGGCAAGCGCGCGTGGGGGGTGTACGACATCTTCGAGTCCGGCGACGGCGTGCGCATCTTCATCGGCGTGGTCACCGAGCGCCAGTGGGAGATCTTCACGCGCGCGTTGGACGCCCCCGAGCTCCGCGATCCCGCCTATGCCACCAACAACCTGCGCTCGGCCGCGCGCGGCGAGCTGATCCCGCTCGTCGCCCGCCTGATCGCGAAGCTCCCGATCGCGCGGCTGGAATCGATTTGCGAGGAGGGCGGCCTGCCCTTCGCACGCATCCAGACGCCGTCGGCGCTGTTCGACGATCCGCACTTGAACGCCGGCGGCATGGTGCCGCTCACGCTGCCCGACGGGACGCATACCAAGATTCCGGCGCTGCCGATGCAGTTCGGGGACCACCGGCTGGCGATCAGGACCGCGCTTCCCAGGCCCGGTCAGCACAACCACGAAATTCTCGGAGAACTGAAATGATCGGACGCCTCATCGCTGCAGCGCTCCTTGCGCTGCTGCCCGCTGCCGCACCCGCGCAGGACGCCTATCCCAACAAGCCCATTCGCCTGGTCGTGCCGTTTCCGCCGGCCGGCGGCACCGATGTGCTCTCGCGCGCCATCGGGCACGCGATGCAGACCAACACCAAGTGGAGTTTCATCATCGACAACAAGCCCGGCGCCGGCGGCAACATCGGCCTCGATGCCGCGGCCAAGTCCACCCCCGACGGCTACACCATCGCCATGGGCCAGACCGCGAACCTCGCCGTGAACCCGGCGCTGTACTCGTCGATGCCCTACGACCCGCTCAAGGACTTTGCACCCATCGCGTTGCTGTCCTCGCAGCCGATGATCCTCGTGGTCAACACCCACTCGCCCTACAGGTCGCTCAAGGACCTGGTCGACGCGGCGAAGGCCAATCCCGGCAAGATCAACATGGCGTCGTCCTCCAACGGCACCATCGGCCACATCGGCGGCGAGCTCTTCCAGCGCCGCGCGGGGATCAAGATGACGCACGTGCCCTACAAGGGCGCGGGCGCGGCAGTGACCGACCTCATGGGGGCGAGCGTCGACTGCTTCTTCGGAAACTCGCAGGCCGTGGGCGGCCTGGTGAACGGCGGCAAGCTGCGCGCGCTCGCGGTCACCTCGCCCCAGCGCCTCGCCAACTATCCCGACGTGCCGACCGTGGCCGAGCTCGGCTATCCGGGATTCGAGGCGGCGACGTGGAGCGGATTGCTCGCGCCCGCCGGCACGCCCAAGGCCGTCATCGATCGCCTGAATGCCGAGGCGAATCGCGCGCTCGTCACCGACCAGATGAAGCACAAGCTGCTGGAGGACGGCAGCACCCCGCTCGGCGGCACGCCGGCGCAGTTCGCCGAGTTCATCAAGTCCGAGCACGCCAAATGGGGTGCCGCGGTACGCGAGGCCGGCATCAAACTCGACTGAGCGCCGTTCACGCCCATGTGGAATCTCTCCTTCACCGCGCCCGCGATCATCCAGGCCCGGGTCCTCACGCGGCTTCCCGATGGTTTTCGCAAGGCGCAGCGCACCGAGTGGTGCGACGCGAACAAGCCGGGCCACGAGATCGACAGCTTCCTCGAGGGGCCGACATTCGATGCGGCGGGCAACCTCTACGTCACCGACATCCCGTACGGGCGCATCTTCCGGATCTCGCCGGCCCTCGAGTGGACGCTCGTCGCGCAATACGACGGCTGGCCGAACGGGAGCGCGCTCAATCGCGATGGCTCGTTGTGGATCACCGACTACCGGCGCGGTTTGCTGAGGCTCGCCCTCGCGGGAGCCGATGCGGGCAAGCCCACGCCCATCCTCGGCCACCGCAACAGCGAGTCGTTCAAGGGACTGAACGACCTCACCTTCGATCGCGACGGCAACTGCTATTTCACCGACCAGGGTCAGACGGGACTGCACGATCCGAGCGGACGCGTCTACCGCTTCTCTCCCTCCCCCTCGGGCGCCCGCAAAGGGCTGCAGGGCGTGGGGGAGGGCCGGGGAGGGGGTCGCCTGGAAATCGTCGTCTCCGGCATCCCCAGCCCCAACGGCATCGCGCTCGATAACACGGGGAAGGTGTTGTTCGTCGCGGTGACGCGCGCGAACCAGGTGTGGCGCGGGCCGCTATTGCCCGACGGCAGCGTCACCAAGATCGGTGCGTTCCGCACCTTCTTCGGGACCAGCGGCCCCGACGGCATGGCGGTCGATGCCGGCAACCGCCTCGTGGTCGCCCACGCGAGCCTCGGCGGCGCCTTCGTGCTGAACGCCCGCGGCGAGATCACGCACTTCGTGAAGTCGCCCGTGGGCTCGACCGTGACCAACGTGGCCTTCAGGCCCGGCACTTCGATGCTGGTGTTGACCGAGTCCGAGACCGGTACGGTGCTTGAAGCGGAGTTGCCGGCGCAATGAATGGGGTCTGACCCCATTCGTTACTGCGGGGTGATGCCCGCGTCCTTGACGACCTTGACCCAGCGGGTGTTCTCGGTGCGCATGAAGGCGCCGAATTCCTGGGGGGACATGAGCTTGATCTCGGCGCCTTCGTCGACGAGGCGCTTCTGGATCCCCGGGTCGTTCACCACCGCGGCCACGGCGTCGTTCAGCTTCTTGATCACGTCGGCGGGCAGGCCCTTCGGTCCGATGAGGCCACTCCACGTACCTACGTCGAAGTCCTTCAGGCCCTGCTCTTCGAGGGTCGGGACCTCGGGCACGGCGGGGTTGCGTTGCTTGGACGCGAGCCCGATGGCGCGCACCTTGCCGCCGCGGATCTGCGGCACCACCGCGGGAAGGGTCGCGAAATTCACCTGCGCCTCCCCCGACATGATCGCCAGCACCGAAGGCGAGCCGCCCTTGTAGGGGACGTGGGTGAGGTTGGCACCCGAGGCGCGCACCAGCAGCTCGCCCGACAGGTGTCCCGGAGAACCGACGCCGGAAGACGAGTAGAACATCGGGTTCCTGACGGACTGCTCCTTCAGGTCGGACGGCGACTTGAACGTAGTCTGGGGCGAGCCGATCATGATCATCGGGTAGGAGCACACCAGCGCGATCGGGGTGAAGTCGTCGATCGGATGGAATTTCTGCTTCATCAGGCCGGGGTTGATCGCGTGCACCGCCACGGTGGTCATCATCAGCGTGTAGCCGTCGGCCGGCGCCTGGAGCATCAGCTCGGCGGCGAAGTCTCCGGCGCCGCCAGGCTTGTTCTCGATCACGATCGGCTGGCCGAGCTTCTCGCCGAGCTTGGGCGCGATGAGCCGCGCCACGACGTCGGTCGAGCCGCCGGGTGCGTACCCGATCAGCACCTTGATGGGCTTGTCGGGCCACGCGGCCGCGGCGGCGGTGGCGGCGAAGGCGAGCGTGGCGACTGCGAGTCTTGCGAGATGCATCATTTTCCCTTGAAGTTCGGCTTGCGCTTCTCCATGAATGCCTTGCGGCCCTCGGCATAGTCCTCGCTCTCGAAGCAGCCGAGGATCAGGCGGCGGCTCATCTCCATGTCGATGTCGTCGTTCCTGAGGACCTCGCGGATGATCCGCTTGCCCGCCGTGATGGTGAGCGGCGCGCCGGTGGAAATCGCCGCGGTGTACTCGGCGAGCAGCGCCTCGAGGCCATCGGGCTCGGCGATGCGATTGACGAGCCCGATGCGCAGGGCCTCGGCCGAATCGAGGCGGCGCCCGGTGAAGAAGATGTCCTT
>JANMYH010000165.1:0-2434 GCA_031381925.1 Burkholderiales bacterium | reverse complement strand
TCGCGTCGTTGAACCACTTGACGGTGCCAGAAGCCATCTCTTATTCCTTCCATATCGATTGTCCGGGCCATACCCGAGCCGGAGACGGGTCACGATTATCAAGGGAGGGAATTGACGGCCGCTTCGGACGCCGCCCGGGGGCGGGTAGGAGGGGACTGATTCACTGCTTGATGATCCTGCAGGCCTATTGTACCGCTTAGGCCAAAGTCGAGGCGGAAGCCCCCTCAAGGGGTGATTGCGTAGAGGTGCAGCTTCTCCGGGAGGTTCTTCAGGGCCATCGCGCCGAGGTCGCTGAACTCACACTCCAGGCAGGCCTCGCGTACCGCTTGGCTCACGACGATCTCGCCGTCGCGCGCCTGCCCCTGGAGGCGGGCGGCAACGTTCACGACGGTCCCGTAAATGTCGCCGTCCGGCGTCGCGATGACCTCGCCGACGTGCACGCCCGAGTGAATGCCGAGGGCGGGAAGTTCGAGGGCCGCCGCCGCAAGAGGATAACTGGCGTGCAGCTGGCGCGCGGCCGTCATCGCTTCCCTCGCGCCGGGGAACTCGAGGTGGACGGCATCTCCTATCGTTTTCACAAGGCGCCCGCCCTCGCGCTCGGCGATCTTCTTCGCTTCCCGATGGAACAGCGCCGCCGCGACTATCGCGCTGCGCTCGTCGCGTGCGGAAAGGGCGGTATAGCCCGACAGGTCACTGAAGACGACGGCTGCGGAATGTCGGGGCCCGTCACCCAAGGTGGCCACGGGCGTGAGCCGCTCGACCAAGCGGCGGGCGCCGCCCTCGGCGAAACGCCGCAGCGGCAGGAACATCACGCCGGCGAGCGCACCGGCCAGGATCGCGTTCGTGTCGGGACCCAAGCCGAGCCGGGTTGCAGCGAACGTCGCGAGGGATCGCTCGGCGACCACGAAGAGCCCGGCGAGGAGCGCGATGAAGAGGGCCGAGACGGTGGTGCGTCGAATGGCGAGGTTGGGATCCACCGTCCCGCGGTAGAAGACCGAAACCGCCAGGGTGAGAAGGCCGATGAGTCCCACAACCACGGGTGCGAACGATGCGAAGGTGATGAACGGCAGCATCGAGAACTTGCCGTACGGCAGGAGCGGTGTGAGGGCCGCGGCGACCGACCATAGGAGGAGCAGCAGCCCGTTGGCCCACGCGCCGAGATAAAGCCACTCGATCTTGGGCTTCGTCTCGTCGAGCGCGCGCTTGTACTTGTAGCGCATGCACGCGAAAGCGAACCAAAAGACGTACAGCGCGGCGAGAGTGCCGATGCTGCCCAGCGCCAGCCACCAGGGGTCGCCGACCGTCATGGCGAGCGCTCCCAGCGTGGCGAAGGCCAGAACGGTCGCGCGCTGGGCCCATGGTTGCGCGGCCTTGCGGAAAAATGCCTCCTCGCGCGTACGGCGCTCCTCGACGGACTCGACGTCGCCTCGGCGCAGTAAGTTGCGGAAAAGCCAGGGAAGCCGCTCCTCGAGCGCGGAGATCCGGCTGCCGCTCATTTCCTGCCGCACGAAGAGGCCAAGATCGATGGAAAACGGGTAATGCGCGAAGAATCGCATGCCCTCTACGAGGGAAACCGCCATGAGTCCAGTGGCGAGGAAGTCGAGTGGGGGCCTCCATTCAAACAGGCGGTTCGCGCCGAGATCCGGGAAAACCCGCAGGAAAAACACGTAGGCAACCGACGCGGCGCCGGTGGAGAGGGACATGGCGAGGATGCGCGCGGCCGGGAGGCGGCCGGAGCGCAGCGCGAGCACGAGCGCGAGGGCGCAAGCGAGCAATGTCGTTACAGCCACCAGCGCGAAGAACCCGACCACTAAGTCGGCGCCCTGAGGCGTAGACCGCATGACCTTCAGCGCGACGGCCACCACTGGGAACTGGTCATTCGTCTGGACCAGTACTGGCGCTGCCGGCCGCTTCGCCAGCCATTCGATGCAGATCCACGCGGACAGCGCGCTCAGCAAGTATTCCGCGCCGAGCGCGGACGGCCACCGCGCCCGCATCAGTCTTCCAGCACCTCTCTCACCACGTAGCCCCCCGACTTCTCGTCGCGCTCGAGGTCCAGGAGCCCGCGCGCTTGTGCTTCCTCGAGGAGGTGATTGAACGAGCGGAAACCGTAGAACGTCTCGTTGAAGCCGGGCTTGCGCCGCTTGAGAGTCTGCTTGACCATCGAGCCCCAGATGGTCTCGTCCTCGCCGCGCTCGTCGACCAGCGCCTCCACGGTGTCGAGCACGAGGTCGAGGGCCTCCTGTTGTTTGTCGGGAGAATCGGAGCGGACCTCGCCGCGGCCGTCTCCCGGGGCAGAGGGAGGCTTCTTCGCCGTCGATGCTGCCGTCGGCGCGCGGCGTGCAGGCGCGTGGGATTTCTTCTGCTCGCGCACCAGGTCGTCGTAGTAGATGAACTCGTCGCACGCGGCGACCAGCAGGTCGGAAGTGGACTT
>JANMYH010000014.1:0-3029 GCA_031381925.1 Burkholderiales bacterium | reverse complement strand
CCCGTGGAGACGGAGTTCGGCCGCAAGCGCGCCATCGACCAGAGCTCGTGCAACAAGGACTACTCGTGCCTGAAGGGCTTCTGCCCGAGTTTCGTGACGGTGGAGGGCGGGCAACTGCGCAAGAAGCGCTCGGTGGTCGAGGAGGTGATGACCCCGTTGCCGCAGCCGGCCCTGCCGGAGCTCGATCGGGCCTACGGGATCCTGGTCACTGGCGTCGGCGGCACCGGCGTGGTCACCATTGGCGCCATCCTCGGGATGGCGGCGCACCTCGAAGGCAAGGGCACCGCCGTACTCGACATGGCTGGCCTCGCCCAGAAGGGGGGCTCGGTCTATTCGCACATCCGCATCGCCAAGCGTCCCGAGGACATCCATGCGGTCCGCATCGCCGCGGGCGACGCGCGCCTGGTGCTCGGTTGCGACATGATCGTCGCGGCGAGCGACGAGGCGATCGCCAAGATGCAGTCTGGATTCACGCGCGCCGTGATCAATTCCGACGTGACGCCCACGGGCGAATTCACCAAGGACCCAGACCTGCGCGTGCCCGATCTCGAGATGGCCGGTGCGATCCGGGATGCGTGCGGCCCCGGCGCCACGGACTTCGTGGACGCCGCCGACCTCGCGACGGCGCTCATGGGCGACTCGATCGCGACCAACCTCTTCATGGTGGGCTATGCGTGGCAGAAGGGACTGATCCCGCTGGGCGAGGGCGCGATCCTGCAAGCGATCGACCTCAACGGCGCGGCGACCGAGTCCAACAAGCGCGCCTTCGAGTGGGGCCGGCGCGCCGCGGTGGACCTGCCCGCGGTAGTGCGCGCGGCGACGCCGCCCGAAGCACGCCCCGCGAGCCAGCGGCTGTCGCAGTCGCTGGACGAGATGATCGAGCGCCGGCGCGAATTCCTCGCCGCGTACCAGGACCGCGCCTACGCGCAGCGCTACCTCGACTTCGTGGCGCGAGTGCGCGAAGCCGAAGGCGCGCGCGTGGCGGGCTCGACTCAGCTCACCTCCGTGGTTGCCCGGTACCTCTTCAAGCTCATGGCCTACAAGGACGAGTACGAGGTTGCGCGGCTCTATACCGACACCGGATTTCGCGACCGCGTGGCCGCCCAGTTCGAGGGGGACTACAAATTGAACCTGCATTTGGCCCCGCCCCTCTGGGCCAAGACGGATTCCGCCACGGGCGAGCCGCGCAAGCGCATGTTCGGCCCGTGGATGCTTGGCGCGATGGGCGTGCTGGCGAAGCTGAAGGGACTGCGCGGTACCCCGCTGGATATCTTCGGCTACAGCGCCGAGCGGCGCACCGAGCGCGCGCTGATCGGGGACTACCTGGGAGTGGTCGAAGAGCTCCTTGCGGGGCTCGACCCGGCGCGAATCGGCCTGGCCGCGGAGATCGCCGCGATTCCGGAGTTCATCCGGGGCTACGGGCCGGTCAAGGAACGCCACTTGCGCGATGCGAAAGCGCGCGAGGCGGACCTCCTCGGACAGTGGCGCAATCCCGATCGCGCCGCGAAGACGCGGATCCCGATCCGCGCGGCCGCCTGAATCCGGCCACTTCGGCGACCGCGGCGTTGGCAAAGCCCCGCCGCCGGCGTCCGCGTTCCCAAACAGACAGCCACCTTCAAATCGGATCCTATCAATTCCACTTGCCCGCGCGGCGTTGCTTCGCGACGATCGCGGCCATATCGCGGCGCAGGTCCTCAGGATCCCGCGAGAGCAGCTCGTCGATCAGCTCCTGTGTGCGCCTGTCGCTGTTCAACTTTGCGACCTCCAGGGTAGAACGCACTTGGACATGGGACTGTGCATTGCTTGCGAGAGACCACTTTGCTGTCGCACCGGTCACATAGAGCTTCAGATTGTCACGCTCGTCGTCAAAGCGAAGCTGCTCCACCAACCTTTTGATGTACTGCTGGTTGCCGCTCGCGAAGTATGCCGCCCAGTACACGTCGTTCAGCTCGGGCGCATGATCGTCGATCTTTAGTGCTCCTCCATTCTTGCTCAAGTAGAGAGCGCGATCGAGTGGCGCTCTAGCGTGATTGCCCAGCTTTTCGATGAGCGGCTGCCATTCCGCCAACCTGTCGGGATTGGCTGCGAACACTTCGCTGAAGAATCCGACGACGGGCCCAAAGCCAGTGGGTCTGTTGAAGGCACTCGACGGAAGCAGCTCGATCGCGCGGCTGATCAGCTCGGGGCGAGGCTTTAGGTAGTACGTCTGGAAAAAGCCGGGCAGATCGTCGGGCGTCTTGAGGTCGCGGTATTCGGCGAGTGGAGCCGCCGAAGCTGTCAGCGCGAAGCAGACAACCGCCGTGGCGGGCAATGCGGCAAGGAACCAGCGGATTGGAGACCAAACTGACATGGTGGACTCCTTCTGAATTGGTTGTGCCCTTTGCTTGACTTCTCTTAGTCCAAAGCTGCGGCGACCGTCCGCTCTTGGCCGATAGCTGAAGTTCAAACGGAGACACTACCCCTTTCGGGCCTACGTGCGCAGGTGGCCTGAGAAGCGCACCGAGTAGCCAGCCGCGGCAATCGACAGCGTGCCCGGCGCGCCGAAGGGCAGGGTGACCTTGCGGGCGATATGCCCGAAGGGCAGGTCGGTCAGGACCGGCACCGGGACTATCTGCCGCAGCGTCTCCACCACCTCGTCCATCGAGTAGGGATAGCGGCTCGCGTTGGTCGGCTTGCAGTCGGCGAAGTCGCCGAGCACGATGGCGCGCTGGCGGCTGAGCACCCCAGCGTGATGCAGCTGCATGAACAGGCGCTCGACCGCGTAGGGCTCCTCGGCGATCTCCTCCACGTAGAGGATGCCGCCGTCGATCGACGGGAAATAGGGCGTGCCCGCGAGGTGCGCGATGAGCGAGAGGTTGCCGCCCCAGAGCGTCCCGTCGATGCGGCGTGGATCGTAGCCATGGTCGCAGGCGATGTCGTCGATGCGATGGCTGTCGCGGCTCACCGCCATCCAGAAATGCTGCTCGGTGAAGGTATCGGGCTCGCTGCGGCCGAAATCCACCGCGAGCATCGGCCCGTGATAGGTCACG
>JANMYH010000001.1:0-18475 GCA_031381925.1 Burkholderiales bacterium | reverse complement strand
GGGATCTCCACCGATGCGCTTCCCGGTTCGACGGGCCCCGCGGGGAACGTGGACGTGCTTGTGTCCGGCACCCTCAAATTGCTGGGCGACGGCGCGATAACTTCCGGAACCGATGGCCGCGGCGACGCAGGGTCGGTAACCGTCTTGGCCAACCGAATATTGGTCGATGGACAGAACACGGGAAATTTCACCGGCATCGCTAGCCAGTCCAGCGCTCGGGCGACGGGGAATGCGGGGACCGTGACCGTGACGGCGAGAGACTTGCTGAGTCTCGTTGGTGGAGGGACACTCTCGTCGGGCACCTTTGGGAGCGGCAACGCGGGCTCGATAACGGTTTCGGCGAATAACCTGTTCATCGATGGACAGAACACTGGAAATTTCACCGGGATCTCTACCCAATCCGCCTCAAGCGGCACGGGGAATGCGGGAAACGTTCGGGTCAATGTCGAGGAAGATGCCACGTTGACTCGCGGTGCGACGATCTCCTCCGCGACTTTTTCGCCCGGGCGGGGCGGAACGGTGACCGTCGTCGTCGGCGGTGACCTGGTCCTGCGTGACGGGGCCGAGGACAGCACCGGCATCATCAGCGACTCCCTGGGTGCGCGATCTGGCCCGGCGGGCGACGTGACCGTGGAAGTGGGCGGCGCGCTTTTGATGGCCAACGTAGTCGCCATTTCGTCCGATACGAGTTCCACGTCGAACGCCGGTTCCGTAAAGGTCTCCGCAGGCTCCCTGTCGATCGACGGACGGGGCGTCAATAGATTTACCGGCATCAGCAGCGATGCTGTTAGGGGTTCCTCGGGTTCGGCCGGCAACGTCGAAGTCGACGTCGCCGGCAACGCATCACTCGTCTCGGGAGGTCTGGTCTCCTCCCTGACCCTGGGCCTGGGAAACGCGGGGGCGGTCACCCTGCGCGCGGGCTCGCTCACTATCGAGCAGCGTGATTCCCCCCGGACGACGGGAATCTCCACTCAATCGGTCAGCACCAACTCGGGAAATGCGGGAAGTGTCCTTGTGGACGTCGATGCCAGCCTCTTGATTCTCGCAGGCGGCTCGATCACCTCGGGGACGCTCTCCTCAGCCGGCCGCGCGGGCAGCGTGGAGGTCACCGCGGGATCGATCCTCGTGAGCGGAGCCGGGACGGCCCCGAGCAGCATCAACGCAATCGCGCTCGCGGGATCGTCGGGTCAGACAGGCAGCGTCAATGTCGTTGCCACGGATTCGATCACCGTTGCCGACGGCGGAAGGATTTCGATCGCCAACGACGCGACCGTGCCCAATCCTTCCGGCGTGACCGGTTCGGAAATGCGCCTGTCGGGCCCGGAGATCCGCATTCTGGGCGGGGGATCGATTACCGCCGCCTCCACCGGCAACGTCGCCGCAAGCAGCATCCGCATCGACGCACCGGGAACGCTCGGCCTCGATGCAGCCAGCATCACGACCTCATCGAACCTCGGCAACGGCGGCGCGATCCGGATCGCTGCGGGGACCGTGGACCTGCGCAACTCCCAGATCACCACCTCGGTCGGGGGTACCTCCGGCAACGGCGGCGACATCTCGGTTCGCGCCGATGTCCTGAAGATGGAGACGGGCTTCATCCAGGCGAACACCGCGGCTGCGAACGCGACCGGGGGCAACGTGGACATCGACGCGGGGGTGTTGATTGCGAGCGGTAGCCTGCTCTTCGTGGGTGGCCTCGAGCCCCTGGCCTTCCAGCGGGGCATTTTCGGGCTGAACGTGATCCAGGCCGCGGCGCCCACGGGAGTCAGCGGCGCGATCGAGCTCACCTCGCCGGTCCTCGACACCTCGGGCACGCTCGCCGGCCTGGGAGTCCTGCCGCTCGACACCAGCGGAATCGGGCGCAGCCCGTGCCGCGTCGCGGTGGGAAGCTCGATGGCGCAACTGGGGCGCGGCGGGCTCGCGCCCTCAGCGCTTGGCATCCAGCGTGTCGATCCCGCGAACCTGCCCGCCGCGACCGCGCAGGCGGCGCCCCGGTTCATGGTGGAATCCCTCGCGAGGCCGATCCCGTGCGCTTCCTGAGCCTCGCCTCGCGCCCGGCCCGAGCGGCCCCCATCGCATCCCGTACCCCGTGAGCCCCAGGCGAATCGCGCGTGCCGCGCTCGCTGCGGCGCTCCTCGCCGCGTGCGCGGCCGCGGCGCAGGATGTCGTTCGCGTCGAGCGCATCGATTTCCACGGCAACACCGTCGTTTCCACCGCGGAGCTCGCCGATCTCGCCCGGCCTTATGCGGGGCGGGACGTCTCGGTCGCCGAACTCGAGGAGCTGCGCCAGAAGGTCACGCGCCACTACGTGGACCGCGGCTACGTGAACTCGGGCGCGGTGCTCTCCGACGGCGCGCTGGCCGGGGGGACCCTGAAGGTCCAGGTCATCGAAGGACGCCTGGAGGCGGTGCGGCTGAAGGGGCTCGGGCGCCTGCGCGAAGCCTATGTCGTTTCGCGCCTCGTCCCCGATCCGCAGGCCCCGTTCAACGTCGAGGCGCTGCGCGAGCGCTTCCAGCTGCTGCTCTCGGATCCGCACTTCGACCAGATCCGCGTCGGCATCATGCCCGCCCCGCAGCTCGGCAAGGCCTTCCTCGACGTGGATGTCGTCCGCGCGCGGCCCTACCAGGTCACGCTCTTCGCGAACAACCATCGCCCGCCCTCGATCGGAGAGTACGCCGTGGGGGTGTCCGGCTGGGTGCGCAACCTGTCGGGCTTCGGCGACCTGCTCGATGGATCGCTGCAGGCGCCGCCGCGCGGCGATCACGCGCCTCGCGCCGACGTCTCCTGGCGGGTTCCCGCGGGGCCCTGGCACACCGAGCTGTCCGCGGCGTGGAGCCGCGGGCGCTCCTCCGTGATCGAGGAGCCCAGCCGGGTGCTCGACATCGAAAGCGAGCTCACCACCACCGAGGTAGGGATCGGGCAGCGCCTCTACGAAAGCCCCGTGAACAAGGTGAGCGTGGGGGCCAGCGCGATCCGGCGGGAGAACTCGACGACGCTGGCCGGCGAGCCGTTCTCTTTCATCCTCGGCGAGCCGGACGGCGTCACGCGCGTGCGATCGCTGCGTCTCTGGCAGGAGCTCTCGCGCCGCTGGGACGGCGGAGCGGTGGTGTTGCGCTCGACCTTCGCGAGCAACCGCAACAACCTCGTGGACGTCGCCGGACTTCCGGCGGGCGTGCCCGCTCTCGACCACCAGAACCGACTCTGGATCGGGCAAGCGTACTTCGGCGCGCGCCTGCCCGAGCGCGATATGCAGGCCTCGCTTCGCGCCACCGTCCAACGCACGCGCGACCGGCTGATCCCGCTTGACGCGATGTCCCTGGGCGGCGTCAACTCGGTGCGTGGCTTCCGCGAAAACCAGCTGTTGCGCGACCAGGGCGCGTTCATCGATGCCGAGGTCGAGGTTCCGGCACTGTCCCTGCCCGAGCGGCTCTTGTCGGTCAACCTGGCGGCGTTCGCCGACCACGCGTTCGGCCGCAACCAGGGCGGCTCGCGGTCCGGGCTCTCCTCGGTCGGGCTCATGACTCGCGCGCGGTGGGGCCGGCTGCGCGCGGACCTCGCCGTTGCCCTGCACCGTTGGCGCACGGGCGAGGTCGCGAAAGGCAGCGGGGCCCTCCAGGACCGCGGCGTTCACCTGCAGCTGATCTATTCGGTTTTCTAGGCGTGAGAATGCCCATGATGCGCGCGTGCCTGCTGGCCCTCCTCCTCGTCGGATGCGCGCATCGAGCGTCGCTTCCCGACACGGTGGCGGCGGGCGTGGCAATGCGCAACGCGGGCAACCTGCAGCTGTCGATCGACGCGCTTGCGGCGGCCAAGAAAAACGCATCGCTGCCCGCGGATCGCGCGCTCGCCGCGGGCGAGCTCGGCGCCTCGCTCCTCGCCGCCGGGCGCCTCGGCGAAGCCCGGGGAGAGCTCGAGGAGGCGCACCGCGCCCTGTCGGGCGCCGAACGCGGCCGCTACGCCCTGGACCTGGGCAACCTCGCCTGGGCGGAAAAGGACACCGAGGCAGCCAGGCGCGCATTCGAGGAAGCGCGCTCGCTCGCGGGAACGAACCGCGCGTTGCACGTCACGGCGCAGTTGCAGCTCGCCCGGATGCTGGAGCCTGCCGATCGCGTCGGGGTGTTCGAGGCGGCCTCGCGTTCCCTCGCGACGGGCACGGACGATGACGGCCGGCTCCACCTGAACCTGGGCGTGCGTGCGGTGGAGCTGGGATCGCTCGCCCTCGAGATCGCGCGCAGCCACCTGGAGGCCGCGCGCGCGATCGCCTTGCGGCGCGACGACCTGCCGCTCCTGCTCGAGGCCGACGACGCGCTCTCGCAGATGCACGAGGATGCGGACCGCCTCGAGGAAGCGCTGCGCCTCGCGCAGGAAGCGCTCGCGCGAGCCGCATTGGCGCCTCCTGGCGTGGCCGGCATCACACGCGTGCACCTGCATTGGCGCGAGGGCCGGCTCGCATCGCGCCTCAAGCGCCCGGAGCTCGCGCGCGCGGCGTTCATGCGCGCGGTCGATGAAATCGAGGCGATCCGTCCCGACATCCCGATCGCGTACGAAGATGGCCAATCGTCGTTCCGCAAGACGCTCGCGCCGATCTACCTCGGCCTCGCGGACTTGCTGCTGCTGCAATCGTCCACCCAGCCGGCTGGCGAGCGCGCGCAAACGCTCAAGCGGGTACGCGGCGTGGTCGAGCTGGTGAAGCAGACCGAGCTGCAGGACTACCTCGGCGATCGCTGCCTGGTGGAAACCGCCACGGTGGAGGGTCCCGCGGCAGGCACCGGGATCCTGTACCCGATCATCTTCGCGGACCGCCTGGAGCTGCTCGTCGAAACCTCGCGCGGGATCAAGCGCTTCACCACACCGGTCAGCGCGCGCGCGCTCACCCGCACCGCCAACGACCTGGCAGAGACCCTGCGGCGCGCACCTCGCGGCGGAATGGAGGCCTCGCGCCAACTCTACGACTGGCTCATCCGCCCGCTGGAGGCCACCCTCGCCGAGGAGTCGATCGCGACCCTCGTCGTCGTGCCGGACGGCATCCTGCGGCTCGTGCCGATGGCCGCCTTGCACGACGGGAATCGCTACCTCATCGAGGCGCTCGCCCTGGCCACGGTCCCGGGCCTCACGATGACCAACGCGACGGCGCCCAAGGCCGGCCCGATGGTCGCGCTGATGGCGGGGCTTTCGGAGCCGGGCCCGGTGGTGGATCGGCTGCCGAAGGGATTCGCCGACCGCGTCCTCGGCCCCGCGGGAACGCGCTCGCCCTCGCAACTGAAGGACGCGCTGAGCCTGCCGGGCGTGAAGCGCGAGATCGAGGGCATGTCGAAGCTCATCGACGGCGACACGATGATGGACAGCGGCTTCACCGCGGGACTCTTCGAGAAGCGCTTCAATGCGAGCACCTACCAGGTCGTCCACATCGCCTCGCACGGCGTGTTCGGCGGCAGTGCGAGCGAGAGCTTCATCATGACCTACGACGAGCTGCTCACCATGGATCGCCTGCAGGCCCTGCTGGGCCAGAGCGCCAGCCGCAAGGCGCCGATCGAGCTGCTCACGCTATCCGCGTGCGAGACCGCCGAAGGCGACGACCGCTCGCCGCTCGGGATCTCCGGGGCGGCGCTGAAGGCGCGGGCGAAGAGCGCGATCGGGACGCTGTGGCCCGTCGAGGACACCGCGGCGGAAAAGGTGATGCAGGCGTTCTACGCCGACCTGCGCGCGGGAGGGGTCGGCAAGGCCGAGGCCCTGCGGCGCGCCCAGGTGAAATTGCTCCGCGAGAGCGGCTACGGCCACCCGTTCTTCTGGGCGCCATTCATCATCGTCGGCAATTGGCTCTGAGAACGAAGCGCGGCTATTCGTTTAGCTGCTGATCCAGGGCGCCGAGAGCCGTCAGGCGGTTGGCCTTGAGCGCCTCGGTGCTGCCGACGAGGAGCGAGAGGTCCCCCTTGCCGCTTTGCACCGGCGGCGGCAGGCACGCCACTCCACCGCGCGCCTTCACGAACGCCTCGAACACCTTCGCCGCCGCGGGCGTGAAGTAGACCTGGAAGTACTCCTCGGTGAGCAGGTTCCTGCAATACACCGCGACGTCGCTCTTCATCTGCTCGCGCACCTCGTCGCGCAAGCTGAACGCGACCATCTCCGCCTGGAAGCGAACGCATTCAGTGCTCGGTGTGACGGTCACGCGGAACCAGGAGTCCATTCCAGCTTTTTCCACTACTTCAGCGCCGCAGGCAAGACATTTCGCCCGAAAGTGAAGCTGCCGATATCCAGCGTGGTCCTCCCAGTCACCGCCCACTCGGCGAGCGCCTCGCCGACTGCGGGCGAATGCTTGAAACCATGGCCGGAACACGCGGAGGCGACGATCACATGGCCGAGGCGCGGATGCCGGTCCATCACGAAGCGGAAGTCCGGCGTCGCCGTGTAGAGGCATGCGAGCGCCTTCACGCAAGCGGGGCCGAGGTCGGGCAGATACGGCGCGACGAGTGTCTCGTACATCACCCGCTTCTCGTCTTCCGAGACCACGAGGCGCGGTTCCACCGGTTCGGGTTGCGTCGTCGCCACGTACTGCTCGGTCGCAAGCTTGAGGCTGCCGTCGATCGCGGGAAATCCGTAGATCACGTTCTTGCGGTCCTGCAGCTCCCAGATCCACACCGGAAAATTGGGCGGCATGAAGCGCTCGACCGGCCCGCGGACCTCGAACCAGTATTGAACCTGCCGCGTGACCGTGAAGAGCTTCGCGGCATCGGGTGGCAGGAAACGGGGCAGCCACGCCCCGGCCGCGACGATCACCACGCGCGCGGGAGGCAGTTCCTCGAGGCTGTCGATGCGCTGGTTCACGCGGATCGCGGCCCCGTGCTTGCGGGCGAGGTCGAGCTGCGCCTTCACGCACGCCTCGGGGCGCAGGTACCCGGCATCGGGCTCGTAGTAGGCGACCTCGTTGTCGCGCACCGCGAATTGCGGGAAGCGACGGCGGATCTCGGCGGGTGCCAGGATCTCGTGCTCGATCTTGAAGCGGCGCGCGGCGGCGAGCGTGTTGTCGAAGAAGTTGGCGACGTGGGTCTCGGCCTGGCGGGCCGGGCTCGAGATCCACAACCCGCCAGTGACCTTCAGCAGGCGCGCGCCCGTCTCCTTCTCGATCTCGCGGACGATATCGTAGGAGCGCAGCACGAGCGGGACATACTCGTCGCCTTCGCCGATCGCCTTGCGGATGATGCGCGACTCGCCCGAGGACGAGCCGAACGCGTGCGGGGGCGAGAACTGGTCGATGCCGAGGACGCGCCGCCCGCGCCTGGCGAGCTGGTAGAGCGTGGCGGCCCCGACCGCGCCGAGGCCGAGGACGATGACGTCGTACCGCGACAACTAGTCCGCCTTGGCGCCGCTGTCCTTCGCCACCTTGGACCACTTCGCGATCTCGCTCTTCACGAAGGCGGTGAACTCGGCGCGCGAATCGCCCACCGGCGTGAACGCGAGCTGCTCGAAGCGCGCCTTCACCGCGGAATCCTGCAGCATCTTCCTGATCTCGGCATTCAGGCGATCGAGAATCGCCGGCGGTGTCTTCGCAGGCGCGGCGAGTCCGATCCAGCCGACCGACTCGAAGCCGGGGTAGCCCTGCTCGTCCAGCGTCGGCACGTCGGGCAGGTACGGCGAGCGCTGCGGGATCGCCACCCCGATCGCGCGCAGCTTGCCGGCCTTCACCTGCGAGAGGACGCCCGGGACCGTGTCCGACATCAGGGGCACGCTGCCGCCAATGAGCTGGGTCTGCGCGTCGGAGCTGCCCTTGAAGGGAATGTGGTTCAGCTTCACGCCCGCCGCCGACTGGAACGCCTCCATCGTGAGGTGGCTGGTGGATCCGTTCCCCAGCGAGGCATAAGCGATCTCGCCCGGCTTCGCCTTGGCCGCCGCGACCAGCTCCTTCACCGACTTGTAGGGGGACTGGGTCCCGACCACCAGCGTCTGCGGCGTGAGCACGATGTTGGCGATGAGCTCGAAGTCCTTGATCGGATCGTAGGGCAGCGACTTGTAGATCGCGGGGTTGATCCCGAAGGGGCCGCTGCCCGCCGCGATCAGGGTGTAGCCGTCGGGCGGCGCGTTCTTCGCCTGCTCGGCGCCGACGCTTCCGCCCGCGCCGGGCTTGTTCTCGACCACGAACGGCTGGCCCATCGCGCGCGTGAGCTGCTCGGCGACGACGCGCGCCAGGATGTCCGTTGCGGAGCCGGGGGTGAAGGCGACGATGATCTTCACCGGCTTCGCAGGGTAGGCCTGCGCGTGCACCGCGAAGGAGGCGGCGAGAAGGGCTGCGGCGAGAATCGGGCGGACGGCGGACATGGGTTCTTCCTCCTGTGGGGTCGCCCGATTCTAAATTGAAAAGGCCCCGGCCGAAGCCGGGGCCTTGCCCACAAGTGCGCCTTGTGGGTACTGCTCGCTGCTAAGACGCTCGAACCATCACGAGCACGCAGAGGGTGACGATGAGGACGATGTTGGGGTTCATCGCGGCGTCCTCAGGCCTCGAAGGTGCTGCTGAAGAGCACCACGAACAGGATCAGCGCGACGATCCCTACCGTGCGCAACTGCCCCTCGGCGCCCGGCATCGTGCCGTCTTCCGCGCCGATCGCCTCGCGCGTGAGTCGAAGCTTGCGCAGCTCGTTCATCGCCGCGCCTCCTCGACGGCGGCGTACCGCGCGGGCGGCTCGGCAGCGTGCATCGCCGAGGGGTCGACCTCGACCACGAATGCGCCGCTCAGTACGCTCACCAGCATCGCCGCGAGGACGGTGACAGTGGCCACCGAGTCGTGGCGCGTCTTGGCTTCGGGTGCTTCGTATTCCGTCCGGATGGTATTCATCGTCTTCTCCTTGGGGTGGGTTTCGTGCGGGCGCGGCCAGGACCGCGCCCGTTTCGCCGGGGCTCGATCAGTCGGCGTCGGCGGTGCTGAACTCGGCGAGCACGTCGGGGCGGCATTCCACCGCCGGCGCGGCCGGGGCGACTTCGCCATCCGTACGGCCGATCTCGTGGTTGAACCACGCCGCTTCGCGCAGCGCCTTGCACGAAACCGGGTCGGAACCGGAATTGCCGTTGTCGCCGACGAAGTACGCGGCCGGGATCATGTAGTCCTCGGCGCCACCGTCTTCGCCGCGGGCGATGCCGGCCATCATGCAAATCGCGGTGAGAGACGCCAGGGCGATCGCGCGGTTGTTGCTGAGTTTGTTCAACATGGTCGTTCTCCTTGGGTGGGTGGGTCCGGAGCCGTTGCTCCGTGAGGCGAACTCTCGGCCGAGCCGGCGCAAGAATCCTTTAGCGCGCCTTAAACGTTCTGAATCCGGGGGAGCAGGTAACATCGGGGAACACTCCGAGAGGCCCCTTGGCGACGATCTACCGGTTCGGCTCCGTGGAAGTCCGGCCTGCCGAACGCCAGCTCCTGGTGAAGGGGCAGCCGGCGGCCGTGGGCGCGCGCGCCTTCGACCTGCTGCTCGCCCTGATCGACCACCGTGACCGCGTGGTGGCCAAGGGCGAGCTGCTCGACCTGGTCTGGCCGGGCCTCGTCGTCGAGGAAAACAACCTGCAGGTGCAGGTCTCGACGCTAAGGAAGCTCCTCGGCCCCCATTCGGTCGCGACCGTCCCCGGGCGGGGCTACCGCTTCACGCTGGTGCCCGAGGGCCTCGATGCCGCGCCGTCCTCGCCGCTGCCGGGGCGCAACGACAACCTGCCCGCGGCGCTCAACAGCTTCATCGGGCGCGACGCGGAGATCGCGGAGATCCGCCGCCAGCTCGGCGAGGCGCGCCTGGTCACGCTCACCAGCGACGGCGGCACCGGCAAGACGCGCCTCGCGCTGCGCGTGGCCGGGGAATTGCGGGACGAGTTTGCCGATGGCGTGTGGTTGGTGGAGCTCGCGCCGCTGTCCGACGAGCGCCGCGTGGCCCAGGCGGTCGCCTCCGTGCTCGGCGTGACGGAGGAGCCGGGGCGCCCGGTGATCGAGGCGCTGGTGAAGTCGGTCAAGGACAAGCGCCTGCTGCTCCTGCTGGACAACTGCGAGCACCTGCTCCGCGCCTGCGCGGACCTCGCCAAGCAGCTGCTCACGGCCGGTGCGCACGTGAAGATCCTCGCCACCAGCCGCGAGCCCCTGCACGTCGCCGGCGAGCGTGCCTACCAGGTGCCCGCCCTCGCCTCCGCCCAGGCGATCCAGCTCTTCGTCGACCGCGCGCGCGCGTCGAGCTCCTCCTTCGCGCCCACGCCCGAGAACGCGCAAGCGATCGTCGAGATCTGCCGGCGACTCGACGGCATCCCGCTCGCCATCGAGCTCGCCGCCGCGCGCGTGCGTGCCCTGTCGGTGGAGAAGATCGCGGCGCGGCTTGACGACTGCTTCCGGCTCCTCACGGGCGGGGACCAGACGGCGCTCCTGCGCCAGCAGACGCTGCGGGCCTCGATCGACTGGAGCCACGACCTGCTCTCCACGCCCGAGCGCATCCTGCTGCGGCGCCTCGCGGTGTTCGCGGGCGGTTGGTCGCTCGAGGCCGCCGAGGCGGTCGGCGGGGGCGGCGAGGTCGAGCAATCGGCCTCGGTGCTCGAGCTCCTCACCAACCTCGTGGAAAAGTCGCTGGTCGCGCTGGATTCAACCGGGGAACGCTACCACTTGCTCGAGACGGTTCGCCAGTACGCCCTCGAACAACTCGAAGGGTCGAGCGAGGCCGCCGAGGTCCGCGACCGCCACCTGCGCTTCTACCTCGACCTCGCCGGCAAGGCGCGCTCGGAGCTGGTCGGCCCGCAGCAGGCGCAATGGCTCGCCCGCCTCGACCAGGAGCGCGAGAACCTGCTGAGCGCACATTCCTGGTGCGACCGCGCGAAGAACGGCGAGGAGCTGGGACTGCGCCTCGTCTCGACGATCAAGCAGTACTGGCTGAGCCGCGGGATGCTCGGCCTGGCCTACGGCGTCATGGTGGAGGCTTTGGCGCGCGCCCCGGCGCGCAGCCAGGCGCGTTGCCGCGCGCTCTTCGACGCCGGCCAGGTGGGCTACTTCATGGGCGTGTATCGCGAGGCGCGGCGACACCTCGAGGAGTGCGTGGCGCTCGGGCGCGAGATCGGCGACAAGCAGGTCACCGCCTTCGCGCTCCAGCCGCTGGGAATGGCGTGCGTGGGCGTGGGCGACATCGCCAGCGGGCGCGCCTACCTCGAGGAAGCGCTGGTCCTCGCGCGCGAGCAGGCCGATCCGCGCAACGTGGCAGCGGCGGTGAACATGCGCGCCCAGCTGTACCGCATCGAGGGGGACCTCGACGCCGCCGAGCCCCTGTATTCCCACGGGCTCGACCTGGCGCGCGAGATGGAGGATCGCGACAGCGTCGCCATCTGCCTGCTCAACCTCGCCATGGTCGCCGTCGATCGCGGGCTCGGCGAGCGCGCGCGGGAAGTGCTGTCCGAGGCGCTCGCGATCTCCACCGCGCTCGGCTCGAAGCCGGCGCAACAGAGCGTGCTCGAGGTCTGCGCGGGATTGGCGTCACTCGCCGGCGACTGGGATCGCGCGGTGGGGTTCTACGCGGCTGCGGAAGCGCAGGCCTCGCGCACCGGCATCCACCGCGATCCCGCCGACGACGCGTTCCTGGTGCCGTGGATGCTGAAGGCGCGGGCCGCGCTGGGCGAGGGGGGGTTCGCTCAGCGCGAGGCCGCCGGGCACGCGCGCGCCTTCGCCGAAGTCCTCGAAGACGCGCGCGCCTGGCTGCAAGCCCCTAGTTCATGATCGACGGGTCCTTCGTGCAGACGATGCGGGGTTGGGCGTCGGGCACGACGTTGATGCTGTACTTGTAGGTGTGGTTTTGGTTGTGCTTGTTTCTCCACTTGAACTTCTTGGGCTTGTGGTCCTTGCCGTCGAACTCGTCGTCGTCCTCCTGGAAGATCTCGATGCCGTTCGGGGCGAAGGAGTACCCGGGCGTGACCAGGTCCCAGTCGATGTGGCCTTTGTACTGCCTGTCGACGACCAAGGGCTCGCGGTCGGCATAGATCTTGTCCTTGTGGCAAGCGTCCACCGTGATCTTCACCGTGCAGTCGCCGGCCCTGCAGTTCACGGGCAGCGGGTGCGCGCGGGGCGGCGATGGCGGCGTGTGGCCCATGTGGGCGCAGCCCGTGAGGATGGCGAATCCGGCCGCAAGGCCGCAATGCGCAAGTGTTCTCATTGTTGGCTCCCTGATGAGGATGGGGTGGCCCGAAGCGCTGTGGCCGCGCCTGACGGGTGCCGCTATCCTAAACCTCCGGAAACGACCCGTGTGGGGGAGAATTCCGGGCGGCGAGGCTCGCCACCATCGCGATGAGCTGGCTCGGGCCCACCGGCTTGGACGCGTGCATCTGGAATCCCGCAGCCAGCGCCCTGCCCTGGTCGAAGGGGCTCGCGTAGGCGGTCAGCGCGAGCGCGGGAATCGCACCCTTGCCCGCCGGACCGAGGGCGCGGATCCGCCGCATCAGTGCGTGCCCGTCTTCCCCCGGCATCCCGATGTCGCTCACCAGGACATCGAACCCCTGACGGCCGAAAATCGACAGGGCTTCGGCGGCGGAGCTCGCGGTGGTGACGGTCGCACCCGCCTGCTCGAGCATCCACTGCGTGAGCTCGCGGGCGTCGGGCTCGTTGTCGACCACGAGCACGCGTACGCCGTCGATGCGGGCGATCTCCAAGGAATTCAGAATCCGTAGAGGGCGGCGGGGTTGTGCACGAGGATCCGCTCGCGGGTCGCCTCGTCCGCAACCCACTCCTGGAGCAGGTCGAAAAGCGCGGCGTCATCGGGCTTGGCCTCGCGTTCGGTGGGATGGGGCCAGTCGCTACCCCACACCAGGCGCTCGGGGGCGAGCTTCACGAACTCGCGCGCCACGCGGGTCGCGTCGGAATAGCGCGGGGGACCCACCTTCGTATCGAGGTAGGGTCCCGAAAGCTTGACCCACGCCCGCCCGCTCTCGAGCAGGCGCGCCACGACCTTGAAGGCCGCGTGGCCCGCGCCGTCGGGCTGCGGCAGCCGGCCCATGTGGTCGATCACGAGCGTGCCCGGCAGGCGCTCGATAAGCGCGGCCATCTCGACGATCTGCTCGCCGCGCAGGTGCAGCTGCGTGTGCCAGCCGTATTCCTGGATGCGCCTTGCGAGGGGCTCGATCATCTCGGCCGAGGTCACCGCGGTCGCGGGATCGTGTTGCGTGAAACGCAGCCCGCGCACGCCTCCCGCGTGCAACGCCGCGAGCTGCGCGTCCGTCACCGTGGGATGCAGGACCGCGATCGCCCGCGCGTCAGCGAGGCCGAGTTGCTCGACCGCGGCGACGGTGGCGCGGTTATCGACGCCGTAAACCGCGGGCTGGACGACGATCGCGCGGGAGGTGCCGATGCGCCGCTGCAAGAGCCGGTACTCGGCGACCGAGGCCTCGGAAACCGTGCGCAGCCTGGGCCACGCCATCGGAAACTGCGGGTCGTAGATGTGCAGGTGGCTGTCGCACGCATTGGCGGGAGCCTTGAAGCGCGGTGCAGCCGTCCCCGCGGAGTTGGGAACGGCGTGCAAACTCAGGCGACCTGCTCGTACACTGCGCCGGCTTCGAGCATTTTCGCGTAGCGCGCGGCATCGACGCCCACTTCGGCGAGCAGCTCGCGGTTGTGCTGGCCGAGGCGCGGCGCGTGGGTGCGCACCGCGCCGGGCGTGCCCAGCAGGCGCGGCACCACGTGGTGCATCGGAAAGGTCCCCATGTCGGGATCCGGATACTCGGCGAGCACCTCGCGGTCGATGAAGTGCGGGTCCTCGAGGATCTGCGCGATGTCGTAGATTGGTCCGATGGTCACTTCGGCCTTCTCGAAGAAGTCGACGTTCTCGGCCTGGGTCCGGGCGGCGACGAACCCGCCGATGATCGCGTCGAGCTCCTCGGCGTTCTTCACCCGCTCGGCATTAGTCTGGTAGCGCGGGTTGTCGATCAGGTCGCTGCGGCCGATCGAGGCGAAGACGCGCTCGGCCATCTTCTGCGTGGAGGCCGACAGCGCCACGTATTTCCCGTCGCTTGTGCGGTAGGCGTTGCGCGGCCCGGAGTTGGTCGAGCGGCTGCCGGTGCGCGGCTTCACCTTCCCCGTGAGCCGATAGCTCGCCGCCTGGGGACCGAGGACGTGGAAGAGCGGATCGAGCAGCGGCAGGTCGATCACCTGCCCCTTGCCGCCGTTCACCTCGACTTCGCGCAGCGCGATCATCGCGCCGATCGCGCCATAGAGTCCCGCGTACGAGTCGGCCATGTACATCGGCGGCAGCACCGGCTCGCGGTCGGGGAAGCCGTTGAACGAGGCGAATCCCGAGATGCCCTCGACCAGGGTGCCGAACCCGGGACGGCGGCGGTAAGGCCCGGTCTGGCCCCAGCCCGAGATGCGCACGATCACGAGCTTGGGATTGCCCGCGAGCAGCACCTCGGGGCCGAGGCCCATCTGCTCGAGGGTGTCGGGGCGGAAGCTCTCGACGAGGAGGTCGGCCTTGGCGGCGAGCTTGAGCAGCAGCGCCTTCGATTCCGGGTTGCGCAGCTCGAGCGCGAGGCTCTTCTTGTTGCGCGCGTAGAGCTTCCAGTTGACCTGGACCTCCTTGGTGCGCCAGGCGCGAAGCGTGTCGCCCGCCTCGGGTTCCACCTTGATGACCTCGGCACCGAAGTCCGCGAGGACGCCGGTGAGCGTATTGCCCGCGACCAGCCGCGACAGGTCGAGCACGCGCACGCCGTCGAGCGTTCCCCGCCCCGGGCCGGTGTAGTCGCGTTTCTTCAACATGCAATCGCGGAGAGGGTCATTCCGGCTTGATGTCCGCGGCTTTCGCGACCTTCTTCCAGCCCTCGATCTCGTCCCTGATCGTCCTGGCGAACTGGGCCGGCGTCATGGTGGCAGGCTCCGCGCCCTCGCGCAGGAACACCTCCTTGATCTCGGGCGAGGCGAGGATCCGGTTCATCTCCGCATTCACCTGCGCGATGATCTCGGGCGGAGTCTTGGGCGGGGCGAGCACGCCCCACCAGAGCTCGAAGCTGTAGGTCGGCACGCCCATCGAGGCGACCGGCTGCATGTCCGGGACGACCCCCGACGCGCCCTTGCTGGTGACCCCGAGGCCGCGCAGCTTGCCTGCCTTCACGTGCTGGTAGATCGACGGCGCGCTCGCGATCAGTACGTCGACGTGCCCGCCGATGATGTCGGTGACCGCGGGGCCCATCCCCTTGTAGGGTACGTGGGTCATCCGGATCTGCGCGGCATCCATCAGCAGCTCGGTGGCGAAGTGGTTGGTGCTGCCCTGCCCCGACGAGGCGAAGTTGAGCTTGCCGGGATTCTTGCGCGCGAGGTCGAAGAGTTCGAGCGTGGTCTTGGCCGGGACGTGGTTCGCGACCGTGAGCAGCATCGGGCCCTTGGCGACCATGCCGACCGGCGCGAATCCGTTCACCGGGTCGAACGGCAGGTTCGGCTGGATCGCGGCGTTGGTGGTGAACGATGACGACAGCAGGCAGAGCGTGTAGCCGTCGGGCGCCGCCTTCGACACGTAGGCCGCGCCGATCGAACCGCCGGCACCGGCGCGATTCTCGATGATCACCGGGAACTTCCAGGCGTCGGACAGGCGCTTGCCCAGCTCGCGCGCGAAGGTGTCGTTCGAGCCGCCCGGCGGGTACGGCACGATCATCGTGACGGGCTTGTTGGGAAATTTCTGTGCGAGCACCGGCATCGCCATGAGCAGCGCCGCGACCAGGCCGGCCATCCACCTCATTCGATTCTCCTTTCCTGCGCGATCAGTCCGAGCTTCCTTGCCAGGTCCAGGATCGACTCCGCTCGCCTCACAAAGGGGGCATCGACCATCTTTCCGTTCACGGTGAAGGCCCCGATGCCCTTCGCCGCCGCATTCTCCGCCGCCTCGATCACCTTCAGCGAGTGCGCGATCTCGGCATCCGTCGGGCGGAACACCGCGTTGGCGATCGGCACCTGGGTGGGGTGGATCGCGCTCTTGCCGACGAAGCCGAGGCGGCGGGCGCCCTCGGCCTCGCGCCGGTAGCCGTCGGGATCCTGGATGTTGGCGAACGCGCCGTCGTAGGCCCACACACCGGCCTCGCCCGCCGCGATGCGGATCTGCAGCTGGATCGCCTCGATTACCGGCGGGTTGTAGCGGTCGATGTCGAGAGGCTCGATCAGGTCGCCCCAGCCGGCCTGCAGGCCCACCACGCGCGGGCTCGCGAGGGCGATCTCCGCGGCGAGGCGCAGCGCGCGCGGCGATTCGATGTTGGGCAGGATGTCGACCGGCTCGACCTTCGCCCGGCGCTCGACCTTCGCCAGCGCCGCGGCGCACGCGCGCACGTCCTCGGGCGACTCGGGCTTGGGCAGGTTCACCATGTCGAGGCCGGGACCCACGATCGCCTCGAGGTCGCGCTCGAAGTGCTCGGTTTCGAGGCCGTTCACCCGCACGATGATCACCTTGCCGCAGTTGGGCGACAGCGTGCGCAGGAATTTCGCGAGCGCGTCACGCGCCTGGGCCTTGCGCGCCTCGTCCACCGAATCCTCGAGGTCGAACGACAGCGCGTCCGCCTCGCTCGCCATCGCCTTGGCGAACAGCTCGGGCCGGGAACCTGGAACGAAGAGTTTGGAGCGCATGGTTCGAGAAACTGGTGTCAGACACCATTTTCCGTCATTTGGAAAATGGTGTCTGACACCGGATTTTTCCTAGCCGAGCCGGCTAACGATCGCCTTGGTGAACGTCTTGGTGTTGGCCTTCCCGCCCAGGTCGCCGGTGCGCACCTTGTCCTTCAGCAGCACCGCGTCGATCGCATCGCGCAGGCGCTTCGCCTTGTCCTGGTGGCCCACATGGTCGAGCATCATCGCCGCGGAGAGCATGAGGGCGAGCGGGTTGGCGATGCCCTTGCCGGCGATGTCGGGAGCCGAGCCGTGGACCGCCTCGAAGATCGCGGCGTCCGCCCCGATGTTGCCGGCCGGCGCCATGCCGAGCCCGCCGACCAGTCCAGCGTTCAGGTCCGAGAGGATGTCGCCGAAGAGGTTGGTGGTGACGATGACGTCGAACTGGTACGGGTTCATCACCAGCTGCATCGCGCAGGCATCGATGATCCGCTCGTCGCAGGCGATGCGGCCCTCGTAGCGCTTCGCGACTTCCTTGCCGGTCTCGAGGAACAACCCCGTCAACGCCTTGAGCACGTTCGCCTTGTGCACCAGCGTGACCTTCTTGCGGCCGTGCTTCGCGGCGTAGTCGAACGCGAACTCGTTGATGCGCCGGCCGCCGGCGCGGGTGTTCACGCCCGAGGCGAGCGCCACCGCGTGGGGATCGTCGCCGATCGGGATGTAGTGCTCGAAGCCGACGTACAGCCCCTCGAGGTTCTCGCGGATCAGCACCAGGTCGATGTTGTCGTAGCGCCCGCCCGGAATCAGCGTTCGCGCCGGGCGCAGGTTCGCGTAGAGCTGGAATTCCTCGCGCAGGCGCACGTTGGAGGAACGGAAACCGCCGCCGACCGGGGTCGCGAGCGGGCCCTTCAGCGCGAGGCGCGTCTTGCGGATGCTCGCGATGGTGGCGGGCGGCAGTGGGTCCCCCGACGCCTTGACGCCGGCCACGCCCGCCTGGTGGGTCTCGTAGACGAAGGGGGCGCCGACCGCGTCGAGCACAGCGAGGGTGGCCTCGGCGACCTCGGGGCCGATACCATCCCCGGGGATCAGAGTGACGGGTATCTTTCCGGCGGGCCTTGCGGATTGCTTCTGGGTCTTGGCGGCCATGCTCGTCATCCCCCTTTGTCGAGAGGGGCGATTATACGGCGCGGGCCTAGCAGACGGCGTCGGCAATGATCCGCAAGGAGTCGCGCATGCTGCGCAACGCCGGCACGAGCGGTGCGGCCGAAACCGGAACGATCAACGCGAGGAATGCCGCCATTACCGAAACCGCGCGCTGCATCGGCCCCTCCCCTTGTATGATGATTCTCGAAATTGGGGTCAGGTTACCTTTCAATCTGTCCCCATACAAAGGGACCGATCGAAAGGTAACCTGACCCCAACACCATGACCGACACCAAAGACAAGGGCCTCGAGAAAGGCCTCACCAGCTACGGCGACCGCGACTTCTCGCTCTTCCTGCGCAAGGCGTTCATCAAGGGCGCGGGCTACACCGACGACGCCCTCTCGCGTCCGGTGGTGGGCATCGCGAATACCGCCAGCAGCTACAACCCGTGCCATGGCAATGCGCCGCAGCTGATCGAGGCGATCAAGCGCGGCGTGATGCTCGCAGGCGGGCTGCCGGTGGAGTTCCCGACGATCTCGATCCACGAGAGCTTCGCGCATCCGACCTCGATGTACCTGCGCAACCTCATGTCGATCGACACCGAGGAGATGATCCGCGCGCAGCCGATGGACGCGGTGGTGCTGATCGGCGGCTGCGACAAGACGGTCCCCGCGCAGCTGATGGGGGCGGCGTCGGCCAACGTCCCGTGCGTGCAGCTGGTCACCGGCTCGATGCTCACCGGCTCGCACGACGGCGAGCGTGTCGGCGCATGCACC
>JANMYH010000446.1:0-1864 GCA_031381925.1 Burkholderiales bacterium | reverse complement strand
CGAAGTGCCGTCGACGAAGAGGCCCGTCACCCGCACCTCGTCGGCGAGCGGCCGGTCGCGGCCGGAGTCGGGCTCCCAGGCGGCCCCCGAGTAACGCCATTCACGCAGCCGACCCTCGGTGAACGTGACCGCAGTGGGGCGGCCGCCGAACCAGGCGGCGTCGCGGGCGTGTTCGATGGCGAGCGCCACGGTGCCGGCTTCGCGCCGCGCCACCTGCGCGTCTCCCGGAAACAGGTTCACCGCCGCGAGCGCCACGAGGATCCCGGCGATCGCCACGACCACCAGCACCTCGATGAGAGTGAACCCCTTACTCCCAGTTGCCCACATCGGCCGCGCTCCCCTCGCCGCCGCGGACCCGGTCGGCACCGAGGCTGAAGACGTCGATCTCGCCCTTCACGCCGGGGCTCCGGAACTGGTACTCGGTGCCCCATGGATCCTTCGGCAGCCGCTCGAGGTAGCCGCCCTGCTTCCAGTTGGTCGGCACGGGATTGCTCGTCGGGCGCTGCACCAGGGCGCCGAGCCCCTGGTCCGTCGACGGATAGGAACCGTTGTCGAGCCGATAGAGCTTGAGTGCCTGGACGATGGCGCCGATGTCGGCCTTCGCCGCCACCCGCTTCGCCTCGTCGGGGCGATCCATGATTCGCGGTACCACGATCGCCGCGAGGATCCCGAGGATCGCGACCACCACCAGCACCTCGATCAACGTAAAACCGGGGACAGACCACGGTTTTCGCATCTTCATCATTTTCCGATCAGAGAGTTCAGCTGGAAGATCGGCAGCAGGATCGCGAGCACGATCACCAGCACCACGCCGCCCATCAACAGGATCATGGCGGGCTCGAAGAGCGCGGCGAATGCCGCGAGGCGGATCGCGATATCGTTCTGCTGCTGGCGGGCGGCGCGTTCGAGGGCTTCGTCGAGGCGCCCGCTCGCTTCTCCGCTTGCGATGAGGTGCACCATCACCGGCGGGAACGCGGCGGTCGCGCCGAGGGCGCGCGCGAGAGGCATGCCCTCGCGCACGCCGCGCGCCGCGGAGGCAAGGGCGTTGCGCATCGGCACGAGCGTCATCACGCCGGTGCCGGCATCGAGCGCCTGGAGGATCGGCACGCGGCTGCCGACCAGGATCGAGAGCGTGGCGGCGAGGCGCGCGGCATCGAGGTGGCGCAGCACGCGCCCGAGCAGCGGCGCGCGCCACAGCAGCCGGTGGATCGCCTCGCGCGCGGCGGGGCGGGCGAGCGCCACGCGAAGCGCGACCGCGCCGGCGATGGCCAGCGCGACCCACAGCCACCACGTCGCCTGGAGGAACCTGGAAAAGGCGATCAGCGCGCGCGTGAGGAGCGGCAGGTTCTGGTGCGCATGCTGGAAGACCTGGATCACCTGGGGCAGCACGTATATCAAGAGCGCGCCCACGACCACCAGCGCGACACCCATCACGATGGTGGGATAGATGAGGGCGAGGGCGAGCTTGCCGCGCAGCTGCTGGCGGTCCTCGAGGTAATCGGCGAGCTTGCCGAGCACCCGCGGCAGCTGGCCCGAGGATTCCCCGGCCGCCACCAGCGTGCGGTAGAGCTCGAAGAACACGTTGGGGAACGACTCGAGCGCCTTGGCCACGGTGTTGCCGGCGATCACCTCGCCGCGCAGCGCCGCGAGCACCTGGCGCATGCGCTCGTTCTCGGCCTGCTCGATGAGCGCGTTGAAAGCCTGCTCGACGGTGAGGCCCGCTTCGAGCAGCGAGGCGAGTCCGCGAGTGAGCTGCGTGAGCTCGGTCGCCGAGAGCGCCACGGGGCGAGAGCGCAAGCCGCCGGCGGGATCGTTGGCGGCGATGACCTCGACGCGATGGGGCGTGAGCCCCTGGTCGCGCAGC
>JANMYH010000431.1:0-5300 GCA_031381925.1 Burkholderiales bacterium | reverse complement strand
GCTGAAGATGGTCGGCACGCTTTCCCAGGGCAAGGACACGTACGCCATCGTGCGCGCGGACAAGACGCTCTACAGGGTGAAGAAGGGCAATTACATGGGCCAGAATTTCGGCCTCATCACGGATGTGACCGAGGGCGAGATAAAGCTCAAGGAAATCGTTCAAGACAGCGCCGGCGATTGGGCCGAGCGGCAGAGTGTTCTGCCGCTTCTGGAAGAGGCCGGCAAAGGGGACAAAAAGTGACCACGACGCTCCGCATCCCAACTTCCAAATTCGGGGCCACGCTCGCAGCGTTCGTGCTTGCGCTGGCCGCGCCGCTTGCCTGGGCGCAGGGCGCCCCGAAAAACGCGGTCGAGTCCATCAACTTCTCCTCGGTCCAGGGCGGCAAGATCCTGGTGAAGATCGGGCTGAAGGAGCCGCTCGCCGCGTCTCCCCAGGGCTTCGCAGTCACCAACCCGCCGCGGATCGCGATTGACCTCCCCGACACCATCAACGCCACCGGCCGCACCCAGGTCGAGGCCGGCGAGGGTGACCTGCGCAGCGTCTCGATCGTGCAGACCGCCAACCGCACGCGCCTGGTGATGAACCTCACGCGCAACCTCACCTACACCCAGGCCATGGATGGCCGCCAGCTGGTCGTGACGATCGACGGCTCCCAGGCGCAAGTCTCGGGCGCCGCGGTGGCCACCGCGCCCACGGCCGCCCCGACCGTGTTCGCGGAGTCGGGTCCCGGGAGCTCGGTGCGCTACAACCTGCGCGACGTCGACTTCCGCCGCGGCAACACGGCCGAAGGCCGCATCGTGGTGGACCTGTCCTCGCCGAACATCGGCATCGACATCCGCCAGCAAGGCCGCCAGCTCGTGGTCGATTTCGTCAACACCAACGTGCCTCGCAACCTCGTGCGCCGCCTCGACGTCGGCGACTTCGGCACCCCGGTGCGCTTCGTCGACACCTTCGAGCAGGGCGGCAACGCGCGCATCGTGGTCGAGCCGCGCGGCATCTGGGAATACTCCGCCTACCAGACGGACACCCAGTTCATCGTCGAGGTGAAGCCGGTCAAGGAAGATCCGAACCGCATGGTGCAGAGCTCCACACCGGGGTACGCCGGCGAGAAGCTGTCGCTCAACTTCCAGAACGTCGAAGTGCGCGCGGTGCTGCAGGTGATCGCGGACTTCACGGGCCTGAACATCATCACCAGCGACACCGTGGGCGGCAACCTCACGCTGCGCCTGAAGGATGTGCCCTGGGACCAGGCGCTCGACATCATCCTGCAGGCCAAGGGCCTGTCGAAGCGCAAGAACGGCAACGTGGTGCTGATCGCCCCGACCGACGAGCTCGCCGCCAAGGAAAAGCTCGCCCTCGAGGCGCAGGCCGCGGTATCCGACCTGGAGCCGGTGCGCACCGAATCGTTCGCGCTCTCCTACGCCAAGGCCGACGACCTGAAGAAGCTGCTGTCCGACAAGGACCAGCGAATCCTCTCGAAGCGCGGCAGTGCCAGCGTCGACGAACGCACCAACACGCTCTTCGTGCAGGACTCTGGCGGGCGTCTCGAGGAGGCCCGTCGCCTGATCCAGCAGCTCGACATCCCGGTGCGCCAGGTGCTGATCGAGGCGCGCATCGTGATCGCCGACGACAAGTGGGGCCGCCAGCTCGGCGCGCGCTTCGGCACGCAGTCCGCGTTCAGCTCCAACAACTACAACTTCGGCGTGTCCGGCACCGCCGTCGATACCGTGGCACCGCTCGGGAACAACCCGGGCTCGCGCGGCTCGGCCTCGTTGGTCTACCCGGGTGGCCGCACGGAGAACCTGTTCAATGTGCCGATCGGCGTGGGCGCCATCCCGCTGGGCGCGCAGCCCGACCAGCTCAACGTGAACCTGCCGGTCGTGGGCGCGGCGGGCTCGCTCGCGCTGTCGATCCTCAACCTCGGCAGCGGCAACCTGGTGAACGTCGAGCTCTCCGCGCTGGAAGCCGACAACCGCGGCAAGGTGGTTTCCAGCCCGCGCGTGATCACGGCCGACAAGAAGAAAGCGGTCATCTCGCAGGGCACCGAGATTCCCTACCTCACGGCTTCCGCATCCGGCGCGACGACGGTGTCGTTCAAGCCGGCGGTGCTGGAGCTCGCGGTCACCCCGCGCATCACGCCAGACGACCGGATCATCATGGACCTCGAGGTGAAGAAGGATTCGGTGGGCCAGATCTTCTCCGGCATCCCATCGGTGGACACGAAGAAAGTGAACACCCAGGTCCTGGTCGACAACGGGGACACGATCGTGCTCGGCGGGATCTTCGAGCAGACCACGCGCACCACGGTCGACAAGGTGCCGTTCCTCGGCGACATCCCGTTCCTCGGGCAGCTCTTCCGGCGCACGGCCAAGCAGGACGACAAGACCGAGCTCCTGATCTTCGTGACGCCCAAGATCGTCAAGGACACGCTCACCATCCGCTAGGGCTTCCGCCCCAGGGAAAAGCCCCGGTCCGCCGGGGCTTTTTTTTCGAGCAACCGCCATCGCGCACGAGAGTAACCTGACCCCGTTATGGGACGAGGCAACGTCTTCCTGGTGGGCATGATGGGCGCGGGCAAGACCACGCTCGGGAAGGCGCTCGCGCTGCGCATGAAGGCGGAGTTCTTCGATACCGACAAGGTCCTGGTCGAGCGCACCGGCGTTCCGGTTGCGACGATCTTCGAGATCGAGGGCGAGGCGGGATTCCGCCGGCGCGAGACCGGCATCCTGGCCGAGCTCGCCGAGCGCGACGATTGCGTGGTCGCCACCGGCGGCGGCGCGGTGCTCTCGGAGGAAAACCGCACCCTCATGCGCGCCAACGGCACCGTGGTGTACCTGCGGGCGCGGATCGAGAACCTGTGGGAGCGCACGCGGCACGATTCCAGTCGCCCGCTGCTCGCCACGCCGGACCCGCGCGCCACGCTCGCCGAGATCCTCGAGCAGCGCGATCCCCTTTACCGGGAGGCGGCGCACCTCGTGGTCGACACCGGCGCCCAGAGCGCGGCCACGCTCGTCTCTCGCGTGGTCGCCGCGCTGCGCGACGCTCCGCCCGGTGCGCCCGCATGAGCGCGACCACCCTCCGAGTCGAGCTCGGCAATCGCGGCTATCCGATCCATATCGGCGCGGGACTGCTCGACGATGCCGGCCTCTACGCGCCTCACGTAAAGGGCCGGCGCGTTGCGCTGGTGACCAACGCGACGGTGGAGCCGCTGTACGCCGCCCGCGTCGATGGCGCGCTCGCGCGGGCAGGGGCCGCGACGATGCCACGCATCGTGCTGCCCGACGGCGAGGCCTACAAGGACTGGCAGAATCTCGACCGGATTTTCGCGGCGCTGCTCGAGGCGCAAGCCGACCGGGGCACCGTCCTGGTGGCGTTGGGCGGCGGTGTGGTGGGCGACATGACCGGCTTCGCCGCTGCCGCATACCAGAGGGGCATCGCGCACCTGCAGCTGCCGACGACGCTGCTCGCGCAGGTCGACTCCTCAGTGGGCGGGAAGACCGCGATCAACCATCCGCTGGGAAAGAACATGATCGGCGCGTTCCACCAGCCCAGTGCGGTGATCGCCGATACCCTGAGCCTTTCAACCCTACCGCCTCGCGAGTTTGCCTCGGGGCTTGCGGAGGTCGTCAAGTACGGGGCGATACGCGATCCCGGATTCCTCGGGTGGATCGAGCGCGAAGCGGGGGCCCTGCTGGCGCGCGAACCCGGGGCGCTTGACCACGCGATCCTGCGCTCGTGCGAGATCAAGGCGCAGATCGTCGCCGCCGACGAACACGAGCGCGGTGCGCGTGCCCTGCTGAATTTCGGCCACACCTTCGCCCATGCGATCGAGTCGGCCACCGGCTATGGCAACTGGCTGCATGGCGAGGCGGTGGCCGCAGGAATGGTGCTCGCCGCGCGACTGTCTGCCCGCCTCGGAAGAATCCCCGCGGCGCAGGCCGATCGGCTCTCGGCCCTCCTCGAGCGCTTCGGCCTGCCGGTCACGCCACCGGTTTTCCCGGTCTCGACGTGGCTCGAGTTCATGGGCCGCGACAAGAAGAACGAGGGCGGCAGGATCACCCTGATTCTCCTCGAGGAGATGGGCCGCGCGGCCGTCGTCAAGGACACGCCCGCGACGGCGCTGCGCGAGTTGCTCGCCGCACCCTAGGGCGCGGCCGCCGGGTCCGGCGGCTGGTCGAGCCTTCGCAGGAACACCGCCATCTCCTTCGCCGCTTGCTTGTCGCCCTTGCGATCGGCCGCCTCGATGCCGCGGCGATATGCCTCGCGCGCCTCGTCGCGAGCGCCGGTCTCGCCGAGCGCGCGTCCGAGCAGCTTCCAGGCCGCGGAGTAGTCGGGATCATGGTTCACGGCGGCGCGCAAGTGCGGCGCCGCGTTCGCCGGGTCGGCGGCGTTGAGGTAATGCAGGCCGAGGCTGAATCGCAGCAACGCGTTGTCCTTGCCCGCGGCGAGCATCGCCTCGAAGCGTTCGGCGGGATTCATGGGGTCACGGTATCATTTCCTCACAATCCCAGGAGACCTCCCATGTTGCGCATGCTCAAGCTCGCCGTGGCGGCGATCGCGCTCGCCGACGCCCCGTCCGCCCATGCCCAGAAGGAACGCGAGGTTGCCATCGGCCTGCAGGCCGCGATCACCTCGATCGACCCGCACTACCACAACCTGTCGCCGAACAATTCGCTGCTCATCCACATCTTCGAGCCTCTCATCGGGCGCGATAACAACCAGAAGCTGGTGCCGGCGCTGGCCACCTCGTGGAGGGCGATCGACGACCTCACATGGGAGTTCAAGCTGCGCAAGGGCGTGAAGTTCCACGACGGCACCGCGTTCACCGCCGACGACGTGGTCGCCACCTACAAGCGCGTGCCCAACGTCCCCAACAGCCCGTCGTCGTTCGCGACCTTCACCAAGCCCGTGGTGGACGTGAAGGTGGTCGATCCGCACACCCTCATTTTCAAGACCGCCACGCCACACGTCCTGCTGCCGAGCGACCTCGCCTCGGTGTACATCCTCCCCCGCCCGATCGCTGAGAAGGCGACCACCGACGACTTCAATTCCGGCAAGTCCGCCATCGGCACGGGGCCCTACAAGTTCGCCGAGTACATCCCGAACCAGCGGGTGGTGCTGAAGGCCAACTACGGCTACTGGGGCGGCGAGGAGCCGTGGGACAAGATCACTTTCAAGATCCTGTCGAACTCGTCGGCGCGGGTGGCCGCACTCCTGTCCGGCGACGTGCAGATGATCGAGACCGTTCCCACGGCGGACATCTCCCGGCTGGCGACGGACAAGAAATTCGCGCTCGCCG
>JANMYH010000426.1:0-9122 GCA_031381925.1 Burkholderiales bacterium | reverse complement strand
CCCCCATGCCCCCGGGCCCGCCCCTGGCCCGCCCCCCGGGACTGGGGGCCCTGCCCCGGTTTATCCACGGCACGCTGGAGGTGTCGGAAAAGCAGCGCTTCGACATCGCCGCCCTCGAAGCGTGGATGCGCGACAACATGGACGGATTCAAGGGCCCGCTCACGGTCGAGCAGTTTCGCGGCGGGCAGTCGAATCCGACTTTCCGGCTCGCGACCGCGAGTCATCGCTACGTGATGCGCCGCAAGCCCGCCGGCAAGCTGTTGCCCTCGGCCCACGCCGTCGACCGCGAGTACCGGGTCATGACCGCGCTTGCCGGCAGCGACGTGCCGGTGCCGAAGACGCATGGACTGTGCCTCGACGATTCGGTCATCGGCTCGGCTTTCTTCGTGATGGATTGCGTCGACGGGCGCGTGCTGTGGGACGGGGCGCTCCCCGGCATGACGAACGCCCAGCGTGCGGACATCTACTGGGAGATGAACCGTGTGATCGCCGCACTCCACAAGGTCGACTACGAATCGCGGACCCTGGGCGACTACGGCAAGCCGGGCAACTACTTCGCGCGCCAGATCGGCCGCTGGACCAAGCAGTACCAGGCGAGCGAGACTGAGACTATCGAGGCCATGAACCGGCTCATCGAGTGGCTGCCGCAGAACATCCCCGCCGACGACGTGACCACCATCGTGCATGGCGACTTCCGCGTCGATAACCTCGTCTTCCATCCCACCGAGCCGCGCATCCTCGCCGTCCTCGACTGGGAGCTCTCCACGCTCGGCCACCCGCTCGCGGATTTCTCGTACCACTGCATGAGCTGGCACGTGCCGCCCGGCGCCTTCCGCGGCCTCACCGGCCACGACCTGCCGGCGCTCGGGATTCCGTCGGAGAAGGAGTACGTCGCGCGTTACCTGCAGCGCGTCGGCCGCCCGCCGATCGACCCGCGCCACTGGGATTTCTACATCGCGTACAACATGTTCCGCGCCGCCGGCATCGCACAGGGCATCATGGGGCGCGTGAAGGATGGGACTGCGGCGAGTCAATACGCGTTGGAAGTGGGAAAGTCGGCGAGAACGTTGGCGGACCTGGGATGGAAGAGAGTCGAGGCAATGAATGAACTTTGATCACTCACCGCGAACCGCCGGGCTCCTGTCCCAGCTCAACGCCTTCATGGACGCCCACGTCTATCCCAGCGAGCGTCGCTTCCTGGACGAGGTGGCCGGGGGTGATCGCTGGACGCCCACCCAGGTCATCGAAGAGCTCAAGGTCAAGGCTCGGGCCGAAGGGCTCTGGAATCTGTTCATGAGCCTGTCCAACATCGATTACGCGCCGCTCTGCGAAGTGATGGGCCGCGTGCCATGGTCCGCGGAGGTCTTCAACTGCAGCGCGCCCGACACCGGCAACATGGAGACGCTCCATCGCTACGGCACGCCGGCGCAGAAGCAGGAGTGGCTCAAGCCGCTGATGGAGGGCACCATCCGTTCGTGCTTCGCGATGACCGAGCCGCACGTGGCCTCGAGCGACGCGACCAACATCCAGGGCTCGATCGTCCGCGACGGCAACGACTACGTGATCACCGGGCGCAAGTGGTGGTCGTCGGGCGCGATGGACCCGCGCTGCGCGATCTTCATCTTCATGGGCCAGACCGACCCGCAGAGTCCCGACCGCCACAAGCGCCAGTCGATGATCCTCGTGCCGCGCGATGCGACGGGCGTGAAGGTCCTGCGGCACCTGCCCGTCTTCGGCTACGACGACGCGCCCCACGGCCACGCGGAGGTCGACTTCGACCACGTGCGCGTCCCGGCCTCGAACCTGCTGCTCGGCGAAGGCCGCGGTTTCGAGATCGCGCAGGGGCGCCTCGGCCCCGGGCGCATCCACCACTGCATGCGCACCATCGGCATCGCCGAGCGCGCCCTCGAGGACATGTGCCGGCGCACCAAGAGCCGCGTGGCCTTCGGCAAGCCGATCGCCGAGCAGACCGTGACGCTCGAGCGCATCGCCGAATCTCGCATCATGATCGACCAGGCGCGGCTCCTGGTGCTCAATGCCGCGTGGAAGATGGACACTGTCGGCAACAAGGTCGCCGCCAAGGAGATCGCCATGATCAAGGTCGCCGCGCCCACCATGGCCTGCCAGGTCCTCGACTGGGCGATCCAGGCCCACGGCGGCGCCGGCCTCTCCGACGATTTCACGCTCGCCTACCACTACGCCCACACTCGTACACTGCGTTTGGCCGATGGCCCCGACGAGGTGCATCGCAACGCCGTCGGCAAGATGGAACTCAGGCGCTACCAATAATAGATTCTCCCTCTCCTTTGGGAGAGGGTCGGGGAGAGGGTCCCATGAAAAACCATCAAGTCCGTCTCGCCGCCCGCCCGGTGGGGCTGCCGAAACCGTCCGACTGGCAATTCACCGAGGAAGCCGTTTCGGAGCCGAAAGACGGCGAGCTCCTGGTGCAGATCCAGTACATCTCGCTCGACCCCGCGATGCGCGGTTGGATGAACGACGCCAAGTCGTACATCCGCCCGGTCGCGATCGGCGAGGTGATGCGCGCCGGCGCCGGGGGGAAGGTGATCAAGTCGAGCCATCCCAAGTTCAAGGAAGGCGATCTCGTCACCGGCGGATTCGGCGTCCAGGAGTACGCGATCTCCGACGGCAAGGGTGTGAACAAGGTCGATACCCGATTCGTGAAGATGCCCACGTATCTCGGCACGCTCGGCATGCCCGGCATGACCGCGTACTTCGGCCTCCTCGACATTGGCAAGCCGCAGCCGGGACAGACGGTCGTGGTGTCGGGCGCAGCGGGCGCGGTCGGATCCGTCGTGGGCCAGATCGCCAAGATCAAGGGTTGCCGCGCGGTCGGAATCGCGGGCGGCGCCGGCAAGTGCCGGATGCTCGTCGAGGAGTTCGGCTTCGACGCCGCAATCGACTACAAGAACGAAGACGTGAAGGCGGCGCTGAAGACCCACTGCCCCAACGGCATCGACGTCTATTTCGACAATGTGGGCGGCGACATCCTCGACGCGGCCCTCGCGCGCCTCGCCCGCGGCGCCCGTATCGTGATTTGCGGTGCGATCTCGCAGTACAACGCCACCACCGGCGTGAAGGGCCCCGCGAACTACATGTCCCTCCTCGTGAACCGCGCGAGCATGGCCGGCATGGTGGTCTTCGATTACGCCGACCGCTACGGCGAGGCGGCGCGCGAGATGGCGGGCTGGATCGCCGCCGGCAAGCTCAAGGCGAAGGAGGATGTCGTGCCGGGCGGGATCGCAGCCTTCCATGACACGCTGCTCAAGCTTTTCAAGGGCGAGAACACCGGCAAGTTGGTGCTGCAGGTCGAAACGTCTTGACGTTATGACGTCATAGCGTTACATTTACACGGATGGAAGACAGCCCCAAGCGCGCGACGGTCTACTTCGACGCGGACCTTCACCAGGCCCTGCGGATGAAGTCGGCCATATCGGCCCGCTCCGTTTCGGAGCTGGTGAACGAAGCCGTTCGCCGGACGCTGGCTGAAGATGCGGAAGATCTGGCCGCGTTCGACAAGCGCGCCAGGGAACCCAGGCTCGATTTCGAAACCCTGGTTGGTTCCCTCCGCAAGCGTGGAAAGATATAGCCTCCGCATCGCTCGTTCCGCCGCGAAGGAGCTCGAGGGGGTGGCCGGGAAGCCCGACCGCGCCCGTATCGTCAAGGCAATCCAGGGGCTGGCAAGCGATCCTCGCGGACGCGGGAGCGAGAAATTGTCCGGCGGCAATGAACGGTATCGCGTGCGAGTAGGTGATTTTCGCATCGTCTACGGCATCGATGACCCTCGGCGGCTCGGGGACGTGGTCAAGATCGGCCATCGAAGGGAGGTCTACAGGAAATGAAAGCCCTGCTCTGCCGCGAGCTCACCGGCATCGACAACCTCCGTGTCGAAGAGGTTGCCGACCTCCAACCGGCCGCGGATGAAATGGTCGTCGACGTGAAGGCCGCCGGCGTCAATTTCCCCGACGTGCTCCTGGTGCAGGGCAAGTACCAGTACAAGGCACCGCTGCCGTTCGCGCCCGGGTTCGAGCTTGCAGGCAAGGTGCGCTCCGTCGGTGCGGGCGTCACACATCTCAGGGTGGGCGATCACGTAGCCGCCATCGTGAACCATGGCGCCTTCGCCCAGCAGGCGATCGTGCCAGCCGATCGCGCGGCGAAGCTTCCCGCGAATGTAGACCTCGAAGCCGCCGCGGCAATGCTGTTCACCTACGGCACCTCGATCCACGCCCTCAAGGATCGCGGAGATCTCAAGGCCGGCGAGACGTTATTGGTGCTGGGTGCCGCAGGTGGAGTGGGCCTGGCAGCCGTCGAGCTCGGCAAGGTCCTGGGCGCGCGCGTGATCGCCGCGGCCTCGAGCCCAGAGAAGCTCGCCGTCTGCCGCGCGCATGGCGCCGACGAGACGATCGACTACTCGAAGGAAGACCTGCGCGAGCGCATCAAGACCCTCACTGGCGGCAAGGGTGTCGACGTCGTTTGCGACCCGGTGGGTGGACCGTACACCGAGCCCGCACTCCGCAGCCTCGCCTGGAAGGGCCGGCTGCTCGTCATCGGCTTCACCGCCGGCGACATCCCGAAGATTCCACTCAACCTGCCGCTCCTGAAGGGCTGCTCGATCGTGGGCGTGTACCTGGGCGCCCAGCTCGAGAAGGAGCCCAAGCAGGCCGCGGCCAACGCGCGCCAGCTGGTCGAGTGGCTCGCGGCGGGCAAGATCAAACCGCACATCTACAAGCGTTATCCTCTCGACAAGGGCATCGAAGCTCTGCACGACGTGAGCGAGCGACGCGTGCAGGGAAAGGCGATCGTCATTCCATGAACCTCCCCGACGAACAACCCGTCCTGCGCATCGTCCCGATGCCCGCCGACACCAATGCCCACGGCACCATCTTCGGCGGCTGGGTCATGGCGCAGGTCGACATCGCCGGCAGCATCCCGGCGTGGGAGCGCGCGCAGGGACCGGTGGTCACCGTCGCCGTGAACTCCTTCGTCTTCAAGGAGCCGGTCTTCGTGGGCGACATCGTGAGCTTCTATGCGCGCGTGCTGAAGACCGGGCGCACCTCGATCACCGTCGACGTCGAGGTCTACGCGCAGCGCAAGCTCGGCGGGGAGCGGGAAGTCGTGAAGGTGACCGAGGCGCAGCTCACCTACGTCGCCGTGGACGAGGCGCGCAGGCCGAGGGTAGTGCCGACCGCCTAGTCCAGCCCACCCTCCACCGAGTGTCCTTCGGCTCGCCACCGCACGAGCCCGCCCGCGAGGTTGGCGACGTCCTTGAACCCCGCTTTCGAGAGCACCGTCACCGCCTGCGCCGAACGCGCCCCTGAGCGGCACACGGCGACCACCGGGCGGCCGCGGTCGAGCTCCCCGATGCGCGCGGGCAGCTCGCCGAGCGGGATCCACTTCGCACCGCGAATGCGCCCGACGGCGCCATCCCATTCATCGCGCTCGCGCACGTCGAGCACCTGGACCGACCCTGCGCGCTCCTCGAGCGCCTGGGGCTGGATCTCGAAGAGGCCCGCGAAGGTGAAGGTGAGCGGCGCCCACGCGGGGTCGGCCGGCGGGCGCGCGTTCTCGCCGGGCTCGCCGCAGCGCAGGTTCGCGGGCACCGCGGCGTCGATCAGATTCGGATGCGGCAAGCGGAGGTTCTCCATGTAGCCCACGAAGTCGCCCTCGCCGATGTCCGCGCCCAGGCGCGGGTTGTAGCGCCGCTCCTCCTCGACGCTCGTCACCGTGAGGCCGTGATAGTCGTGCGCGGGGTAGAGCAGGCACGCGGGCGGCAGCGCGAAGATCCGGCCCCTCACCGAGCGGTAGAGGGCGCGCGCATCGCCCTGCTGGAAGTCGGTGCGGCCGGTGCCGCGGATGAGGAGCGCATCACCGGTGAACGCCATGCTTTCGTCGTCGAGGACGTAAGTGACGCAGCCATGCGTGTGCCCGGGGGTCGCGCGCACCTCGACGTGACGCGTGCCGAAGCGCACCTTCTCGCCGTCGGCGAGATAACGGCCCGCGCCGGAAGCGCCGCCCTCCCTGGGGACCACGATCGCGCTCCCGCAGCGCTCCTTGAGAAGCCACGCCCCGGTGACGTGGTCGGCGTGCACGTGCGTCTCGAGGGTGGCCACGAGCTTGAGGTTCAGCTCGCCGACGAGTGCCGCATCCCGCCGCGCCTGCTCGAACACCGGGTCGATGATGATCGCCTCGCCACTCGCCCGATCGCCCAGCAGGTACGTGTACGTGGACGACTGCGGATCGAAGAGCTGGCGGAAGACCATCATTTCATCAACTCGTAGATCCCCATCCCCGCGATCATCGCCACCACGAACACCAGCGCCTTCATCTCGCCTGCCCCAAGTGCCACGATCGCGGGACCCGGACAGAAGCCCGCCAGCCCCCAGCCCACGCCGAAGAGGAGCGAGCCCCCGACCAGGCGCCGATCGATGTCGCGCGCAGTGGGGAGTTGCATTGGCGTTTTGAGCAGCGTTTCTCGGCGTCGTCGCGCGACCGCGAAGCCCATGCCGCCCACGGCGATCGCCCCTGCCATCACCAGCGCAAGCGAGGGATCCCAGCGCCCCGCGAGGTCGAGGAAGCCCAACACCTTCGCGGGATTGGCCATGCCTGACACGATGAGACCGATGCCGAACACGAGGCCTGCGATGAATGCGAAGACGCCTTGCATGGCCTCAGGCTTCCAGGAGATGCCGTGTCACGAAGACCGTCGCGAAGCCCGCCGCCATGAACAAGAGGGTTGCCATGACGGAGCGTGGTGACAGGCGCGAGAGCCCGCAGACGCCGTGCCCGCTGGTGCAGCCGCCGCCGTACCGCGTTCCCACGCCGACGGCGAGCCCCGCCGCTACGAGTACGGGATATCCCGCGTCGATCACGATGGCGGGCAGCGTGGCGAATGCCAGGTATGCAAGGGGTGCGACGAGCATGCCGACGAGGAAGGCCACGCGCCACGGAATGTCCGTGCGCACCGGGCGCAGCAGGCCGCCCAGGATGCCACTGATGCCCGCGATCCGTCCGTTGAAGAGGACAAATAGCGTTGTTGCGAGGCCGATGATGGCGCCGCCCGCGAGCGCCGACCATGGAGTGAACGCGGTCCAGTCGATGTCCATCAGCCCTATTTTTGGTAGTGCTGGCGGACTTTCGCGACAATCTGGTGATCAGTCATCCTGTCGACCGTTTCGACACCGACGATGCGCCTGCCCAAGCCCTTCACGCTTGTCCTCGTTCGATCCTTCATGCCCCGAGCCATGGCCGGAGAACTTTACGTGCTTGTCCACGCCCGCATCCTTCGCATCTGCTTCCGTCGCGCCGGCGAAGACGATGAATGCTTCCTTGTGATCGATCCAGATACCCGCATTTCCTTGCATGAGGAGTTCTCCTTGGCTGTGTGGCAGCATCCCCCACGGTGCCGGGTGGGTCTGTACGGTGGCGCACTGTGACCCAGGATCTATGCCACCAGCCACTTCGCGAAGCTCATCCACGCCGCGGTCCCTGAAATCGCGAGCCTGCCGACCTGGACGAATACGATGAATGCGAGCCCCGCCATGAACGCCGGGTGCAGGCGCCGATTCCTGACCGTGTCGAACGCGATGAAGGCGATGATCACCAGGTCGACCATGGCGAAGAACGCCGGCGGGCCGCCCGACTTCACGAACTCGAACGGCAGCCGCGCCATGGCGGGCGCGAGCATCGCGAGCGTGGCGAGCAGCATCAGGCGCTTGTGCCAGTCCGAGCGCTTGCGCAGCGCGATCGCCGTGCCGAAGAGCGCGCCGAAAGCGATCATCTCGCCCAGCGGCAGCACGAGGAAGACCATCGGCGGGATCCCGGCGGGCGTGCGGCCGGCGCGCACCGCCGCGATCGCGAGCGCCATGCTCACACCGATCACCAGCGCCGCCATCACGATGCCCGCCGCGCCCAGCTTGCGGTGGATGTGGGTGCGTCCCGTGGCCACCAGCCGCGCCTGGACGAGAAAGAGCGTGAACCACGCGGTCATCACGAAGCCGTGGAGATGACGCATCATGCCGAGGTCACCGGATTCGCCGATGACGCTCTTCAGGTAGTAGGTCGGCGCGAAACCGGCGAAGATCACCAGCAGCCCCACGACCGCGGCCCACGTGTACATCCGACGTTGGCCGGTGTCGCGGCCGATCACTGCGTCGAGCGTGCTGGCCATGGAGTCTCCCCGATATTGGTGTGGCGCTAGTGTGCGCCATGCCCCGGGTTTGACAACCTCTCCGGCGCGGCGCAGCGTTACGTCCGGCAATTCAAAAAACAATTCGGAGGAACCATGCCCGCCCTGCTCTTGAACGGCAAGACCATCAACGTCGACGCCCCGGATGACACCCCGCTACTCTGGGTCCTGCGCGATTACCTCAACATGAACGGCACCAAGTTTGGCTGTGGCGCGGCCCTGTGCGGCGCCTGTACGGTGCACGTGGATGGCGTGCCGACTCGCTCGTGCGTCACTCCCGTGACGGCGGTGGCGGGCAAGAAGGTCACCACCATCGAGGGCGTTGCCAACGACAAGGTTGCGAAGGCGGTGCAGGCTGCCTGGGACAAGGTGCAGGTGCCGCAGTGCGGCTACTGCCAGTCGGGCCAGGTGATGGCCGCCACCGCGCTTCTCGCGAAGACGCCCAAGCCCACCGACGCGCAGATCGACGAGGCGATGAAGGGCAACATCTGCCGCTGCGGCACCTACGGACGCATCCGTGCCGCCATCAAGGACGCTTCCAACACCATCGGGGGCAAAGCATGAACGCCATCACGCGCCGCGAATTCCTCAAGGCCTCCGCGCTGGCTGGCGGAGGATTGGCGGTCGGCTTCCGCCTGGGCTTCTCCGCCGATGCGCACGCCGCGGACAGCCCCCAGCAAGCCAACGCCTGGGTGACGGTGAAGCCCGACGGCGGCATCACCGTCATCTGCCACCGCAACGAGATGGGCCAGGACGTGCACACGTCGCTCACCATGCTGGTCGCCGAGGAGCTGGGCGTCGACCCGCGCAAGGTGAAGGTGGCGCAGGCGGGCGTCAACCCCATCTACATCAACAAGCTGCTGGGCGGCCAGATCACCGGCGGCAGCACCAGCGTGAGGGACGCGTGGGAGCCGCTGCG
>JANMYH010000258.1:0-2072 GCA_031381925.1 Burkholderiales bacterium | reverse complement strand
CTCGACCTTCTGCTCCTTGAAGAGCAGCTCGACCGCGGCCTTGATCTCGGCCTTGGTCGCATCGGGCAGCACTTCGAACACGACCTGGCGATGCATCTCGCCCACCAGGGTGGCCTTCTCCGAGATCACCGGAGCGACGATGACCTTCATCAGTCTTTCTTGGTTCATGCCAGGGCCTCCTCGAGGTGCTTCACCGCCGCCTTCGTGACCAGGACGTTCTCGAAACGCATCAGGTTGACCGGGTCGGCATGGCGTGCCTCGAGCACAAGCACGCCGGGGAGGTTGCGCGAGGACAGGAACAGGTTTTCATCGAGCTTGTCGGTCAGGATCAGCACCTGCGACATGCCGAGCGAGCGCAGCTTGCCGGCAAGCAACTTGGTCTTCGGTTCCGCGAGGGTGAGCGTGTCGATGACGGACAGGCGCTCCTCGCGCACCAGCTGCGACAGGATCGAGGCCATGCCGGCGCGGTACATCTTGCGGTTGAGCTTCTGCGTGAAATTCTCGTCCGGCTTGTTCGGGAAGGTGCGTCCGCCGCCGCGCCACAAGGGGCTCGACGTCATGCCCGAGCGTGCCCGGCCGGTGCCCTTCTGCCGCCACGGCTTCTTGGTGGAGTGGCGCACTTCGGCGCGCGTCTTCTGCGCGCGCGTGCCCTGGCGCCCGTTGGCGTGGTATGCAACCACCACCTGGTGGACCAGCGCCTCGTTGTATTCGCGGCCGAACAGGGTCTCGGAGGCGTCGACGGACTTCTGCGCCTCGCCCTTCTCGTTGATGACCTTGAGTTCCATTATTTGGCTCCCTTCGCCGCCGCCTTGGGTGCCACGGGCGCCTTGCGCACCTTCGTCTTCGCGCTGGGGCGGACGATGACGGCGCAGTTCTTCGCGCCGGGCACCGAGCCCTTGACCATGATCAGTGAGCGCTCCGCGTCGATGCGGGCGACTTCGAGGAGCTGGACGGTGCGCGTGACATTACCGAGCTGGCCCGCCATGCGCTTGCCCGGGAATACCCGGCCCGGGTCCTGCGCCATGCCGATCGAGCCCGCGCTGTTGTGCGAGAGCGAGTTGCCGTGGGAGGCACGATTCGACGAGAAGTGGTGGCGCTTGATGACGCCGGAGAAGCCCTTGCCGAGGGTGGTGCCCGAAACATCGACCTTCTGGCCGGCTTCGAAAATGTCCACCCTGAGCTCGGATCCCGCCTTGAGGTCGCCGACCTTGTCGGCGGCGACGCGGAACTCGCGCAGCTCCGAGCCGGCCTCGACGCCAGCCTTCGAGAAGTGGCCGGCCATCGCCTTGGTCACGCGCGTGGCGCGGCGCTTGCCGAATGCCACCTGCACGGCGACGTAGCCGTCGGATTCCTGGGATTTGACCTGCGCGACGCGGTTGCCGCTGCAGTCGAGCACCGTCACGGGGACGGAGGTGCCGTCGTCCTTGAAGATGCGCATCATGCCGACCTTGCGGCCGACGAGACCGAGACTCATCTTTCTGTCCTTTCGTGTTGTCTCTTAGTGGTGCAGCCGGCAACGCCTGCCGCCATCCAAGAGTGCCGGCAACGATTGGCCAGCCCTTCACTCGTGTGCTCGGCAGCATCGAGGCCGCTGCCGGCGCAGTAAAACCGTCAATTATACAGTAATTTAAAGCTTGATTTCCACATCCACGCCGGCCGGGAGATCGAGCTTCATCAGCGCATCCACGGTCTTGTCGGTGGGCTCGATGATGTCCATGAGGCGCAGGTGCGTGCGGATCTCGAACTGGTCGCGCGAGGTCTTGTTCTTGTGCGGCGAGCGCAGGATGTCGAAGCGCTCGATGCGGGTCGGCATCGGCACCGGGCCCTTGACCACGGCGCCGGTGCGCTTGGCCGTCTCCACGATCTCGAGGGCCGACTGGTCGATCAGCTTGTAGTCGAACGCCTTTAGGCGGATGCGGATCTTCTGTTTCGCGGGGGCTTGAGCCATTGGATGTTCTTTCTTCGTGCTACTCGAGAATCTTGGAAACGACGCCTGCGCCGACGGTACGGCCGCCTTCGCGGATCGCGAAGCGCAGCCCCTCCTCCATCGCGATGGGGGCGATCAGCGTCAC
>JANMYH010000343.1:0-14378 GCA_031381925.1 Burkholderiales bacterium | reverse complement strand
CGAAGATGCCCGCGACGATCGCCTTTCCGTCGGCGCCCTTCAGGCCCTCGAGCGTTTCGCGGATCGACTTCGGCTGGCCCGGCAGGTTGAGGATCAGCGCCGAGCGGCGAACCACGGCCACCTGGCGGGACAGGATCGCGGTGGGGACGAATTCCAGGCTGATGCGCCGCATCTGCTCGCCGAAGCCGGGCATCTCGCGATCCGCCACGGCGAGCGTGGCCTCGGGCGTCACGTCGCGCGCCGCCGGGCCGGTGCCGCCCGTGGTCACCACCAGGTGGCACGCGCGCTCGTCGACCAGCTCGCGAAGGGTGGCCTCGATGACCGCTTGCTCGTCGGGGATCAGGCGCCGCTCGAACTCGATCGGGTTCAGCAGCGCGGCGCCCAGCCATTGCTCGAGCGCCGGGATGCCCTCGTCGCGATAGATGCCCTGGGAGGCGCGGTCGCTGGTCGCGACCAGCCCGATGCGGACGGTGTCGTGGCGATCGCTCATGTCCCCTTGGCGTGCTCCTGGACGGTGGCGTTGATCGCATGGAAGAGCTCGCGGAAGTGCTTCGGCGCGCGCTTGGCCGCCCGCTCCGTGCGCACCGCGTCGATCAGGACGCGCACGCGATGGGCGTCGGCGTGGGGAAACTCGCGCTCGAAGCGCACGATCGCCTGCGGCTCCGCGAGCAGCTCGTCGCGCCATTTCTCGGCCACGTGGAAAAGCGCCGTCTGCTTCTTCGAGGGCGACTGCAGACCCTCGAGCGCCTCGGCGATCGGGGCTGAATCGATGTTGCGCATGATGCGGCCGATGTACTGCATCTGGCGTCGCCGTGCCTCGTGCTTGGTGACGGTCCTGCAGGCCACGACCGCATCGCGCAGCAGCTCCGGCATCTCGATGCGGGCGAGCTGGTCGGCCGAAAGGCCCACGAGCTCGGCGCCAAGCCGCTGCAGGTCGGCCATCTGCCGCTTGCGCCGCGTCTTGCTGATAAAATTGTCTTCTTCTTCCATCGCATTTCCCGCTTTCTTCCAGCCCGCGAGAGTGTAGAACCTTTCGGGCCGCGCCGGGACCCCGCCCCCAATGCCTGACCACCCTGTTGCTTCCGCATCCCTGCCGCTATCGCGCGAGGCGATGGCCGACGTCGCTCGTCGATCGCTCGAGATTGCCATGGCTCGCGGTGCGGCCGATGCCGAGGTCGAAGTGTCGGCCGCGGTGGGCCAATCGGTCACGGTGCGGCGCGCCGAAGTCGAGACGGTCGAGTACAACCGTGACAAGGGCATGGGCATCACCGTCTATTTCGGGCGGCGCCGCGGCAACGCGAGCACCTCCGATTTGTCCCCTGAGGCGGTGGAACGCACCGTCGAGGCTGCGTGCGCCATCGCGCGCCATACCGCCGAGGACGAGGCCACGGGCCTGCCCGATGCCGGGCGCCTGTTTCGCGGCTCCCCGCCCGATCTCGACCTCTTCCATCCCTGGGGCCTCACCGTCGAGGAGTCGATCGAAATCGCGCGCCGCACCGAGGCCGCGGCGCTCGCCGTCGACAAGCGCATCAGCAATACCGAAGGCGCCACCGTCTCCGCCCACGACGCCGATTTCGTCCTCGCCAACACGCGCGGCTTCATCGGCGGGTTCCCGACCTCGAAGTCCAGCATCAGCTGCAGCGTGGTGGCCGAGGATGCGGGCGGCATGCAACGCGACTATTGGTACACCACGCATCGCGATCCGTCGCGCCTCGACGGCGCCGAAAGCGTGGGCCGCACCGCGGGCAGCCGCACGGTTAGCCGCCTCGGCGGCCGGCGCCTGCCCACCACCGAGGCGCCGGTCCTCTTCGAGGCGAACATCGCCGCGAGCCTGCTGGGCAATTTCGTGTCGGCCGCGAGCGGCTCGAGCCTCTACCGGCGCTCGTCGTTCCTGCTCGATCGCGTGGGCACGCGGGTATTCGCGCCGGGCGTGGACATCCACGAGGATCCCCACCTTCCCGGCGAGATGGCGAGCGCCTATTTCGACGCAGAAGGGGTCGCAACCGCCCCGCGCCTCATCGTCGAGGACGGCATCCTGCGCGGCTGGTTCCTGTCCACCTACTCGGCGCGCAAGCTCGGCCTCGCGACCACCGGCAACGCCGGCGGCAACCACAACCTGGTGGTGAAATCGGGCACGCTGGACCTCGATGGGCTGGTGCGGCAGATGGGCCGCGGCTTCCTCGTGACCGAGCTCATGGGCCAAGGCGTGAACCCAGTGACCGGCGACTATTCGCGCGGCGCCTCGGGCTTCTGGGTCGAGGGCGGCGAGATCCAGTTTCCCGTCGAGGAGGTCACCATCGCGGGAAACCTTCTCGAGGTCTTTGCCGGCATCGCCGCGATCGGCAGCGACGCGGTCACGCGCGGCTCGAAGCGCTGCGGATCGATACTCGTCGCCCGGATGACGATCGCGGGGGACTAGGGTGTCGCGGGGCTTTTAATTTGCCCCGCCGGGGATTAGGCTTGGGCGCGGCGCAACTCGATTGCGGCTCGGCAACTCGAACAATCCCACCAGGAGGGGTAAAAATGAAGCGCAGGAATTTCATCAATTCGGCGGGCGCGGGGATGGCGGGCATCCTCGCCGCTGGAGTCGCTCCGGCGTTCGCTCAGGGCGGTCCCGAGATCAAGTGGCGCCTCACGTCGAGCTTCCCGAAGAGCCTCGACACCATCTTCGGCGCCGCCGACGTGATCCAGAAGCGCGTCGCCCAGGCCACCAACAACAAGTTCCAGATCCAGGTGTTCGCCTCGGGCGAGATCGTCCCGGGCCTGCAGGCCCTCGACGCGGTGCAGAACGGCACCGTGCAGGCGTGCCACACCGCGCCCTACTACTACGTCGGCAAGGATCCGACTTTCGCCTTCGGCACCGCGGTGCCCTTCGGCATGAACGCGCGCCAGTTCAACGCGTGGTGGTATGTGGGCGGCGGCGACGCCCTCTACAACGAGTTCCTCAAGGATTACGGGGTGACGGCGTTCCTCGCCGGCAACACCGGAGCGCAGATGGGCGGCTGGTACCGCAAGGAGATCAAGACCGTCGCGGACCTGAAGGGCCTCAAGCTGCGCATTGGCGGCTTCGCCGGCCAGGTGCTCGCCAAGCTGGGCGTGGTGCCGCAGCAGATCGCGGGCGGCGAGATCTATCCGGCGCTGGAGAAGGGCACCATCGACGCGGCCGAATGGGTCGGCCCCTACGATGACGAGAAGCTCGGCTTCAACAAGGTCGCCAAGTTCTACTATTACCCCGGCTGGTGGGAAGGTGGCCCCGCGTTGCACGTGATCGTGAACCAGAAGGCGCTCGGCGAGTTGCCCGCCGACTACCGTGCGATTCTCGAGGCTGCGTGCCACGAGGGCAACACGATGATGATGGCACGCTACGACGCGGGCAATCCGGACGCGCTCAAGCGGCTGGTGGCCGGCGGCGCGCAGCTGCGCCCGTTCTCCAAGGCGATCATGGAGGCGTGCTACAAGGCCGCGCTGGAGCTGTACTCCGAGACGTCCGCGAAGAATCCCAAGTTCAAGAAGGTGCACGACCACTACATGAAGTTCCTCGAGGACCAGGTGCTCTGGTTCCGCGTGGCCGAGGGCAACTTCGACACGTTCATGCAGACCGGTCGCAAGGCGGGAGGAGGGGCGGCACCGAAGGCGTAGCCTGCGACCAGTCCCGCCGAAAAAGCCCCGCGCCCGCGGGGCTTCCTACTTCTTGCCCCCGAACGATTTCATGATGTCCGCCTCGGCGTCGTCGCCGGACTTGGACGGATCGGCGGGCTCCTGCTGCAGCTCGATCTTCACCTTGTCGAGGTCGACGTCGAGCGGCTGGTCGAGGAACATCGTGACCTGCCTGGGGAAGGCGATCACCAGCGCCACCAGGATCAGCTGCAGGCCCACGAATGGCAACGCGCCCCAGTAGATGTCGGAGCTCTTCACTTCCTTGGGCGCGACTCCGCGCAGGTAGAAGAGCGCGAAGCCGAACGGCGGGTGCATGAACGACGTCTGCAGGTTCACGCACAACATCACCCCGAACCAGATGAGCGCCGCGTCCGGGCCCACGACCGGCGTGAGCAACGTCTTCGCGATGGGGGCCAGCAGCGGCACCAGGATGAAGACGATCTCGAAGAAGTCGAGGAAGAACGCGATGAAGAAGATGAACAGGTTCACGGCGATGAGGAAGCCCCACACGCCGCCCGGAATGCCGGTCATCAGGTGCTCGAGCCATGGGCCGCCGTTCACGCCCTGGAACACCGTCGAGAAGCAGGTCGAGCCGATGAGGATGAAGATCACCATGGCGGTGAGCCGCATCGTCATCTCGAAGGCGCGCTTGATGAGCGCGCGCAGGTCGTCGATCGCGGCGCTGCGCACCAGCATCCACACGATGGAAGCGTAGAAGACCGCGATCGCCACCTGGAAGGGAAGAGACTTGAAAGCCCAGATGCCGATCAACGTCGCCACGCCCGCCGCCACGAGCCCCGCCATGAAGATTCGCGAGGACGCCCTTCCGAAGGCCGGGTGGCGCAACACGGCGAGCACCAGCGCGCCGACGCTGCCCATGGCGCCGGCCTCGGTGGGCGTGGCCAGGCCCATCAGCATCGTCCCCAGCACCAGGAAGATCAGGACGCCGGCCGGGATGATGCCCGTCAGGCACTTCTTCCACAGCGCCCAGCCCTGCAGCGTGCGGTCGCTCTTCGGAACGCCCGGCACCCACTCGGGCTTGAAGACGCTGAGCGCGAAGGTATAGAGGGCGAAGAGGGCGATCTGCAGCAGCGACGGCCCCCAGGCGCCCAGGTACATGTCGCCCACGGACTTGCCGAGCTGGTCGGCGAGCACGATCAGCACCAGCGAGGGCGGCACCAGCTGGGTGATGGTGCCCGATGCCGCGAGGATTCCGGTGGCGTACCTCATGTTGTACTTGTAGCGAATCATCACCGGCAGCGCGATCAGGCCCATGGCGATCACCTGCGCGGCGACGGTGCCGGTGATGGCGCCGAGGATGAAGCCCACGATGATCACCGAGTAACCGAGTCCGCCGCGCAGCGGGCCGAAGAGCTGGCCCATGGAATCGAGCATGTCCTCGGCGAGCCCGCACTTCTCCAGGATCGCGCCCATGAAGGTGAAGAACGGGATCGCGAGCAGCAGCTCGTTGGAGAGCTGCCCGAAGATGCGCGACGGGATTGCCTGCAGGAACTCGGCCGGGAAGTAGCCGAGGTTCACCGCGAAGAACCCGAACGCGAGGCCGAGGGCCGAGAGCGTGAAGGCCACGGGGTAGCCGATCAACATGAAGACGATGAGGCTTGCGAACATCAGCGGCGGCATCATCGCCAGCGAGATCATTGCACCGGCCTTTCGTAGTGCGTGGTGTAGCGGACGTCGCCGCGCAGCGACGCGGCGCGCTTGATGATCTCCGAGATTCCCTGCACCGCGACCATCGTGAAGCCGATCGGCACCAGGATCTTCACGGGCCAGCGCAGCAGCCCGCCCGCATTGCCGGAGATCTCCTGGATCTGCCACGAGGTATAGAAGAAGGGCAGCGACTCCCACGCAATCACCAGCATCGAGGGCACCAGGAACACCGCGGTGCCGATGAGGTCGAGCCACTCCTTGCCGCGCTCGGACAGGTGGGTGTAGACGATGTCGACGCGCACGTGCTCGTTCATGCGCAGGGTGTGGGAGGCGCCGAGCATCACGATGGCGGCGAACAGGTACCACTGGATCTCGAGCCACGCGTTGGAGGAGAGGTCGAAGGCGTATCGCGACATCGCGTTGGCGGCGCTGATGAGGCAGGCGGCGAGCACCATCCAGTTGGCGACCCAGCCCAGGCGGTCGTTGACGGCGTCGATGAGCTTGGAAATCTGGATCAGGAATCCCACGGCCGCCTCGTGTCTCAACGGTGGCCGATTATAGCGTGATAAAATTCCCGCTCATTCAAAGACTTCCCAATGTTCCCCGATACCGCCACGCTTGCCGCCACCGATCCCGCGCTGTGGAGCGCCATCACCTCGGAGTTCCGCCGCCAGGAGGAGGGCATCGAGCTGATCGCCTCCGAGAACTACGCGAGCCCCGCCGTCCTGGAGGCGCAGGGCACGGTGCTCACCAACAAGTACGCCGAAGGCTATCCGGGCAAGCGCTACTACGGCGGCTGCCAGTTCGTGGACGTGGCCGAGCAGCTCGCCATCGACCGCGTGAAGCAGCTCTTCGGCGCCGAGTACGCCAACGTGCAGCCGCATTCGGGCTCGCAGGCCAACCAGGCGGTGTACATGGCGATGCTGCAGCCCGGCGACACCATCCTCGGCATGTCGCTTGCGCACGGCGGCCACCTCACGCACGGCGCCTCGGTGAACCTCTCGGGTAAGCTCTTCAAGGCGGTGCAGTATGGCCTCGATGCGAACGAGGTCATCGACTACGACCAGGTACGCTCGCTCGCCCGCGAGCACCGGCCGCGGATGATCGTGGCGGGCGCCTCGGCCTATGCGCTGCGCCATGACTGGGCGAGGTTCCGCGAGATTGCCGATGACGTCGGTGCATGGCTCTTCGTCGACATGGCGCACTACGCGGGCCTGGTCGCCGCGGGGCTCTATCCCTCGCCGGTCGGCATCGCCGATTTCGTCACAAGCACCACCCACAAGACGCTGCGCGGCCCACGCGGTGGAATCATCCTCGCCGCCGCCGCGCACGAGAAGGCGCTCAATTCCTCGATCTTCCCGTCGATCCAGGGGGGCCCGCTCGAGCACGTGATCGCCGCCAAGGCGGTGGCATTCCAGGAGGCGCTGCAGCCGGGCTTCAAGGAGTACCAGCGCCAGGTGCTCGCGAACGCCAGGACCATGGCCGAGACGCTTACGCAGCGCGGCGTGCGCATCGTCTCGGGGCGCACCGAGAGCCACCTCTTCCTCGTCGACTTGCGCGCGAAGCAAACCACGGGCAGGGACGCCGAAAACGCTCTGGGCCAGGCGCACATCACGGTGAACAAGAACGCGATTCCCAACGACCCGGAGAAGCCGTTCGTCACGAGCGGCATCCGCGTCGGCTCGCCCGCCATGACGACGCGAGGCTTCAAGGAGGCCGAGAGCGTGCAGGTGGCGAACTTCATCGCCGACGTGCTCGAGGCGAAGGGCGACGCCGCGGTGTTGAAGCGCGTCGGCGATGCCGTGAACGCGTTGTGCGCGAAGTTTCCGGTCTACGGGCCCGCGATGTGGGCGAGCTACGGGTTGAAGGAAAAAGCCGCCGCATGAAATGCCCCTTCTGCAGCGCCGAGGACACCCAGGTGATCGACTCGCGCGTGAGCGAGGAGGGCGACTCGATCCGCCGGCGCCGCCGCTGCCAGGTCTGCAACAAGCGCTTCACCACCTACGAGACCGCGGAGCTGCGCATGCCGCAGATCGTGAAGACCGACGGCGTGCGTGAGGACTTCTCCACCGCCAAGCTGCGCACCGGTTTCCAGCGCGCGCTGCACAAGCGCCCGGTCACCACCGAACTGGTGGACGCCGCCATCACGCGCATCGAGCAGAAGATGCTGGCCCTCGGCGAGCGCGAGATCGACTCGCGGCGCCTGGGCGAGATGGTGATGGAGGAGCTGCGCAAGCTCGACAAGGTGGCCTACATCCGCTTTGCCTCCGTCTACCGCAGCTTCCAGGACGTGGAGGACTTCCGCGAGGCCATCCGCGAAGTGCGGGAGAAGTAAAGCAAGGCACCTTGGCCCCTGTGACTTTCTCTGCCGTAGACCACGCTTTCATGGAGAGGGCGATCGCGCTCACCGCGCGCGGACGCGACACCGCCACGCCCAACCCGAGCGTGGGCTGCGTGATCGCGAAGGGCGCCCGGATCATCGGCGAGGGCTGGCACCAGCGCGCCGGCGAAGCCCACGCGGAAGCGCGCGCGTTGGCTGCATGTACCGAGTCGCCCGCGGGCGCCACGGTCTACGTCTCGATCGAGCCTTGCGCCCACCAGGGCCGCACGCCGCCCTGCGCCGATGCGCTCATCGCAGCCCGCGTCGGCCGCGTGGTGGCCGCGATCGAGGACCCGAACCCGCTGGTGCACGGCCGCGGCGCGGCGCGCCTCCTCGACGCGGGGATCCGCTACGACCAGGGGCTCCTCGCTGACGAGGCGGAAGAGGCGCACGCCGGGTTCCTCACGCGCATGCGCCTCGGGCGACCGTGGATGCGCATCAAGTCGGCCGCCTCGCTCGACGGCCGCATCGCACTCGCCAATGGCGAGAGTCAGTGGATCACCTCGGAGGAGGCGCGCCGCGACGCCCATGCGCTGCGAGCCCGTTCCTGCGCGATGCTCACCGGCATCGGCACGGTGCTGCGCGACGACCCGCAGCTCACCGTGCGGCACGTCCCCTGCTCGCGCCAACCGCGCCGGGTGCTGATCGATAGCCGCCTCGATGTGAGCCCGGAGGCGAAGATCCTGCAGGGCCCGGGCACGATGATCTTCACGGTGAGTGACGATGCGCGCAAGCGCGAACGCCTCGAGGCGCTCGGCGTGGAGATCGTCACGGCCCCGCTCGACGCCAGGAAATCCGGCAAGACCGACCTCGCCGCGATCGCCCGGGAGCTCGGTGCGCGCGGATTCAACGAGGTCACAGTCGAGACCGGCGCCAAGTTGGGCGGCTCGCTGCTCGCCGCGGGGGTGATCGACGAGATCGTGCTCTACCTCGCACCCAAGCTGCTGGGTGACACCGCCCAGGGCCTGTTCGCGCTCCCCGAGCTCACCCGGCTCGACCAGGCCCTCGCGCCGAGGATCGTCGATGTCCGTCCCGTGGGCGAGGACTGGCGCATCACCGCCCGCCTATCTCCCTCTCCTGCTACTCCCTCTCCCTCGGGCGCCCATGGAGTGGAACGTGGCGTGGGAGAGGGTCGGGGTGAGGGTGGTGGTCGGGGTGAGGGTGGTGGTCGGGGTGAGGGCAATGGCCGGGGCGAGGGTCGCCGCTGATGTTCACCGGCATCGTCACCGCCGTCGGCCGCATCGCCTCGGCGACACCCCAGGGCGACGGACTGCGCCTGGGCGTCGAGGCCCCCACGCTCGGCCTCGACGACGTGGCGATCGGCGACTCGATCGCGGTCCAGGGTGTCTGCCTCACCGTGGTTGCGAAGGACGCCGGCGGCTTCGTGGCCGACGTGTCCCGCGCCACGCTCGATGTCACCACGGGCCTTGCGGCGGGTCGCGAGGTGAACCTCGAAAAATCGCTGCGCCTGGCCGACCGGCTCGGCGGGCACCTGGTGCAGGGGCACGTCGACGCAGTGGGGAGCGTGGTGGCATTCGACGACCTCGGCGGCAGCGGGAGGCTCGAGATCGAGGTGCCGGCGGCGCTCGGCAAGTACATCGCGCGCAAGGGCTCGATCGCGGTCGACGGCGTGAGCCTCACGGTGAATGCCGTCGAGGGCGCGCGCTTCGAGGTGAACGTGATCCCCCACACCCGATCGGTCACGACATTCCGGGCGCTGGCCGCCGGCGCGCGGGTCAATCTCGAGGTCGACCTGCTCGCACGCTACGTCGAGCGGATGCGCGACGGGTCGGAAGTGGCAAAATAGCGGTCTCGACCGCCATCGTTTCCGATCCCATGAACACGACCCAGGAACTGATCGACGACATCCGCCACGGCCGCATGGTCGTGCTCGCCGATGCCGAGGACCGCGAGAACGAGGGCGACCTGCTGATGGCCGCCGATTTCGTGACGCCGGAATCGATCAACTTCATGGCCACGCACGCGCGTGGCCTGATCTGCCTCACGCTCACCGAGGAGCGCTGCCGCCAGCTCGGGATCGCGCTCATGGTGAGCGACAACCGCTCGCCCATGGGCACGAACTTCACCACCACCATCGAGGCGGCGAGCGGCGTGACCACCGGAATCTCGGCGGCGGACCGGGCGCGCACCGTGCGTGCGGCCACCGCGAAGCACGCGAAGCCCGAAGATATCGTGCAGCCCGGCCACATCTTCCCGATCATGGCGCAGAACGGCGGCGTGCTGGTGCGCGCCGGCCATACCGAGGCGGGCTGCGACCTTCCCGAGCTCGCCGGCCTCACGCCGGCCTCGGTCATCTGCGAGGTCATGAATCCCGACGGGTCCATGGCGCGGGTGCCGGAGCTCGCCGCCTTCGCCGCCAAGCACGGCCTCAAGATCGGCACGATCGCCGACCTCATCCGCCACCGCAGCGAGAACGAGAAGCTGGTGGAGCGCGTCTCCGATCACCCGGTGAGCACGCCCTACGGAACCTTTCGTCTGTGCGTGTACCACGACCGCACGGTCGACGAGGTGCACTACGCGCTGGTCAAGGGTGATCCCGCTCCCGACCGGCCGATCCTGGTGCGCGTGCACGAGCCCTTCGTCTCCCTCGACATGTTCGACTTCGACACCGAACGCCACGCCTATTCGGTCCAGGACGCGATGCGCATGGTCGCGCACCACAAGGAAGGCGTGATCGTGCTGCTGCGCCGCCACGAGCCCGCGAGCGAGATCCTCGAGCGCATCCACGGCCGCGCGGGCAAGGCGCCGCGAAAGTGGGATCCGCGCCTGCATGGCATCGGTGCGCAGATCCTGCGCGACCTGGGCGTGGGCAAGATGCGCGTGTTGGCGCGCCCCAAGCGCATCCCGAGCATGGCGGGCTTTGGGCTCGAAGTGGTCGAGTACGTCTCGCCCGATGATTCCGTCGCGATGAAGGCGGTATGACTTCGCTGGTCCCGGACCTCAAGGCCCAGGGCATGCGCATCGGCATCGTGTGGAGCCGCTTCAACGAGGAGCTGGTGCGGCTCCTGCTCACCGCCTGCGACAAGGAGCTGGTCGCCCTCGGCGTGGCGACCACCGACATCGACGTCGTGAGCGTCCCCGGAGCCCTCGAAATCCCGCTCGTGCTCCAGGCGCTCGCGCTCGAGCGGCGCGGCCTCGCCGGCCGGCGCTACGACGCGCTGGTCGCCCTCGGCGTCGTGGTGCGCGGCGAGACCTACCACTTCGAGATCGTCGCCAACGAGAGCGCGCGCGGCATCCTCGACGTGCAGCTCGAGACCGGAGTGCCGGTGGCCAACGGCGTCCTCACCACAAGCACCGATGAGCAGGCGCGCAGCCGCGCCGCGGTGAAGGGCGCCGAGGCGGCCCGCGCGGCGGTGGAGATGGCGAATACCTTGAGGACGCTGGGCGGATGAAAGCTTCACCGCGTCGCGTGTCGCGCGAGTTCGCGATGCAGGGGGTGTATCAGTGGCTCTTCACCGGTGCCACGGCGGCGACCGTGCTCACCAACCTCTCGGAGCTCGAAGGCTTCGCGGCGGCCGACAGCGAGTTCCTCGAGGCGGAGCTCCGCGGCACCATCGGCGACGCCGAAGCGCTCCGCGCGCGCATCGAACCCTTCGCCGACCGCAAGTGGGAAGAGGTGAGCCCGGTGGAGCGTGCCATCCTGATGATCGGCGCGTGGGAACTGGTCCACAGCCCGGAGATTCCCTACAAGGTCACCATCAACGAGGCGATCGAGCTCGGCAAGCGCTTCGGCGGTACCGATGGCCACAAGTACGTGAACGGCGTCCTCGACAAGCTGGCTGAATCGGTCCGGCCCGACGAGGTCGCGCAGAAAAGGCAGATAAGAAATGGCAAATAGCTCCCCCGAATTCGACCTGATCGCGCGCCACTTCACCCGGCCCGCCGCCAACGCGGTGCTGGGCGTCGGCGACGACTGCGCGCTGGTCGACGTGACCAACGGCATGGACCTCGCGGTCTCCACCGATACGATGGTGTCGGGAACGCATTTTTTCCCCGACGTCGATCCCGAGAACCTCGGGCACAAGGCGCTCGCGGTCAATCTCTCCGACATGGCGGCGATGGGTGCGATGCCGTACTGGGCGATGCTGGCACTCACGCTCCCTAACGTCGACCACGCCTGGCTCGCGGCCTTCGCGAAGGGCTTCTTCGACCTCGCGCAGGAATACAACGTGTCGCTCATCGGCGGGGACACGACGCGCGGGCCGCTCACCATGACGGTCACGATCATGGGCGAGGTGCCGGCGGGTGCGGCGCTGCGGCGGGGCGGGGCCAAGGCGGGCAACGACGTATGGGTGACGGGCAACATCGGCGATGCCGCGCTCGCGGTGGCCCATCGCCACGGGCGCATCGTGCTCGCCGAGGCCGACTACCGCGAGGCGGTGATGCGGCTCTACGAGCCGACGCCGCGCGTGTCGGTGGGCCAGTCGCTGCGCGGGCTCGCCACCAGCGCGATCGACGTGAGCGACGGCCTGCTCGCCGACCTCACGCACATCTGCCGGCTGTCGAACGTGGGCGCCACGATCGACCTCGCCTCGGTGCCGGTGTCGTCGATCGGCGCCAAGCACATCTATTCCGACGAAGGCCGCAACGCGATCCTCGCCGGCGGCGACGACTACGAGCTCTGCTTCACGGCGCACCCGAACTCGCGCGAGAGCATCGACGACCTGACCGACGTCTTCGGCATCCCGATCACGCGCGTGGGCCAGATCAAGCGTGGCAAGGGGGTGAGCCTGCTCGGCTCCGACGGCAAGCCGGTGAAGATCGATGGCCGCGGATACGACCACTTCAAGGGCGCCTGACGCGCGTTTCCTGCTCGCGCATCCGGCGCATTTCATCGCCCTCGGATTCGGTGCAGGGCTCGCGCCCCGGGCGCCGGGCACCTTCGGCACGCTGGTCGCGCTGGCGCTCTTCTGGGCGCTTTACCCGTTCGTGGCACCGCTGGTCATCGCCTTCCTCGCGATCCCGATGTTCTTCGTGGGCATCTGGGCGTGCGAGGTCACCGGCCGCGACCTGGGCGTCCACGACCACGGGGCGATGGTGTGGGACGAGATCGTGGCGTTCCTGCCGCTCGCGGCCCTGTGCTTCGCGAGCTTCTGGATGCAGCTCGTGGCCTTCGGGCTGTTCCGGCTCTTCGATATCTGGAAGCCGTTTCCCATCCGCCATTTCGAGCGGGCGCTGAAGGGCGGCTTCGGCGTGATGTTCGACGATCTCGTCGCCGCGTGCTACGCCTACGGCGTGATCATCGTCCTCGTGTTCGCCGGAACGCGGCTGCTGCGGGAGATGGCGGCATGAGACCATGGCCGTATCCGCGCATCTTCGCGCACCGGGGTGGCGGCAGCCTCGCCCCCGAGAACACGCTCGCGGCGATCCGCATCGGGCAATCGCTCGGGTTCCGCGCGCACGAGTTCGACGTGAAGCTCTCCAAGGACAACGTGGCGATGTTGCTGCACGACTCCACGCTCGAGCGCACCACGACCGGCAAGGGGAGGGCGGCGGATTTCCTGTGGGAGGCGCTGCGCGCGCTCGACGCGGGCGGCTGGCACTCGGCCGAGTTTCGCGGCGAGCCGCTCGCGTCGTTCGAGGACACGGCGAAGCTCCTGCGCTCTAAAGGCACGATGGCGAACGTGGAGATCAAGCCCACGCCGGAGCTGGAGCGCGAGACCGGAACGCGCGTGGCGCAGCTCGCGCGCGAGCTGTGGAAGGGCGCCGAGGTGCCGCCCCTTTTGTCCTCGTTTTCGTTCGACGCGCTGCTGGCGGCAAAGGACGCCGCCCCGGAGTTGCCGCGCGGCTGGCTGGTCGACGAGTTCGGCGAGGCCGACTGGGACAAGCTCGCGGCGCTGGGTGCCGTGTCGCTACACACCAACCACAAGAAATTCGCCCCCGAGCGCATCGCGGGCGTCCAGGCGAAGGGCTATCGCGTGATGCTCTATACGATCAACGATGCCGACCTGGCGAAGCGGTATCTCGATGCCGGCGTGGATGGGCTGTTCACCGACAACCTGCGCGAGTTCGCTGCGCGGTTTCCGGCGTTGATCTAGAGAGCTAAAGCCGGGAACGGGTTGCTGGCCGTAGTTTTCTGAATCAGGCCGCCTTGAGGTCGGAGGCCAGGATCTGCCCGTCGAGGTCGCGTAGCGCGGTGCGCAGGCCTTCCTCCACCACCGGGTGGTAGAACGGCATCTGCAGCATCTGCGCGACGGTCATCTCGGCCTGCAGGGCCCACGCCAGCAGGTGGCCGATGTGCTCGGCATCGGGGCCGACCATCTCGGCGCCGAGGAAGCGACCGGTCGTCGGGTCGCCGTAGACGCGCAGGAGGCCATGGTTGCGCAGCATGACCCGCGAACGGCCCTGGTCCTCGAACGAGACCTCTCCGGCGGCAAGCGCTGTGCCCTTGAGTCCGCCGAAGCCGCGCCCGACGATGGCGATTTGCGGATCGGTGAATACGATGCCGAGCGGCGTGCGGCGACAGCCGGGACGCACGTCGGGGAAACGCGCGGCGTTCTCGCCCGCGATGCGCCCCTCGTCGGCGGCTTCGTGCAGCAGCGGCACATCGTTGTTGGCGTCGCCGGCGATGAAGACCGCGCTCGTGCCCGCTTGCAGCGTGTGCGGGTCGAAGTGCGGCACGTTGTGCGCGCCGAGTTCGAGCTGCGCGTTC
>JANMYH010000322.1:0-17868 GCA_031381925.1 Burkholderiales bacterium | reverse complement strand
GTCCGGATCGCGGCAAACCGGGTCAGGCTTGCGCCAACCATCACGCCGTCGCGCGTCGTCTTCACCAGCCAGCGCAGCTGCTTCGGATTGCCCGAGTCGATCTGGACGGCGCGCACATCCAGCGACTGGCTCGATGTGTTGTCGAGCGAATCCTGCAGCTCGTCGATCTTCGCGTTCAGGCTCGACTGCAGCGTGTTCAAGCTCGCCTGGGAGGCGAGGCCGCCGACGGCGCCCGCGAGCGCACTCACCTTCACGTCCAGCGCGTTGACGCTCGTCTGGGAGGCGAGGCCGGCTACGCCGCCCGTGATCGCGTTGTTGAGCCCGATCAGGATCCCGTCCACGCTCGACTGGCTCGCGAGGGTGTTCAACTTGCTCGCGGCGCCGTCCAGCTTGGTGTTGGCGTTGTTCAGGCCGATGAGGATTCCGTCGACGCTGGCCTGCGTGGCGACCGTGTTGAGCTTGACGTTTGCATTGTTCAAGCCAATCAGGATCTGGTTGGAATCAGCGCCCAGGCCCGCGAGCGACTTGAAGTTGCTGCAGAACCCCGGAGGCGCCTGCGGTGGGCAGGGCATCACGCCGAGAATGATCATGAGCATCTCGTTCAGCTGGTTCCTGGCGTTGTCGACGTCCTGCTTGGTCGCGAGGTTGCCGGTGCCGCCCGATTGGCCGAGTAGCTGGCCGACCTGCTGCTGGATCTGGCTGAGCGTCGGGCTGATGTTGTTGTTGATCGCGTTGTAGACGTCGCCGACCTGGTTCTGGATCGCGGGTATGCGGCCACCCCAATCCGTGTGCAGGAAGTTGATCTTGCCCTCCATGTTGTTGACTTTGGGCATCAATGCATCGAAGAGCGACTGCACGTGCGCATCGTGTTCCTCGATCGTCATGCCGGTGTCAGCCAGGGTGTAGTAGAAGCCCGTGTTGACGCCCGTCATGACCGGTCCATTGTTGGACGCAGGCGGCTGCCCCGGAGGCGTGGCCAGGCTGTCGTAGTAGTCGAGCACCGGCCGGAAGACGGTGGAGTTGCCGAGGTCCTGCATCTCGAAGAGCAGGTTGACCCGGAAGTCGCCGGTCGCGAGCACGCTCGCCATCAGGTTCGGCCCGCTCGGATCAATTGCCAGCGGTACGGCGGCACCGTTGCTTACGCGCGTCACCGTCATGGTGAATCGCGTGGGCAGATTGCTGACCCCGCCATTGAAGAGCGGCAGGTTCGCGAAGCCGGTCCAGCGCGCCATGCCTTGGGCCGGGAGCGACTGTCCGGAGTTGTAAGACATGATTTCGCCGGTCGAAGGGGTGACTGCGGCGTCGAAGGCAAGCGAGGGCGCAGTCCCCTGAACCACGCCGAACACGAGCGCGCTGAAGGTCGATGGACCGGCCACGTGATAGGTGATGGTGCGGCCGCCTGCTCGACCCCAGCGCTGCCCCAGGCTGCTACCTTCGGTGACGTCGGTGTCGGTGACGACGTTGCCGCCGCCGCCCGGCAAATTGGCGACGCTTACGGGACCTTCGGCGTTGGCGACGCCGAACAGTCCAAGCACCAGGACCAACATTGCATCCCGGCTCCGTTTCACGAATATGGAAAACATGCACCCTCCGTTTATTTGGGATTGATTTGGCAGACCATGGAGGGGGAGAACAAAAATTCGCCCACGGGCGAGTGCGCGCTTGCCCGCTGGCGGCCTCCCTAAGACCGCTGCATTCTTCTTTTGCCCGCCGTTGCGGCGGATCTGGGCGCTAGTCTGCACTTGCGCCTGCCGCCACGCAACAACCGCTCAGGCTCTGAGGAGTCGCGTGTCGAAAGCAAAGCGCCGCACCGACTGGAGCGCGACCTTCGCCATGGCTGGATGCGCCACGTTGATGACGTAGTTGCGCTCCTCCGGCACGATCACGGAGGGGACAGCCACTGCGATCGCACGCGCCGCGGCGCACCACCGCTTGCCCCATGCCTGGGTGTCCTCGGAAGGCAGCGGACTCGCCCAGTCACCGGGCAATTCATCGATCGGGGGATCATCGATCCTTGCGCCGGCGGGCAGGTCGATTGCGACCAGCATCAAATCAGCGGGTGGGCGCGATGCGTGCACCAGGTATTCCAGGCCAGCGAGCGCGATGGAGCTTGCGGCGTGGAGCACGCGAGTGCCGGGCGGAGTCCAGCGGCCACCGGAAAGGAACGCGCCGGTTCCCTCTCGATCCTGGCAGAAGGGTGCGCGCGCGAGGCGCCATACCCGCATCAGGCCGCTCCACCGTAATTCAGCGTGCCGAGCACCCGCCGCACCTGGGTCGCGCCGGCTTCGGTGTCGATGAGCGACAGGGGAGAGGCCCCGAGCGCGAGGTTGTCGGTGGTGAGCCACTCGCGCGCGGCTTTCGGTGAGCCGAACGTCTCCTCAGCACGGCGAGCGATCTCCCCCAGGCGCAGCACCTTTTCGCTTTCGGAAGGAGACAGCGTCTCGTTGGCGGCGAGGCGCCGGTGGAAAGTGCTGGCCGGGATGCGCAGCGCGGCGAGGAGGTCCTTCTGCGCGACGGCCATGTAGACGACGGCCTCGTCGATCGCGCTCGCAGGCAGCCCCTTGCGCACGGTCGCGATCGCCTGGGCGGGGTCGGGGGGGCGCGAGACGATCCTTCGGAAGCTCAGGACCTGGGCTACACGCTTGGCGGCAACTGTTTTCGTAGGGCGGGGCATAGTTCCCATATGATAGTCCAACAACTCTCATTCGGGAATCTACCGCTGGGGCTTCCGGTCGGGTTGCGGTTTTCCCCGAAGGTGATAATATTATCACCATCCATGGAAGCCCCGCTCACCGCTCGCCAGGCCGAGATCCTCGAAGTCATTCGCGCCCACCTGGCCGAGCATCGCCGGCCGCCCTCGCGTCCCGAGCTCGCCCGCATCCTCGGCGTGGCATCGACCAATGGCGTGTCCAAGCATCTGATGGCACTGGAGAAAAAGGGCGCCATTGAGCTTTCTCCCGGGCTCGCCCGGGGAATCCGCATCAAGGAGGAAGAGGGGCTCGCCCTGGTGGGCAGGGTAGCCGCCGGCAGCCCGATCCTCGCCCTCGAAAACCTCCTCGGGCACTACCCGGTCGACCCCGGCCTGTTCAACCCGCGGGCCGATTACATGCTGCAGGTGAGCGGCCTCAGCATGAAAGACGAGGGCATCCTCGACGGCGACTGGCTGGTGGTCCACCGCACTAGCGAGGCGCGCAGCGGCCAGATCGTGGTGGCACGTATCGGCGAGGAAGTGACCGTGAAGCGCTTCAAGATCCGCGGACACAAGGCCGAGCTCATTCCCGCCAACCCCGCCTTCGAGACCCTTCACCTCGACCTGAACCGCGACACACTCGCGATCGAGGGCGTGGCGGTTGGCGTCATCCGCAACCTCAACGCGTCGCGCTGAAAATGAAGGCCACGGTTGCCGAGCTCGTACAGTTGCCAGGTGTCTGGCGAGGCGGCGAGCTCGAGCACGTCGTGCATTCGGTGGTGGCCACGGGCCACGCGCACCTCGATGCCGAGCTTCCGGGAGGCGGCTGGCCGGTGGGCACGCTCACGGAGGTCCTGCACGACGGCGCCGGGATCGGCGAGGTCACGTTTCTCTGCGGCGCGCTCGCGCGCGCAAGCGAGGGCCGCCGTCTCCTCGCATGGGTGAACACGCCGCACCTGCCCTATGCACCGGCGCTCGCGCAGGCGGGAATCCCCCTCGATCGGTGCCTCGTCATTCGCCCCGCAAATCGCGAGGACGCGCTGTGGGCCGCCGAGCAGGCGTTGAAATCCGGCGCCTGCGGAGCGCTGATGCTGTGGATGGAGCGCTTTGCCGGGGAATACGCCTGGCTGCGACGCCTGCAGAGGGCCGCCGAGAGCGGACGCACCATGACCGTGCTGTTCCGCTCGACCGCCGCCGAAAGACACTCCACGCCTTCTCACCTGCGCATCGTGCTGTCACGCGATCACGGCGTGCTGAAGGCCCGAATTCCGAAGCGGCGCGGCCCGCCGCTCCTCAAAGCCCTTCCTCTCCTCTGCTGTTCTCCCTCTCCCTTGGGAGAGGGTCGGGGAGAGGGTCATCAATTCGGCGAGAGGGTCAGCAAGGAAGCTTCATGCTCTGGGTCGCACTCGAGCTCCCCGACTTTCCCCTCCAGATCGCTGAACGTGCCGGTGCTGGTCTCCAGCCGCTCGTAATCGCGGAAGGTCCCGCGCAGCGCCCGTGGGTCGCGTGCGCCAACGCGGCTGCGCGTGAAGCGGGAATTCGCCCGGGCCAGGCGGTGGCGGCGGCGAGGGCGCTCGCTGGAGAGGTGCGCGTGATCGAGCACGAGCGCAGCAACGAGCGCGAGGCGCTCGAGCGGCTCGCCGCCTGGGCCTGCCAGTTCACGTCAATGGTGAGCCTCGAGCCCCAGGGCCTGGTGCTCGAGGTGGCGTCGAGCCTGCGGCTTTTCGAGGGACACGCGAAGCTCACCGCCGCCATCCAACGCGGCATCCGGGCGCTGGGATTTCATGCGGCGTGCGGGGTCGCGCCCACCGCGCTCGCCGCCCGGTTGTTTGCCCGTGCCGAAGTGCAGGGGCGTGGGGTCCGCAGCTGCCTCGAGATCGGGGATCTGCGCGAGCGTCTCGCGGACCTTCCGCTCTTCCTCCTCGACTGGCCCGAGAAAACGCTCGCCCGTCTCACCGACCTGGGGATCCTGCGGCTGCGAGACGTGCTCGACCTTCCCGCGGAGGGGCTCGCCCGGCGCTTCGGGCCCGACATCGTGGTCTCGCTCGACCGGCTGATGGGCCGGCTCGCCGATCCGCGTGTGCCGTATGCCGCCCCCGCGCGCTTCCGCTCCCGCGTCGAGCTTCCGGCGGAAACCGAGGGGGTCGAGGCGCTGCTCTTCCCGCTGAAGCGCATGCTGCTGGAGTTCGAAGGCTATGCGCGCGGCCGTGGCGCGGGCGCTCAGCGCCTGGCGCTGCGCCTCGAGCACGGCCACAAGGTGCGCACGCGCCTCGCACTCGACTTCGCCTCTCCCGAACGCGAGGCCGACTTCATCCTCTCCATCGCGCGCGAGAAGCTCGGGCGCCTCAGGCTTCCTGCTGCAACCCTCGCGCTCGATCTGCGCGCCGAAGCGCTTCTCGCCTATGCGCCTCGCTCCTCCGCCTGGCTTCCCGGTCCAGTCGAGCAGCAGGTCGATGGCGAGAGATTGCTCGAGCGGCTTGCGGCTCGCCTCGGGCGAGAGCGCGTTTTCGGAATCGCGCTCGCCAACGATCACCGTCCCGAAAAGGATTGGGCGATCGTTGGAAACCAGGCGGCTTCGCAGGGGCGAAAGAATCCGCTCTCTCCATTCCTGGGCCCGCGGCCTGCGTGGCTTCTCCAGCGTCCCCAGCGCCTCCTCACCTCGGAGGGCCATCCCACGCTCCAGGGTGCCCTCGCGCTGGGCGCGGGCCCGGAGCGGATCGAGGCGGGCTGGTGGGATGGCGAGGAAGTCAGGCGCGACTACTACGTGGCCAGCAACGCGCGCGGCGAGAGGTTCTGGATCTTTCGCGAGCACCGCGACCTCTCGGCGTGGTTCCTGCATGGGGTGTTTGCATGATCCCGGGCTACGCCGAATTGCACTGCATCACCAACTACACCTTCCTGCGTGGCGCCTCCGACCCCGAGGAGCTCGTCCATCGCGCGGTCGAGCTCGGCTATGGCGCCCTCGCGATCACCGACGAGTGCTCGGTGGCCGGTGTGGTCCGCGCGCATGGCGCCGCGAAGGACGCCAGGCTCAAGCTCATCATCGGCTCGGAGATCACCCTCAGCGATGGCTTGAAGATGGTGCTGCTGGTCGAAAACCTCCGCGGCTACGAGACGCTGTGCGAATTGATCACGCAAGCGAGGAGGGCGGCTCCCAAGGGCGAATATCGGCTGGCACGAGAGGACATTCCGAGGGCACCCGAAGGATTGATCGCCCTCTGGATTCCCCCTCCCGGAAAACTGGGATCAGAGACAATTTTCACGAAAATGGTCTCTGATACCCGTTTTCTTGCTTCGCGTTTTCCCGGGAGAGCCTGGATTGCGGTCGAGCTGCATCGCGGCGAAGACGATGCCGCACGCTTGGCGTGCCTCGAAGTCATAGCGCGCGAAGCTGGAATGCGCTGCGTCGCGGCGGGAGACGTGCACATGCACGCGCGTTCCCGCAGGAAACTCCAGGACGTGATGTCGGCGATTCGGCTCAAATGCCCGCTCGCCGAGGCGGGCCGTCGCCTGCTTCCCAATGGCGAGCGCCACCTGCGCGCCATCGGCCGGCTGGCGGCGATCCATCCACCCCACCTGCTCGCCGCCACCCTCGACCTCGCCAGCCGCTGCACTTTTTCGCTGGAAGAGATCAAGTACGAGTACCCCGAAGAGCTGGTACCCGCGGGCGAGACACCCACCACGCACTTGCGCGCACTTGCGATGCAAGGCCTGGCGCAGCGCTATCCGGGGGGTGCTCCCGGCAGTGTCGTGCAAACGGTCGAGCACGAGCTGAAGCTCATCGGCGAGCTGCAATACGAACCCTTCTTCCTCACGGTGCATGACATCGTGAGGTTCGCGCGCAGCCAGGAGATCCTTTGCCAGGGCCGCGGCTCGGCCGCCAACTCCGCGGTGTGCTATTGCCTCGGCATCACCGAGGTCGATCCCGGCCGCATGTCGGTGCTCTTCGAGCGCTTCATTTCCAGGGAAAGGAACGAGCCGCCTGACATCGACGTGGATTTCGAGCACCAGAGGCGCGAAGAAGTGATCCAGTACATCTATGGGAAGTACGGCCGCGAACGCGCCGCGTTGACCGCCGTAGTCATCACCTACCAGCCGCGAAGCGCGCTGCGCGACGTGGGCAAGGCGCTGGGCCTGTCGCTCGACCAAGTGGACCTGCTTTCCAAGTCGATGTCGTGGTGGGACGACCGGGAGGCGATGAAGAAGCGCCTCGTGGAGGCGGGCTTCGATCTCGCCAACCGTGTAATCCACGACGTGATCGGGCTCACCCAGGAGCTGATCGGCTTTCCCCGCCACCTCTCGCAGCATCCGGGCGGCTTCGTGATCGACAACCGCCGCCTCTCGCGCCTGGTGCCTGTCGAGAACGCCTCGATGCCCGAGCGCACCGTGATCCAGTGGGACAAGGACGACCTCGACGCGATGGGCATGCTCAAGGTCGATGTGCTCGGCTTGGGCATGCTCTCGTGCATCCGCCGTGCGATCGACCTGGTGAATGGATACCGGAAATTGGATCCCCGCCCCCGGCTTCAGGATTGCCGGGGCAAGCTTCGCGGGGATGACGTCGCCCCCGTGGAGACGGGGGCCCAATTGACCCTGTCCTCCATCCCCGCGGAAGATCCCGCCGTCTACGAGATGATCCAGCGCGCCGACACCCTCGGTGTCTTCCAGATCGAGTCGCGCGCGCAGATGTCGATGCTGCCGAGGCTGAAGCCCACGTGCTTCTACGACCTGGTGATCGAGGTGGCGATCGTGCGCCCCGGGCCGATCATGGGCGGCATGGTGCATCCGTACCTGCGCCGCCGCCAGGGCAAGGAGGCCGTGACCTACGCGAGCGAGGCCGTGAGGAAGGTGCTCGAGCGCACCCTGGGAGTCTCGATCTTCCAGGAGCAAGTAATGCAACTCGCGGTCGTGGCCGCGGGATTCTCCGGCGGCGAGGCGGACAAGCTGCGTCGCGCGATGGCCGCCTGGAGGCGGCGCGGCGGCATCGAGCCGTTTCGCGACAAGCTGGTGAACGGCATGCTCGAGCGCGGCTACAAGCGCGAGTTCGCCGAGCAGATCTACCAGCAGATCCAGGGCTTCGGGGAGTACGGCTTCCCCGAGTCCCATGCCGCGAGCTTCGCGCTGCTGGTCTACGTCTCGAGCTGGCTCAAATGCCACGAGCCCGCCGCCTTCGCGTGCGCGCTGCTCAACAGCCAGCCGCTCGGTTTCTACTCGACTTCGGCCATCGTCCAGGATGCCCGCCGGCATGGGGTGGAAGTCCTCCCGGCCGACGTGCAGGTGAGTGATGTCGACAGCCGACTGGAGCCCACCACGGGCTCGCGCCCGGCGGTGCGGCTGGGATTAGGATTGATCAAAGGACTTAAAGTGAATTCTGCGAAATATCTCGTAAAAGCACGAAATAATAAGATATTTTCTTCTTCAGAAGACCTCGCCCGACGCGCTGGGCTGGACCGCCATGGCCTGAGTTGCCTCGCTGCCGCCGATGCATTGGCGAGCCTAGCGGGCCACCGGCGCGAGGCGCTTTGGGAGACCCTTGCAGTGGACGAGGCGACGCGACTGGGGATGCCCGCAGTTCCCGTCGCAACTCCCGCCCTGGCAATGCCGACCGAAGGCCAGGATATCGTGAGCGACTACGCGACGATGGGCCTGACCTTGAGGCGCCATCCGCTGGCCCTGCTGCGCGAACGCCTCAGGACCAGGAACATCCGCAGTGCGCAGGAAGTCGCCCAGTCGCGCCACGGCCAGTTCATCCGCACGGCCGGCATCGTCACCTGCCGCCAGCGGCCCGCCACCGCGAGCGGGGTGATCTTCGTCACGCTCGAAGACGAGACCGGCTACGTGAACCTCATCGTCTGGAATGCGCTCGCCGACCGCCAGCGGCGCGAGCTATTGGGTTCGCGGCTGCTCGCGGTGCATGGCGAAGTGCAGCGCGAGGGCCTGGTGGTTCACGTCCTTGCACGACGCCTCGAGGACATGTCGGCGCTCCTGGGACGGCTCTCGACTTCGAGTCACGACTTCCACTAAGCGCCTGGCTTCTCAGGGCAGGGAAGGATCGCATCGTTGCGAGCGTGCCGCCCGGAGTGGCGTACGGCATGGCAATGGCGAGCCCTGTGGGCGCGCTTTAAGCAACCATCAAGCGCCATCGAACTCGAACCACCGATACCACTCGTTACACGCCGTAACTCCGCATTCGCTACCGTTTCATCACGAGGATGAAACGTGACCGAACGCGATCCGCTGCGCACGCACCGACGCTTCACGCTGTCGGAGAAGATCGCCATCGTGCGCGAGTCCCGGGCTCCGGGAGTCTCCGCATCGCACGTCGCGCGGCGTCACCGCATCGCGGTCAACGTCCTCTACTACTGGCGCAAGGCCTACAAGGACCTGCTCGGAACAGACCTCACCAAGGTCGAGAGCGGCCCAGCGTCGGACCAACAGTTGGAGGACTTGCGCCTGCAGGTGCGCAACCTCGAGCGATTGCTGGGCCAACGCACCCTCGAAATCGCGCTCCTGAAGGAAAAACTCGGAAAGGTTACGGACGATGACGCAAGCAGCTGAAAAGAGGAGGGCGCCCAGCCGGCGTTTCGTGCACCTGGGCGATCGGCTGCAGGCGATCGCGCGCATCCGAGCAGGGCAGGGGGGCGTTGCGGAAGTGGCCGCGGAGCTCGCAGTGCCGCCCGAGGCAGTGCGCCTTTGGCTCACGATTCATGCCAGCGAGCGCACCGTGACGTTCGAGGAGCTGCGCGAGAACGCCACGCCCGAAATGCTCAAGCTCGAGTGCCGCGTGCAGCGACTCGCGGGTCTCGTCGCACAGGCCGAGCGACTGCTGCGCGAGCTGCACCAGGAGTTCATCTCCAAGCAATTTGGTGAAAACCCTCATCTTCCAGCGCTGCGCGTCGTCCACGCGCAACCGAGCGGCGATTGAACGCGCAAATTCGTTGACGGCGGTTCTGCGCGCTGACTAACGTGCGTCACTTTCACAAATGACAACGGGGAAATCCATGACGTGCACCACGAATGGTCTGTCGGCCACGGTGATGCGCGCGCTCGGCGCGGGAGTCGCCGTGTCGCTCGCGATGCCGGCCGCGTTTGCCCAGCAAGCGCAGAAGATCGAGAAGATCGAGGTCACCGGCTCGAATATCAAGCGCATCGAGGGCGAGACTTCGCTGCCGGTGACCGTGATCACCCGCCAGCAGCTCGAAAGCGAAGGCATCGCCACCACGATGGAGGCGATCGAGAGGCTGAGCTCCAACTCCTCGATCGGCGGCATCAACATGAGCGGCGGGATCGGGGCGACGGGCACCGGCTTCAACAGCGCTTCGCTGCGGGGGCTCGGCGGCACGCGCACGCTGGTGCTGATGAACGGCCGCAGGCTCGTCAACACGGCGTTTCAGGGCGGCATGGTCGACATCAACTCGATCCCGCTCTCCGCAATCGAGCGCATCGAGGTTCTCACCGACGGCGCCTCGGCGATCTACGGCACCGACGCCATCGCGGGCGTGATCAACTTCATCCTGCGCAAGGACTTCACCGGCATCGACGCCTACGCGTACCACGGCGACTCGGAGCAGGGCGGTGGCAAGACCCGGCGCTATAGCGGCGCGTTGGGCTTCGGCGACCTCGACAAGAATCGCTTCAACGTCTTCGCGACCGTCGACTACACCAAGATCCAGGAGATCAAGGCGCCGCAGCGGACGTTCTCCCGCACCGCGTACCTGCCGGGCGCCCCCGGCGGGGTGTTCGACCGCACCTCGGGCAACAGCTTCCCGGGCAACGTCTTCATCCCCGGCCAGAACGGGGCCCCGGGCACCACGCAGAACCCGACCCATCCGAACTGCTTGTCTCCGTTCTCGTTTCCGACGCTCAATGCCGCGACCGCAGGCCAATGCCGCTTCGATTTCGCGAGCGTGATCGACATCGCCCCTCCGCAGGAGTCGTACAACGCATTCGGGCAGGCGAAGTTCCGCCTCTCGCCCAACCACGAGCTATTCCTCGAAGGTGCGTGGCAGCGTACCGAAAGCGTCAATCGCTCCTCGCCACCCCCGATCTCGTCTGCGACCATCCTGTCCGGTGATCCCGTGACTACCTCGCCCGGCACGCCGTTCTATCCGACCGCGCTTGCCACGCGGAACGGCGTCAACGGCCAGACGCTGGAAGTCTTCTGGAGGGGCCTCGAGCTGGGCCCGCGCACCGATTCGAACGAGATCGAGCAGTCGCGCCTGGTCGTGGGACTGCAAGGCCAGCTCGGCGCGTGGGATTACTCCACCGCCGTCAACTGGTCTCAGAGCAAGGCGACCGATACCTGGACCGCCGGATGGTCGAAGGGCTCGGTGCTGCTGCCGATCCTCAACAGCGGACGCATCAACCTCTTCGGATTCAACACGCCCGAGGCGCTCGCGGAGCTGCGCGCCGCGTTGATCAACGAGCCGGTGATCACTGCCAAGGGCGAGACTGCGGAGTACGACTTCCGAGCATCGAGGGAGCTCTTCCGGATGGCGGCCGGCCCGCTGGCGATCGCCGCAGGCGGCTCTGCGCGCCAGGAAAAGTACGAGTTCATCGCGTCGCAGACGGTGCGCGATGCCGACGTCCCTGGACTGGGCGGCAGCATCTCGACCGTGGCGCCGGTTTCGCGCAACATCCTCGCTGCGTTCGCCGAGGTCAACATCCCGGTGACGCGTACCTTCGAGGCGAACGTGGCTGTGCGCTTCGACGACTACGAGGACGTGGGCCGCACCACGAACCCGAAGGTGTCGCTGCGCTGGACCCCCACCCGGCAGGTGCTGCTGCGCGCCTCGTATGGCAAGGGCTTCCGTGCGCCCTCGCTGCCCGAGCTCAACACGCCATCGTTCTTCGGCGCGACCGGCGGGAATTACGACGACCCCGTGCGCTGCCCCCAGACCGGCAGCCCGCGCGACTGCAATACGCAATTCACCACCAACCTCGGCGGCAACCCCGACCTGACTCCCGAGAAATCGAAGAACCTCACCGCGGGCTTCGTGCTCGAGCCGTCGCCGGGCTTTTCCTTCAGCGCGGACTACTATCGAATCGAGATCGACAACGTGATCGGCATCCCGGCCGAAGAGCCGATCTTCAGCAACATCCCGGTGTCGGAGGCGGGCGGGCTGATCGTTCGTTACGCGCCGAATAGCCCGGGCTGCGCCAACAACCCCGCGGGCCTGCCGTGCCCGGTGAACTTCGGAGTGCAGCGGTTCGTGAACCTCTCGGAGCTCAAGACCGAGGGCGTGGACGTGAACGCGTCCTACCGCTTCCCGGCCTTCGGATGGGGACGCCTGTCGCTCGCCTTCAACGGCACGTACCTGATGAAGTGGGACCAGACGAGCATCGGGCAGCCCACGCAGCGCCTTGCGGGTCAGTACGGCGGTGGCGTCGCGGCCACGGTGATCGGCAGCGGTGCCACCGGCGGCTTTCCGCACTGGAAGCACAGCGCGTCGGCATCCGCCGCCATGGGCAAGCTGCAGCTCACCTTGAACCAGCAGTTCGTCGGCAGGTACACCGACGCGGACGGCGTGCGCGAGGTCGCTTCGTACAGCGTCTTCGGGCTCAACGCCGCATACACGGGCCTGCGCAACCTGACGCTGTCGCTGGGTGTGAAGAATATTTTCGACACCGATCCGCCGTACACCCGCCAGGCCCAGTCCTTCCAGGTGGGTTACGACCCGGCACTGACCGATCCCACCGGGCGCTTCTGGTACGCGAGCCTGAGATACCGATTCAAGTAGCACGAGGCCGGCAGACCCCCTTCGGGGCCCTTCAGGGCCCCTTTTTCATGGGGCTGGGGCGTTGCACATTCCGAATTCGGCGGGCCCGGCGAGCGCGCGGGCTCGAGCGGACTGTCCGCCTGCGCGCGACCTGGACACCTTGACCCGACGACTCCGTTGCCGGGTACGGGTAAACCATGAATAATTCGCGGGTGTCTCGCCGCCTCTCATTGATTCTCCCGGTCGTCGTGGTGTCCGCGTTCAGTAGCCTGCCGGCCCACGGGGCCCCGCAGCGCGTCGCGGAAATCGCCGACCTCGACCTCGAGCAGCTGACCCGGATCACGGTCACGACCGCCTCGCGCCGGCCGCAGCGCCTGGTCGACGCGCCGGCTTCGATCTTCGTCATCAACGCCGAGGACATCCGGAGCTCGGGTGCGACGTCGATTCCCGAGGCCCTGCGTCTCGCTCCCAACCTCCACGTGGCACGCACCGATTCGAGCCAGTACTCCGTGAGCGCTCGCGGCGGCACCACGGAAACGACCAACAAGATGCTCGTGCTGATCGACGGGCGCACGATCTACACGCCGCTCTTCTCGGGTGTGTTCTGGGATTCGCAGGACGTCCTGATCGAGAACATCGAGCGAATCGAGGTGATCAGCGGGCCGGCCGCGACGCTCTGGGGTGCCAACGGGGTCAACGGGGTGATCAACATCATCACGCTGCCCGCCGGCAGAACCCAGGGACTGCTGGTTTCCGGCGGGGCGGGAACGGAAGAGCGGGGCGTGGGCGCGCGCTACGGCGGAGCACTCGGAAACACGGGTGGACACTTCCGCGCGCACGTGAAGTACTTCGATCGCGATCGGCACACCGCCGCCCTGGGCGGGGAGCTGCGTGACGAGGCCCGGCGCGCCCAAGCAGGTTTTCGCCTCGACTGGCAGGAGTTCATGGTCCTCGGCAATACCTATCGAGGCGACGTCGAGAACCCGGCCGCGCTGCGGGAAACCTCCGGATCCAACCTGGTCGCGCGGTGGAGTGCAAGCCGCGGCGAGGGCTCCGACGTGCGCGTGCAGGTCTACTACGATCGCGCCGAACGCGAGCACCTTGGCAGCTTCAGCGAAGTCCTGGATACGTTCGACGTGGAGTACCAGCAATCCGCACTGGCGGGTTCGATGCACCGCCTCATCTGGGGGGGCGGGTATCGCCATTCGCGCGACCGCGTGACCAACAGCGCGTCCCTCGCGTTCCTGCCGGCGGACAAGAAGCTCGACTGGAGCAACATATTCGTCCAGGACGAGATCCTGCTTGGCGCCGGCCTGCGCGCAACGCTGGGACTCAAGTTCGAGCGCAATCCCTACTCCGGAACCGAGGCCCTTCCCAACCTCCGGCTTGCGTGGTCGCCCGCCCCTGACCATCTGCTGTGGGGCGCGGTATCGCGCTCGGTGCGTGCGCCCTCGCGCATCGACCGGGAGCTCAACGCTCCCGGGTCGCCCCCGTTCGTCGCCCTCATGGGCAACGACACGTTCCAGTCGGAGATCGCCAACGTCGTGGAGGGCGGATACCGCGCACAGCTCTCCGCGGCCGGAAGCCTCTCGATCACCGCGTTTCATCACGATTTTCCGAACCTGCGAAGCATCTCGCCGCCGGGCCGCATCCTGGCCAATGGCATCGAGGGCCGCACGAGCGGCGTCGAAGGATGGGGAAGCTATCGCCTGAGCTCCACGTGGCGGCTCTCGGGCGGCGCTACGTTCATGACGCACAAGCGCTGGGTGAAGCCCGGTGAGGTGGATCTCGGCGGCCTGCCGTCGCTCGGAAACGACCCGAGGCGCACCGCGCAGCTGCGCTCGTCGTGGGACCTATCGCCTCGCCACGAGGTGGACGTCGCGCTTCGCCACGTGGGCGCGCTGCCGAATCCGGCAATACCCGCGTACACCGTGGTGGATGCCCGGGCAGCGTGGCGCGTGTCGCGTTCGCTCGAACTGGCATTGGAGATCCGCAACCTGCTAGATCGGGAGCACTCGGAATTCGGTTTGCCCGCGAACCGGGCCGTCTTCGACCGTGCGGTTTTCCTGAGGGCGCGATGGACGCCGTGAACCGCACCGTTGCCAAGCTGAGATGGCTCGCTGCCGTCCTGGCACTGGCGCCGGCACTCACCGTACACGCGCAGCAAGCTACCGAGCCCGCGGTCAAGGCCGCATTCCTCTACAAGTTCTCGGGCTACGTGGAGTGGCCGGCGAGCGCTTTTCCCGCACCCAATTCCCCGGTGGTGATCGGGATCGCGGGGTCCGACGAGGTCGCCGCGGAGCTCGAGAAGCTCGTCCCGGGGCGTAACGTGAACGGCCGCGCGGTGCTGGTTCGCCGGGTCCGTGACGCCGAGTCGGTGCGTGGCGTGCACGTGTTGTTCGTGGGACGAGGGGAGGGCGGGGCGCGCGCGTTGACCCGCGCGGCGCATCTGCAGGGAGCGCTCGCCGTGACGGAAGTCGACCGTGGCCTGGAGCTCGGAGCCGCCATCAATTTCGTTCCGGCGGAGGATCGCATCGCTTTCGAGGTCTCCCTGGATTCCGCGGACAAGAGCGGCCTGAGGATCAGCTCGCGAATGCTGACCGTCGCCCGGCGGGTGGTGCCCAGGCTATGAACCTGGGCCAAGCGGTCAACCGGTCACTGCGCATCAAGGTGATCGTGCTCACGCTCGCGACGACGATCGCCGCGCTCGCCCTGAGCGCGCTCGGCCTGGTGCTCTACGATCTGAAGGCCTACGAGCGCCAATGGAGCAACGACCTCGTCACCCAGGCGGAAGTCCTGGCCCGCGCGAGCGCCCCGGCGCTCTCCTTCGGCGACCGGCAGGCGGCGGAGAAGGACCTGTCGGTCATGCGGGTGCGCCCGCAAGTCCTTGCGGCGGCGCTCTACGGGCGCGACGGTGTGCTCTTCGCCACCTATGTAAAGCCCGGCGCCGAGGCGCCCGAATTCCCTCCGACCCCCGCCCCCGACGGCTATCGCATCGATGACGACGAGCTCGTCCTCTTCCGCAAGGTGGTCGAGAATGGGGAGCCAATCGGCACCGTGCACCTGCGCTCGATCTACCAGCCCTGGGGGCGCTTGCGCGACTACCTGACGATCCTCTTCGTCGTGATGATCGCGAGCCTTGCGGTCGCGGCCCTCGTGTCCGGATGGTTGCAGTCCGCGGTGACCGGGCCGATTCTCGAGGTTGCACGACTCGCGCGGGAAGTGCGCGAAAGGCGCGACTACTCCCTGCGGGCCCGCAAGACCACCGAGGACGAGATCGGCCAGCTGGTGGAGTCGTTCAACAACATGCTCGCCGAATCGGGCCGGCGCGCCGAGGCGCTGCGCCTGGCCGACCAGCGCAAGGACGAGTTCCTGGCGACGCTCGCGCACGAGCTGCGCAATCCGTTGGCACCGATCCGCAACGCGCTCGAGATCCTGCGCCTCGCGGGCGACGATCCCGCGAAGGCCAAGGCAGCCCGCCAGATGATGGAGCGGCAAGTCGTGCAGATGGTGCGCCTGGTCGATGACCTCCTCGACGTCTCGCGCATCACGACCGGCAAGCTCACGGTGCGCAAGTCCGTGCTCGACCTGCAGTCGGTCCTGCGCGACGCCGTCGAGATCGTGAAACCGTTCATCGACGCGCGCAAGCATCGCTTCGAGATCGACCTGCCCGCAGAGCCGATCGCCATCGAAGGCGATCGCACGCGCCTCGCGCAGGTGTTCTCGAACCTGCTCAACAACGCCGCGAAATACAGCGACCCGGAGGGAGAGATCACGCTCAGCGCGGCGCGCGAGGGACGTGACGCCGTGGTCCGGGTGCGCGACAAGGGCATAGGGCTCGCACCCGAGTCGCTGGTCAGCATCTTCGACATGTTCATGCAGGTCGATCGCTCCCTCGAGCGCTCCCAGGCGGGCCTCGGCGTCGGGCTCACGCTCGCCAAGCGGCTAGTCGAGCTCCACGGCGGCTCGATCGAGGTTGTGAGCGACGGGGTGGGCAAGGGGAGCGAATTCGTCGTGCGCCTCCCGCTCACCTACGGGCGGCTCGAGGCCGGGCGCGGCGATCGGGAGCCGGGCGTGGAGGGGCGCGGCCGGCGCATCTTGCTGGCCGACGACAACGTCGACTTCGTCACGAGCCTGGGCGAGCTCCTCTCGGCGCGCGGGCACGACGTGCGCATCGCGTATGACGGTGCGGAGGCGCTGCGGACCGCGGAGGATTTCGCCCCGGAAGTGGCATTCGTGGACATCGGCATGCCCAAGGTCCACGGTTACGAAGTTGCGCGGAGGCTGCGTTCACATTCCTCGACTTCGCGTGCGTTGCTGGTCGCGGTGACTGGCTGGGGACAGGAGAACGACCGCAAACGGGCGCGCGAGGCGGGCTTCGACCGCCACCTGGTCAAGCCGGTCGATCCGGGCGATATCGACGCGATCCTCGACAGCCCCTGAATCCGCTTTGCCATCGCTGCCGCGACCGGCTATCGTTCTGCGGTGGACAACCTGCATCGTTATATTCGCATCGCCGAAATACTAACGATCGTTGTGCTCGCAATTTTCGCCGGGCTCACGTGGCGCGAGCTGAACGCGCTACGCAAGGCACCGGTCGCGCTTCCCAGCTACCAGTTCGAAGACTCTGGCGGTTCCGACGACACCCGCACCATCCTCACGCGAGGTACCTGGGTGCCCGAGAGCGGGCCGCCAGAGCCGTTGGTGACGACCACGATCGAGTGCCGCAAGGCTCGCATGGAATGTGTGGAGTCGGCGGCGTCCGTGGCCTTCGTCGGCGGCAAGGGACTGCTCGAGTCACAACACACCCAATTCACAGTGGAGCGATGGAGCGACACCGAGGTACTCACCAAGTCCACGGCGGGGCCGTGCTTCTCGCGCCAGCTGAGGTTCGACTTGAAGGAGAAGCGTGCCAGCTCGCGCGTGACTTCCAGCGAAGCGCGCGGGCTCTGCCGCGATCTTCCGGCTCGCACCCTCGAGCTGGTGACCGGCTTCCGCGTCCGCGAAGCCCTGATGAAGTAGGTTGCCGGAGGGTGCCGTTGCTCGCCGACGTTTAAAACGTCTTTCCCTGATCTCTTATGCGTGATGGGATTGCGCATAATTTGTATTATGTAAAGTTAAGGACGGGGGCTAGCCCAGCACCCGAAGGGCATCCCTGCCCACCATCGCGGCGCGCGCTCAGGAGAGGCCGCCAGCCGTCGGGCCACCTTGACCGCGTCGCGGCACCAGGCGTCCGTCTGCGCCCCGGTCACCTGGGCCGGATCGTCCACCAGGGTCGCCAGCATGCGGGCCTCGTACCCGCCGCTCGTCCAAAGGGCTTGGGCCAGCTCGCTTGGCGATCCCCTCATGTTGGCCATGGAGACGCCGAACGCCTTGGGCGCCGCGATGTTGAAGCGCTCGAGGTTGGCGCGATCACGGGCCGTGGCGGCGCGCTCGAGGGCTTGCGACAATGTCGCGCGA